>JAOAHO010000055.1 GCA_026415195.1 Bacteroidia bacterium | reverse complement strand
TTGATATATTCTGCAAACAGGTAAAGGCCCAACTTCATGGATGAAAACTCTGTGTGATATCCGCCCACCAGTTCGCTTTCGCATTCCGGAAGGTCAAAGGGGGCGCGGTTCGCTTCAGCCAAGGCACAGGTAAAGAAGATGATAAAACCCAGCGGCTGGTAAACGATATTTGCAAAACCCGAATCCTGCGCATTGACGATCTCGCGTACACTAAGGGAACCTCCTGCTGAAATCAGGAGCGCAATCATGGAAATGCCCATGGCCAGTTCATAGGAAATCATTTGGCTGGAAGCACGGATGGCACCCAGCAAAGCATATTTATTGTTCGATGCCCAACCCCCTATCATGATACCATACACTCCGACCGACACCACGCCAAAAATAAAAAGTACTCCCACGTGCAAATCGGCAATCTGAAAACTGATGGTTTTTCCGGAAGGAGTTACCAAATCAGGCGTCCATGGTACCATGGTTCCCGTGAGCAAGGCCGTAATCATAAATAAGGAAGGGCCCAGGATGAAGAGAAATTTGTTACAATGCGTCGGGATAAATTCCTCCTTCATAAACATTTTAACCCCGTCGGCAATGGGTTGAAGGATACCGAACGGGCCTGCGCGGTCGGGGCCTATCCTGTCCTGAAGGAATGCGGCAAATTTTCTTTCCCACAAAGTGGAATAAGCGGCCACTCCAAGGGATACCAAAAACACCCCGAAGCAGATAAGAAGTTTAATGAATAACAGTTGAAGCATAACTAATTATTATGGGCGTTTATCGAACGGCATGAAGCCCAGCGCTTTCTGTTGCTTCATGGCCTTAACTTTCAACTCGTTCAAATGTTCGTAATGATTTTGGGAAATCACGCTGTGCCTGTCAATTTTAGAAGGCCCTTCAATCGTCCAGTCAGATTTCCTTTTCTTTTCAAACCGGCAGGCATTACAAATAAAATCTTCCACTTCTCCCCATTCATCCATTCTGGCCGTTACACGCAACACTTCTTCCCCTTTCAGCCATAGGCGAACTTTGCCCGAACATTTATCGCAATTTCTTTTGGCATCCACGGGTTTAGTAAACCACACTCTTTGCTTAAATCTGAAGGTACGGTCAGTGAGGGCTCCCACGGGGCACACATCAATGACGTTTCCGGAAAAATCATTATCGATGACGTTTTTGATATAAGTGCTGATCTCGGCAGCATCGCCACGATGTATAACACCATGCACACGCTTATCGGTGAGTTGGTCACATAATTTCACGCAGCGATAACACAAAATGCAACGGTTCATGTGCAGTTTGATCTTATCGCCAATGTCGATCATTTCATACTCACGGCGTTTGAATTCATAACGTGTCTTGGCTGAACCGTGTTCATACCCCAAATCCTGTAGTTTGCATTCACCGGCCTGGTCGCAAATAGGGCAATCCAAAGGATGGTTGATGAGCAGAAATTCCACCACGCCTTTTCTGGCTTCTATCACTTCCTGAGAAGTGAAATTCTGTACTTCCATGCCATCAGCCACTTCCGTGCGGCATGATGCCACGGGCTTCGGAATGGGATTGGGGTTTTGTGCGCTAGCCTTGGTTACCTTTACAATGCAGGTGCGGCAATATCCGCCGGTGGTTTTCAGTTTGGAATAATAACACATGGCCGGGGGTGCCACTTTTTTGCCTATCATGCGGGCGGCCTGCAATATGGTGGTTCCTTTCGGAACGTCAATTTCTATGCCGTCAATGGTAACTTTCATAATTCCATTATTATTATGCCATGGCAGGTTTGTGAAGGCGTTCGTAATGCGAAACGTCCTTGAATTTTTTGCTTTTGGCAATTTCTTCAAATTCCTGCTTGAAATGCCTGATAGCCGAAGCCACGGGCCATGCAGCCGCATCGCCCAGTGGGCAAATGGTTTTTCCTTCAATCTTGCTTTGGATATCCCAAAGCAAATCAATATCCGATAGATTGGCTGTTCCTTCAAGAAATTTATGGAGTATTTTTTCCATCCAACCGGTTCCCTCGCGGCAAGGAGAACATTGTCCGCAACTTTCGTGATGATAGAAGCGGGTGAAATTCCATAGGTTTTTGACAATGCTGGTATCTTCGTCCATCACAATGAACCCGCCGCTGCCCAACATGGTTCCGGATTGAAACCCCCCGTCGAAAAGCGACTCGTAAGTCATCAGGCGGGGTTCTCCTTTAGCCGTTTTTAAAATTAAATCAGCAGGCAGGATGGGAACCGAAGAACCTCCGGCCACCACTGCTTTAAGTTTTTTTCCGTTGCGAATGCCTCCGCAATACTGATCACTGTATATAAATTCTTCCACAGGAAGCCCCAATTCAATTTCGTACACGCCGGGCTTGTTGATGTGGCCCGAGGCCGAGATAAGTTTGGTTCCGGTGGATTTGCCGATACCGATTTTGGCATATTCCTCACCGCCCATGTTGATAATAGGCGCCACCGCGGCAATGGTTTCTACATTATTCACCACCGTTGGGCAGCCCCAGAGTCCTGCTACGGCAGGGAAAGGCGGTTTGATGCGGGGATTACCTCTTTTTCCTTCCAATGATTCGATAAGCGCAGTTTCTTCACCGCATATGTATGCCCCTGCACCCACCTGAACATATAAATCCAACGAATAATCCGTACCTAAAATATTTTTTCCAAGCCAACCTGCCTCATACGCTTCCTGAATGGCTTTTTCCAGTATGCGGCTTACATAAAAATATTCTCCGCGGATATAAATGTAGGAAGTATTAGAACCCAAAGCATAAGAGGACACTATCATACCCTCAATCAGTGAATGAGGGATTTTTTCCATCAGGTAGCGGTCTTTGAACGTTCCGGGTTCCGACTCGTCGGCATTGCATACCAGGTAGCGCGGAACGCCTTCGGGCTTTGCCAAAAAACTCCATTTCAATCCCGTCGGAAAGCCAGCTCCACCCCTTCCCCTCAGTCCCGATTTCTTAACCTCTTCCACCACGTCTTCGGGCTTCATGCTTTTAAGGGCTTTCTCAACGGATGCGTAGCCGCCATGGGCACGATAAACATCCAATCGATCAATACCCGGAACATTTTCGTGTGCAAGTAAAAGCTTCCTTCCCATGGTTCAACAACTATTTGGTATTTTCATAATCAAGATCCGTATAATTACGCCTCCTGCCTTCTGCCCGATATTTATCCAGGATTTTATCCACTTTTTCAAATGTGAGGTTTTCATGATAGGAAGCGCCCACTTGCATCACGGGGGCAGTTCCGCAAGATCCCAGGCATTCGACGGTTTTCAAAGTAAACATCCCGTCGGGAGTGGTTTGGCCCTCTTTTATACCCAATTTTTTTTCAATGTATTTGATGATGTCTTCGGCACCTAGAAGCCAGCACGAAGAAGTGCGGCACACTTCAATCACACATTTGCCCACGGGCTTCAGATTGAACATGGTATAGAATGAAGCCACTTCAAAAACTTCAATGGGTTGAATGTTCAAAAGTGAGGCTACATAATCCATCACCTCGGGGCTAAGCCATCCATCATTTTCAGCCTGAGCAATATGAAGCACAGGTATTAAGGCAGATTTTTGTTTTCCCTGAGGATACCTTGATTTTATTTTTTCAATTTCCTTTAAAGCTTCTTCGGAAAAACGTATATCCTTTCTTTTTTCTGCATTAAATTCCAATGTACCGTGTATTTGTGCTCCCATAGTTTTTTTTTATGCATCCAGTTCTCCGGCAATAATATTCATACTGCTCATGGTGATGATGGAATCACTGAGCAAGGTACCTTGAATCATTTCAGGGTAGGCCTGATAGTAGATAAAGCAAGGGCGTCGGAAATGCAAGCGATAGGGTGTGCGTCCTCCATCGCTAACCAGGTAAAATCCTAGTTCGCCGTTTGCTCCTTCTACGGCATGATATACCTCCCCCACCGGAACATCCGTTTCGCCCATCACAATTTTGAAATGATAAATCAGGGCTTCCATGTTATTATACACTTCTTCCTTGGGGGGAAGATAGAAGTCGGGAATATCGGCATGAAAGACGCCTTCCTTGGGCATATTTTTTAGGGCTTGTTCAATGATACGCAACGACTGCCACATTTCTTCCTGGCGCACCATAAAACGATCGTATGTATCACCAGAGGTTCCAACGGGAATAATAAAATCGAAATCCTGGTAAGAAGAATAAGGGGAAGCCACACGTACGTCGTAATCCACCCCTGTAGCACGAAGATTGGGACCAGTGAAGGAATATTCCAAAGCACGCTCTGCCGAAATGGGGCCACAACCAATTGTACGATCCATGAAAATTTTGTTGCGTTCGAGTAGATTACAGAATTCTTTCAGTGCCTTTGGAAATTCTTTCAAAAAAGACCTGATCATTTCCCAAGTTTTGTCGCTCCAGTCACGTTCAAATCCCCCAATCCTTCCGATGTTGGTAGTTAAGCGGGCCCCGCAAATGCTTTCGAATATATCGTAGATTTTTTCACGCCATTGGAAAACATACAGAAAACCCGTCATGGCACCGGTATCCACTCCGATGACGGAATTGCAAATAATATGGTCGGCAATACGTGAAAGTTCCATCACAATCACGCGCATATACTCCACACGCTTGGGAATTTCGGCTCCGATGAGTTTTTCCACTGTCATGTGCCACCCCATATTGTTGATGGGTGAGGAACAATAATTCAAACGATCGGTTAAAGTGGTTATCTGATAGTAGGCCCTTCGTTCAGCAAGTTTTTCGAATGCCCGGTGAATGTAGCCTATTGTCGGTTCCGACTCCAAAATTATTTCACCATCCACCTTAAGCACATTCTGAAATATGCCATGGGTGGCAGGATGCGTTGGGCCGAGATTCAGAATGGTATATTCTTTATTTTTAATTTTTTCTTGTATTTTTTCCCTGGTCAATTTCATAAACTATAAGATACTATCTTCCAAACATTCTGTCGTCTTTATCGTCGCGTGTTTGGTCTTCCAAAGGATATTCTTTCCTGAGCGGAAAAATATCCATCTCATCCACGTTCAGGATACGCTTTAATTTAGGGTGACCTTTAAAGATAACCCCAAAAAAATCATAGGTTTCGCGTTCCATCCAGTTGGCTCCTTCCCATAGGTCGGTGGCGGTGGGAACTTCAGGTTTTTGGATATCCACAAACGTCTTGAGACGGATACGGTAGTTTTTAATCATGTTGTGCAAGTGGTAGATAACACCCAGCTTTTTTTCATCCGGAGTTTGAATGCCAGTCAGGTCGGTCAGAAAATGGAAATTGAGTTCGGGGTCGGTTTTCAGGAATTCCAACACTTGATGAATATAACTAACCGGCACCTCAAAAGTCGGGAAAGCGTATGGAATGAAATTCTCAATTATGGCTTCGGGACCGAATTTCCCGAAAATTTTATTTTTAACTAATTCGTTCAGTTCTTCGGCAGTCATGGACATCACTCTATTCCGTAGGAATTCAACATTTCTTTATACTCGGGGGACTCGCGTCTTCTGAGCGATTCGTTCTTAGCCAATTCCTGAATTTTCAGTATGCCTTCGATTATCTGTTCAGGACGCGGGGGGCAACCGGGAACGTAAACATCCACGGGGATGATACGGTCGATACCCTGAAGGACGCTGTAAGTATCGAAAATTCCCCCGCTGCTGGCACAGGCTCCCACCGAAAGCACCCATTTGGGTTCAGCCATTTGTTCATAAACCTGGCGAAGCACAGGGCCAAGTTTTTTGGCAATGGTGCCCATCACCATCAGCAAGTCGGCCTGTCGGGGAGAGAAAGATAGACGCTCGGAACCGAAGCGTGCCAAATCGTATGTGCTGGCCATGGTGGCCATAAATTCGATACCGCAACAGGATGTGGCAAAAGGTAACGGCCAAAGCGAATTGGCACGAGCCAAACCGACAATTTCTTCCAGTTTTCCTGCAAAAAACCCCGGACCTTCTACACCCCTTGGCTTTTTGGCAATTTCTATTTTAGATCTTTTTACAGGTTTCATAGTAAATACAAAACACCTAAATATTCCACATGTTTAATCGCCCCACTGTAAACCGTTTCTTTTAATCAAATATATAAATCCTACCAAAAGGAGGAGAATAAAGGTAAAAACCTCTATGACTCCAAACAATCCCAGACTTCTGAAATTAACAGCCCAGGGATACATAAAAATAACTTCTATGTCGAAAATCACAAACAAAATGGCCACCAGAAAATATTTCACGGAAAAGGGAAGACGTGCATTTCCTTGTGACTGGATGCCGCATTCAAAACTATCGTTTTTAATTCGGCTTTTTCGCTTGGGCCCCAGCCAGTGAGAAGCCAACATGGTGGTTAACACAAAGCCAAGGGCAATAAAAAGCATAAGGAAAATGGGAATATAATTAGTGGGGCTCGTCATAAAATTTCAAAGTGTAAGATTAAGGATTTTTTCTAAAATAGATATGAAAAATCCTAAAGTAAAAAAACATATACACTAAGACTTATGTACATTTTTCTGATCTCTATATTTATGTGATGTATAATTATCCAAATGCGAAATTCTAAATAGTTAAGTTGTGATTAAGCACCCCTAACTCAGTTTTATATCATCAATGACAATTGCGGTTTAATTACCATGATATTAATGACAAAATTAAAGGTTTAAAGTATTTATTTATTAAAAGTATTCATACATTTTTCAATACCCTCAAGAATGAAAGTCTGGATGGCCGAGATGCTTTTTTCAATGCCCAGGTTTACTGCTTCTTTTTCGTTTTCGTTCCATTTTCCAAGAACATAATCGGATTGGTTTCCTTTTGAAAAATTTTTATCAATACCGAATCGCAAACGGGGATATTCAGTGGTTTGAAGTTCAGACTGAATGTCTTTTAAGCCATTATGTCCGCCGTCGCTGCCTTTGGGATTGATGCGGATTTTACCCAACGGCAGGGCCAGTTCGTCCACCAGTACCATCATGTTTTTCAAATCGGTATTCAACTCTTTCCACCAATACCTGACTGCCCTGCCGCTGCAATTCATATAAGTGTTAGGCTTTATCACGTAAATCTTCTTCCCTTTCAAAGAAAACAAAGCAATATCAGCGAGGCGCCCCTTTTCAAAACATGCATCAAACTTTTTCACTAAAGCATCCGCTATATCAAATCCGATGTTGTGCCTTGTGTTCTTGTATTCTTCCCCCGGATTTCCAAGACCAACGATTAAATATGGCTTCATGAAAAGTAGCGGGGACGGGAATTGAACCCGTGACCTCAGGGTTATGAATCCTGCGCTCTAACCATCTGAGCTACCCCGCCAAATGAGGGGGCAAATATATGGATTATTTGGTATTTCTGTTTATTTTTATTTTCGTGGTAATAAGGAGTTTGAAAAACTTAAACATTTGAATATCAAAAGATTAGTATACTGGAATAGAATTTTTTTTGATTTTTCGATTTCTTTTTAGTTATTTTAGTGTTTTAAAACTTTAAAATCATCTTTATGGCTTCGAAAAAAATTAACAACAAAAAAAACAATAATAAAAAAGAAACTAAGGTCAAGAAAAAAAATTCAAAAAATAGTTCTTCTAAAATTTATTCCAAAAAAAATAAAACCGATACAAGTAATAAAAATAAAATAAAATCTTTGAAAAAATCAGTTAAAAAGGAAAATAAACCTTCAAAAAACGCCGTAAAAAAATCAAATTCCACAAAAATAGTTTCTTCAACAAAGAAAAAGAAAATAACAAAAACTCAAAAATTAACAAAGTCAAAGCTTTTATCTTCATCTGCTTCAAGCAAAAAAAATATAAAGCACTCCTCCAAAAATACTTCCAAAAACAAAAAAGTTTTGACTCCTGTAAATACAAAAAATAAAAACAAAAACAACAATTCAACCAAATTTATTTCAAACTTTACTTCGGAAGAAAGTAATCAAAACAAAAGCAATTGGACAAAAAAGTATGGGTTTGATGATGAATACAAAGCAGGCCAAGAGACCGTAAAAGAAATTCCTGCTTTGATCATTGAACCTAAAGAAAATCCTAAAGAAGAAATAAAAGAAGATAAAATCAAAGATATTACTTCAAGTGTTACCAATCCTAAATATTCCACCTCTTTTTTGGATGCCAAGACTGACAAAGAACCTGAAGGAAAATTTGAAATGGAATTTTTGGTGCGATGTTCCCCCGACCTGCTTTTTGAATTCCTATATACACCCAGCGGACTTTCCGAATGGTTCTGCGATGACGTTAATATTCGTAACGGAGTTTATACTTTTAATTGGAACGGTGAAATCAGTCAGGCCCGTTTGTTAAAAATGGTAGAAGGTGAACGAGTGCGTTATCAATGGGTTAATCGAACTGATGGAGCGTATTTTGAATTCCGCATCGTAAAGGATGAACTCACCGGAGATGTGTCATTGTTCATTACCGATTTTGCTGAACCGCCCTGGGACATTGAAGGCGGAAAACGCCTTTGGCAACAACAAATCGAACGCCTGCTCAAGCTTATCGGTTCGCTTTATTGAAGCGAATTAGTTCATCCACATTCATAAAGAGCCCCATGGAGTAATCCATTTGCCTGATGTTTAGGTCATATATTAATTCTAATCTGAATAATCCTTTAAAATGCGTATAAACCTCAAAAGGAAGGCTGAAACGAGTAAGTAATATTTGCCTTTTGTTAAAATATACTTTGTTACGGCTATTTAAAAAAGAAATTGAATGCATCCATGGATTACCCGATTCCAGGCGATAATGTTGTCCGTAAAAATATCCCTGAGCAAATTCAAAATTTTTGTGTCGCAAAATAAAATTCGCCCAATACGCAAATTTTACTTTCGGATTTTGCAATAAAAAAAACACATCGCTTTGCTGATAGGCAACCACCAATCTGAAATCAGGCATAAGGGTAAATGACGGCAAGGCAATGGAAAACTTTGCTCCATTCACAAAAGCAAAATCGGAGTAAGCCGGGGCACCGGTTGTGTCTAACTGACCGCCGTAGTGTAAAGCCAAGGCTTGCAAAGGAAAATAAATTTTCAATTTTTCATACCCCGTTTGGAATTCCAGACTATACCCGCTTCTAAAATGTTCTTGCCGTGAATCATTGAGAAAAATTTTATTCCTCCAGTCTAACCATAAATCTGCAAAAATTTTCTTTTTAATATAACGTAATTGTAACCCATATTCTTGTCGTTGCAGTAAGTGATTCTCAAATTCATACAAAGGTTCCGACAAACGATGGTTTAAGCCGTTCACCAAAGAACCCGCTATGGCCTCAAAACCTTTTGTATTTAATCTGATGCGAAATGACGGGTAAAATTTCCATGTTGGTCCTGTTCCAAAAAAATATGGAAGATATATTCCCGCCTCTGCCGTCAGATGTTGATTTAACTTAAGCCCGAATTCCGGATTCAGTTGCCAGCCGAAATGTGTATCACCATTTGCAAAGGGAGTGTCATATTCATTGTTTTTTATGAAATTCAGCGATTTGTAATGAAAGAAAAACATTGAAACAGAATCAGGAAAGGAATCATCCCAAAACAACTTTGAATTATCCAGTTGACCTAAAAAATTCTGATTTAAAATCAAAACAACAACAATTACACCGTATTTTCGAATACCTGAAATAATGATGGTTATTTGTTAATTTGGCACTAAAATTATCAAAATCATGGAATACAGAAGAATGGGAAAATCCGGACTACAACTCAGTGTACTATCATTCGGTTCATGGATTACCTTCGGTAAACAAATCGACAATTCAATAGCCGACCACCTGATGAGCATAGCTTATGATGCAGGAGTGAATTTCTTCGATAACGCCGAAGTTTATGCCCGGGGACGTTCCGAAATCGTGATGGGGGAAATTTTAAAAAACAAAGATTGGCCCCGAAGTTCCTATTGTGTATCAAGTAAAGTTTTTTTTGGATATGAACAGGGTAAGCCCAATCAGACAGGACTTTCCAGAAAACATATTATAGAAGGTTGCCATGCAGCTTTAAAACGCCTGCAATTGGAGTATTTGGATATATTATTCTGCCATCGACCTGATAAAAACACCCCTATTGAGGAAACCGTGTTGGCCATGAATACTCTTATACAGCAAGGAAAAATACTGTATTGGGGAACCAGTGAATGGTCGTCGGAAGAAATTATGGCAGCTCATGCCGTAGCCAGGGAATATCGGTTAATCGGTCCTGCAGTGGAACAACCACAATACAATATGTTCGAAAGAACAAAGATGGAAAAGGATTATCTTTTATTGTTCCGCGATTATGGAATGGGTACTACCATCTGGAGCCCACTGGCAAGCGGTTTATTGAGCGGCAAATATTTGTCAAATCCCGACACTACCAATACCCGGCTGGGCATAGAAGGATTGGAATGGTTAAAAGAAAAAACACTGGGCGACCAACAGAAAACAGAGAAAATAAAACAATTGAAAATTATAGCCAATGAGCTAGGCATTAGCCTGGCCTGTTTGAGCATTGCCTGGTGCATCAGGAATCCAAACGTAACCACCGCCATATTGGGGGCAAGCAAACCTGAACAATTGGAAGAAAATCTAAAAGCAATGGATGTTTTGCCGCTACTAACACATGAAATAATGGAAAAAATAGAAAATGTATTAAAGAATAAACCCGTTCTACCCCAATATTAAAATCGTAATCTGAAAATGCACTTATTGAGCGGTATCAAAGTTTTGGAACTGGCAAGCGTTTTGGCAGGCCCAAGCGTTGGCAGGTTTTTTATGGAACTCGGAGCCGAAGTAATTAAAATCGAAAATCCCGAATACGGGGGAGATGTTACGCGCAAATGGCTGCACCCTTCCGAAAAACCCTCAAAAGAACCGGGTTCATATTATCTCAGTGTCAATGAAGGAAAAAAAACAATTTTTTTAAATTTAAAAAATGAAAAAGAGAGGGATGAATTTTATGGATTGTTGAATGATTGTGATGTATTCATCACCAATTTTCCGCATGGAAAAGAAAAACTCATAACCGGCGACAAAGATTTTTTTTTAAACCGATTTCCGCGACTTGTTTGGATAAACATTTTAGGTTATGCTTCTGACAAAGCCAGGCCTGCCTATGATTTGATTATTCAAGCCGAGTCGGGCTTCATGGATTTGAATCGTGAACCCGAAAGCAACCCCATGAAATTGCCTGTTGCCCTGATGGATATTTTGGGTGGTCACCAGGCGAAAGAGGCCGCATTGTTGGGATTATTACAAAGAGACAAAACCGGGCGGGGTAGCTATTTCGAGGTGTATTTGTTTGAAAGTGCATTTGCATCCTGGTACAACATATCGGCTTTATGGGCACACACCGGACATGTCCCCGAAGCATCAGGGTCACTACATCCGAATATCGCACCCTACGGGGAAATCTTTCGCACTTCCGACAACGGAATGGTAGTGCTTGCCGTGGCTTCCGATGAACATTTCAAAAAACTTTGCCATATCCTTTCCTCTCCTGAATTGACCAATAATTCTAAATTTCTGAATAATCCGATGAGAGTCATCCATAGAAAAGCATTATATGAATTACTCCAAAATAAAATATCGTCATTTAAAACCGAGGATTTTTTAAACCTATGTAAAAAAGAGAATATTCCGGCCGGGAAAATAAACAATCTAAAAGAAGCCGCTTTGCTTCTGGGAAAAGAATTTGGCTCAAATAGAAGATTAAAAACATTTCCCACCATAGGGTTTAAGTTTTTTCCGACAATCTAAAAGTACATTCAATAAAATTTTTATTTCTTTCTTTTTAAATTAATACACCTTGATTTGTTGAAAAAAAATTTATGCAATGAGTAAAAATCCTTCTCAGGAATGGAATAAACATTATATTTGTTCAAACCAAACACCATGCGCCAATTAAAAATTACTCCTTCCATAACTGGCCGCGACAGTGCCTCCATTGATAAATACCTTAGCGAAATCAGTAAAGAACCCTTAATAACGGCAGAAGAAGAAGCCGAATTGGCCCGAAGAGCAAGAGCAGGTGATGCGCTTGCTTTGGAGCAACTTGTGCGTGCCAATCTTCGATTTGTGGTTTCGGTAGCCAAACAATATCAACATTACGGCATTAACCTGGCCGATCTGATAAATGAAGGGAACCTAGGTCTTATTAAGGCCGCCAAACGCTTTGACGAAACCCGCGGCTTTAAGTTCATTTCTTATGCCGTGTGGTGGATTCGCCAATGCATTCATAATGCCATAGCCGAACATAGCCGTGTTATCCGTATCCCATCCAACCAAAACAACTACATTAACCGTATCAATAAATTTTCAAGGGAATTTGAACAACTAAATCAAAGGGAACCTACACCTGATGAAGTTTCAGAAGGCACTGAAATTGAAGCGGCAAAGGTTAAAGATCTATTAAATGTCTGCAGAAAACATGTGAGTTTGGATGAACCTTTGGTTGACGGTGAGGAAGGTTCATTATTGGATTTGATATGCAGCAAGTCATCTGACTCGGAAGTTGATTATAATTTAATGCAGGAATCTTTGGCTTTTGAAATAAAACGAAGTCTTAGTTTTCTATCACCCAAAGAACAAGAAATCGTCTCACTTTACTACGGAATTGACAAACCCTATTCTCTTAGTGTAGATGAAATAAGCGAATTATTGAATATTAGTCGCGAACGAGTACGACAAATCAAAGAAAAAGCCATTCGCCGTCTGAGAAGTCAATACCGCTGCCGGAATCTTCAACAATTTTTAGGCTAGCCCCTTTTTTGATTCATAATTTTTATATATTTGCAAACCAAATGTAACTTTTTGTTAAATTATACGTTAAAATAGAGTTTTAAAATCCCAGATACATGAGACAACTGAAAATCACCAAATCTATCACCAATCGTGAAAGCCCTTCCTTAGAAAAGTACCTGCAAGAGATCGGAAAGGAGGAAATGATTACCGCCGATGAAGAAGTAATTTTAGCCAGGAGAATCAAAGAAGGGGACGAAAAAGCCCTTCAGAAGCTAATCAGGGCCAACCTCAGGTTTGTAGTTTCGGTGGCCAAGCAGTATCAAAATCGTGGACTCAGCCTCCAAGACCTTATTAATGAGGGGAACCTGGGACTCATCAAAGCAGCTCAACGCTTCGACGAAACCCGTGGTTTCAAATTCATATCTTATGCCGTTTGGTGGATACGCCAGTCGATCCTTCAGGCATTAGCAGAAAAAAGCCATATTGTACGTGTACCCCAAAACGTAACCTCATTATCAAATACCATTTACAAAGCTGCCGGAGCACTTGAACAAAATTTCGAACGCGAAGCTAGTGTGGAAGAGCTAGCCGAAATTCTTAATCTTCCCGTTGAAAAAATCAAAGACACCCTTAAAGCAAGTGGTCGTTCCGTAAGTGTTGATGCTCCCCTGGTTGACGGAGAAGACAGCACTCTTATTGATGTGCTGAGCAATCCTGAGTCCCCCAAAGCCGACTCCGGACTTATGGAAGAGTCGCTTTCCTTAGAAATTAACCGTGTATTGAAGTCGCTCCCCGAAAGGGAACGCGAAATTATTCGTATGTGCTTCGGTATAGGCATGAGCCACGAAATGACATTGGAAGAAATTGCCTTAAAATTCGACCTTACTCGCGAACGTGTGCGCCAAATCAAAGAAAAAGCGCTCAGAATGCTTCGCCAAAGCAGCAGGAATAAAATCCTGAAGCAATACGTAGGTTAATATTTACAACACCTTTATTATCAGGGGGGATAAATCATCCCCCTTTTTTATTTATGTAGTATTGAAGTTTTTGTTTTATGATTTTTATTTGGGCGTGTCCCTTCTGCCTGCGGATGCAGGCAGAAGGGCCGGGCTACTTCGGGCTTCGCTTTCGCTTCGGCACGGCGTGTGTGCGGCTCGCTTCGCTCGCCGCACCCCGCCGGTGCGCTCCGCCCCTCCACATCCCTCACGCAAAAACAAAACCGATGGCTGAGTAGGGCTTTTTGCCCGTATCGAAGCCACCGGTTAATAAGTGTAGAACAAAACCCTTAACTAATCTCCCGCCTACTTTCCTTTAGTATCCTTATCACACGAATTCGTCCCCTTATTCTTCACTTCCACATTCGCCCCTCCCATCGATATTACCCTAAACTCCGTACGGCGGTTCTTCTGATGCTCCTCTTCCGAACACGTAACTCTTCACAGGGCCCTCGCACGCACAATCATTCAACAAGCGCGACTCCCTATATCCCTTACCATATATACGCTGAGGGTTCGTAATCCGCTTCCGGATATACTCCGCACTGGCCTTCGCACGCTTGTCAGACAACTGCATATTATACGCCTTCGATGCCCGACAGTCCGTATGCGAACCCAATTCCACCACCATACCCGGATACTTGTTCATAATCTCCACTATCTTGTCCAACTCCGCTGCCGCATCAGGCCTAATGTTATACTTGTTCAAATCAAACCGTATATCATTAATCTCCACCAACTCCCTTAAATCCTTCACCTCCTTGTCCATCTTCAACGCCTCCTGTATGTCTATTATCCCCGGCTTGTCTATCAC
>JAOAHO010000054.1 GCA_026415195.1 Bacteroidia bacterium | reverse complement strand
GAGACAGGTATATGTATATACCGGATTAATGGAAGTGGAGGTAGCTCCGTTACCGAAATACCATATATAATTATTGCCGTTGGCTGTGGTGTTTTGAAATTGTACAGTAGCTGGCAGTGAACAGAAGACGGTATTTGTGGCAACAAAATTCGGTGCAATGGAATTAGACCATGCAGGGCCCACTCCGCAAGCATACCAGGCATTAGTACACTGGATAACTTCGTTGCTGCAATTTCCGAAAAGATCTTTGGCTGCCTGTATGGTCAGGGCCCGGGCATTGGCATAGTTCGTGTTCGGAGTAAAATATACCGTCATGGCACGAAATGCAATACGTGATGCCGGAGTCATGCCGATGCCGGTTACGGTGTAGGAATTACCGATGTCATTGGTTCCGGTTCCGCCTGCTGTCAGTAAATAAAACCAATAATTTCCCACTCCGCTGTTGGTATGTACCCCACCATTATCAGCAGTACCGGTGTACCAATATTGGCCCATATAGCAATTCGGGTCGGCAAAAAGCTTGGGGTTTTGCATATCGCGTATGCCCTGATTATTGGTGGTAATTTCATTGCCGATCTTCCAGTTCCATCCGGTGGGCTTGCCAAAATTTTCGATGCAGGTGCCGAAGATATCCGACCAGCTTTCATTCAAAGCCCCGGGTTCGTTCTGATAAACAAGGTTACCGGTAAATTCAGTTAAGCCATGAGTAAATTCATGTCCGCAAACATCCAGGCAGGTAAAAATGGTCATGGAAGTTTGGTTGCCGTCGCCGTAGGTCATTCGTAAGCCGTCCCAAAAGGCATTATTATAGTTTGTGCTGTAGTGGCAATAACTTAATAATTTAAAACCGTTATTATCCAGGCTGTTCCGGTTGTGGATTTGCATGTAATAGTCATACGACATTTCGGCTCCCCAGTGTGCGTCCACTACGCCATGATCAAGGCCGCTTAAAGACCAAGTTGTGGAGGTGTTCGTAAAGTCAACGGCAGCGCCATAATTAGTTCCGTTTTGAAGATTATATGTTTCTACCCCTTGACCTTTTGCATTTTCTCTTAAGCGATAAGTGGATCCGTTCTGATCGATCGTAAATGTTTTTACGCCGCTGTATTTGGTATGTGCCGTGCCGGTAACGTTTATGCTGCAAATCAAAGGATATTTTTCGATTATTTTTCCGGTTTGGGCATCCACAAAATATAATGAACGATCCAAAGGTTCATGGGAATATATGTCGAATTTCCAGACATATTTGAATTGTTTTTCTTTTTCTAGTAGAACCAGCTGGCCCTTAGGAAAAAAAGTAAACTCAGGATTATTGGTAACTCTTCTGACATGTTCTGTTTCGTCGGGCAAATCCCATTTATATTTTTTTGCTTTAATGCTTTTTAAAGCAGCTTGTAAAGCTTTTTTTTCATCTATCAAAGCCAGATTTTGTGGTTCGGAAACCGCTGATAATTCACCGTTTGCCGTCCATTGTCCTTCACGAACATGTACTTTTAATAATTTATTTTGAATGGGAGTTTGATTGTAAAACAATTGATAGGTGGAATGTTGAAATCCATAATCGTCCGATTCTGTGCGGATTAATCTTACTTGAACATGCGGATTGTTAATGTAATACTTTAAAACAAATTCTGCACATTCCAAAGGTGTAGTGAATGTATGGTGCTGGAATTCAATTAACCCCAGGCCCGTCTTAAAGTCGATGATTTCATTTTTTACTATGGAATGTTTGTTTTGTGAAAAGGCCTTCACACCTATAATTATTGAAATAAAAAATAAAATTTTTTTCATTGCAAAAGGTTTTTTTCAGTTGAAATTTATTAAAAAAGTATGAGGAAAAAAAAGGAATTTAGGTTTTTAACATTTTAATAAAAAGCAAAACCGCTTAAACTGAAAAAAAACCGTCTGTCAGTTTGTTGCTTTGTATATTAGTTGAAAACAAACTTGTTTCCTAATCTTTTTTCTACATTGATAATTTCTATTTTAAATTTATAAAGTGATTTTAAGTAATTCACTTTATTCTTGCTAAGAATGAATTTAAGTTTTTCATCTTCATTCATTCTAAGGAAATTCGCAACACGTGAAAGTGTAAATTGAGGTTGAAAGTAGTCGTAGTCTTTGCCACGACCGGTTTTTTCGAGGTAGTCCACTGCTAATTCATGTAAATCATGCGGAACGGGTTCATTAAAGGTATTGTCGGTATGACCTTGTACAGCACCATATAATTTAGGCTCAAGAACACTTGAAAATTTGGTAGTATGGAAGATGTTTACACATTCCACCAGAATATCCATTCTGCCGTCGGGGTAAATTTTGAGGATTTCCACAATTCTGAGTTCCGCTCCGAATGAATAAAATTTTTTGTTGGTTTTGTAAGGCATGATAAAATGTGCATGATTTTCTATACAATCTTTAACCAATTGTCTGTAACGGTTTTCGTAGATGTGCAATACATATGTTTCGCCCGGAAGCAAGAGGAGTTTCAACGGAAAGGCCGGAGCGGTAAATTCCTGTGAAATCATACACACCTTCTTTTTATATAATTACGCAAAAAGTATGCAAAATGATTAGTTAATAATGTACAATTTTTATAAAAAGCTGAAAATCAGATAATTAAAATTTTTTAAAATTTATTGGTCAAAGCGCTTTGCATATTGTTCTTCGTAATATTTCATGTAAGTACCGCTGGTTACACTCTCAAGCCAATCGCGGTTATTCAGATACCAGTCCACCGTTTTTTCAAGGCCTTGTTCAAAGGTAACCGAAGGCTTCCAGCCCAGTTCCCTTTGAAGTTTGGAGGAATCGATGGCATAACGCAAATCGTGTCCTTCGCGGTCTTTGACAAAGGTGATTAATTTTTCCTTGGTGCCTTCCGGCAAACCCAGTTTTCTGTCCATGATCCTGCACAACAATCGAATCACGTCGATGTTTTTCCATTCGTTATGGCCACCCACATTGTATGTGGAGCCCGGCTTTGCCTTGTGAAAAATCAGGTCGATGGCCGAAGCATGATCTTCCACGTAAAGCCAATCCCTGACGTTTTCGCCTTTACCGTAAATGGGTAGGGGCTTATCGTGGAGTATGTTATTAATACAAAGCGGTATGAGCTTCTCCGGAAAGTGGTTGGGCCCGTAATTGTTGCTGCAATTTGAAATAACGACCGGAAGTCCGTAAGTATCATGCCAGGCGCGCACAAAATGATCGCTCGATGCCTTGGAAGCCGAGTAAGGACTGTGAGGGTCATAGGGGGTTTCTTCCGTAAACATCCCCGTGCTTCCCAGGGAACCATAAACCTCGTCGGTACTCACATGATAGAAGCGGTAAAAATGACCTGGATTTTCCCTGTGAATTTTCAGTGCCGCATACAGAAGGTTGACCGTACCGACAACGTTGGTAAATACAAATTCCAAAGGATTGTGAATGCTTCTGTCCACATGGCTTTCCGCAGCCAGATGAATGACGGCCTGAAACTTTTCTTTTTCAAACAATGCCATGATGGATTCGCGGTTCACAATATCTTCGCGTATAAAATAATAGTTTTCTTTATTTTCAATGTCCTTCAAATTAGCAAGGTTTCCGGCATAGGTAAGCTTATCCAAATTAAAAATCTGGTAGTTCGGGTATAGGTTCACAAATCGTCTTACCACATGGGAACCGATAAATCCGGCGCCTCCGGTTATTAGGATCTTCATGGTTTAAAGTTACCTCAATTTTTTATTTGCTGTATAAGCGTTTATTGGGAACATTTTTCGTATTCTTCATATAAAAACTCAGAAAGATCGCGTATATAGGAAGCAGAAAAATCAAATGCTATGCCGGCCGCTTTGTATAATTCAGGCAAAGGCCGGGTATAACCCAGCGAAAGGGCCTGCTTATATTTTTCCAATGCCTGCTTCGGGTTTTCCTTATGATTTTTCCAAATGGCAATGGCGCCCAATTGGGCAATGCCGTATTCAATGTAATAAAAGGGAACTTCATAAATATGCAATTGACTTTGCCAGCGGATATTAAAATAATGCTCTAATCCGGAATAATTCACATGAGTGTTTCCGAATCTTTCGAATAATGATGCCCAGAAGGCATATCTTTCTTCCCGGGAATGTTTGGGGTTTTCGTAAAGAAAATGCTGGAAAGCATCAATGGTGGCAATCCAGGGCAATGTGGATAGGATATCGCGAAGATGGTCTTTTTTGGCACGTCGAAGTTCTTTTTCGTCCTGAAAGAAAACCTCCCAATGATCCATGGTGATCAGTTCCATGCTCATGCTAGCCAGCTCGGCCATTTCGGAAGGAACCGATATTTGCTCCATCAGCGGCCAATGGCCGGAAAGGAATGAATGAACGGCATGCCCGCTTTCGTGCAACATGGTTACCATGTCGCGCACGGTTCCGGCAGCATTCATGAAAATAAAGGGAATCCGGGAGGCATAAAGCGGATACTGATATCCTCCGGGGGCTTTACCCAATCGGCTTTCCAGGTCAAGCCGGCCGGCTTCGTGCATTTTTTTTATGCATTCGGCAAAATAGGGATCGGTACGGCGAAGGCATTCCAAGGATTTCTCATACAATTCTTTTCCGTTTTCAAAGGGTTTGGCAGGTTCCGAAGCATCTTCATCGGCCTGTACATCCCAGGGGCGATAGTCGCCCGACAAATTCATTTTTCTGATTTTTTCGCCCTCGGCTTTCCGCATCAGGGGAACCACCACTTCTTCCACCGCGTTGTGAAATCGAAAACAATCCTGAACGCTGTAATCCATGCGCCCCAGTTCTTCATGACGAAAATCACGGTAGTTCTTGAATCCTGCATTCAGGGCCATCTGATGCCTCAGGGCGATCATTTCATCCAGCAGGCGGTTAAGCGCATCTTCATCTTTCAGTTTTCGGGACTGTATGGCTTCCCATGCTTTTTTTCGGATTTCACGATTAGGACTTTTCAGGTGTACCGATAATTTTTGAAGCGGCACCGTTTGGCCCTCCCATTCTGCAGATTGGGCTCCGCTGATTTCACTGTATTGCTGAGCAAGTTCCTGTAATTTGGTTTTTAGGGGGATGTTTTCTTTTCTGAATAACGACACCGCTTTTTTCATCAGCGGAACAAAGATTTGTGAACCTTCAAGCCCGCAGTCTTCAGGATTGGTAGCCGAAACGTATTTTTTCTGCAATTCAAAATCGGCTTCGGTGAGTTTGGGCTCCAATTCGCGCACGAACCGAAGATAATTTTCTTTTTTTTCTTCCGATGCGGTGTCGCAGGTCATGTGGATGTAGCGCCAGCCGGCATCTTCCGAAATGTCCTGCATGAAGCGGTTTTTCTCAAGCAGCCATTCTTTCTTTTCTTCCGGTCGGCTTAAGGGCTTATTTATTAAATCCGATACAACGGCTTCAATTTCTTCGGGGCTTTGGAATGTTTTATGAGGCATAACCAACAAATCAATTATTCAGTATGGTGAACTCCACTCTACGGTTGACGGCATGTTCCATTTCGGAACAGTTTGTTCCATCGGTGCAATGATTCAGCGGTTTTTCTTCGCCATATCCTTTGGTTTGTAGGCGTGTGGCTGCCACTCCTTTATGAACCAGGTAATTTTTCACGGCTTCGGCTCTTTTCCGGCTAAGTTCCAGGTTGTCTTTCGCATTCCCGATGCAATCGGTGTGGGCGGATATAATTAACTTAAAATTGGGGTTTTCTTTGAGCACAAAAGCAATTTTATTTAGCACATCCTTCGATTGTTCCTGAATCTCATATTTATTAAAATCAAAAAGGATTTTTTCGCTGATGACGGGTGGGGCCTGATGAGCATGGTCTTTTGATCTATTTCCCAAAGATAATTCAAGCCATGGGTCTTCTAAATTAACGTCACGCATTTTCGTTATTTCGGGAGCGATAGGTTTGTACACAAATTTGTTACCCTTTAGATTGGTGAAGGCCTTAATGAACTCGCCTTCTTTTCCGTAGAGCAAGAGTTGCGAAAGTTGTTCCAGTTGGGCATCGTTTTCAGGTTCAAATTCCAAATAGAAGCGCTTGAAAAAGGGGAGATATTTGAACGTAAAATCACCCACGGTATTCACTTTGACACTATCAATGGGTTTGTACTTTTCGTTCATTACCGTAACACGTGCATCCAATGCCTGACCAGGATTTTTCTGATAAATTTTGGCGCGGATATCCATCCGAAGGTCTTTTTCCGACAAAAGCATCAATTGATGTGCATCATTACCGTCAGTTTTGAATCGCAAAATAAACCGCTTACCTGCCATCGAATCAATTTTGCCCACAAATCGATCTTCTTTATTTAACAAATCAATCCTGTCTGTTTTACTAACGCCGTTGGTATCAATGCCAATGTAATAGGTCTGGTCGGGTTTTATGTCTTCAAAGGCAAACATGCCCAATTGGTTGGTTTTGGTGGTTTTTATAACGGTATTGAACTGATTGCATAAATACACATTTTTATTCGAAAAAAAATCTTTACTTTTTTTAGTGGTCAGGATTATTTTTCCGCCAATGAAATATTCCGGAGTGGCGCACATTAATTTTTTCCATTCTTCAGGGCTCAATGTCCATAAATAGGATCCGTCGTTCTGAGGCGTGGCCATTTTGGAAAGCGTGGAGTCGGAATTTTTAAGATAGACGGATTTATTTCCCGTCAGCCCTTTTTTAACCTCCAATCGAATGGAAAAAAGTTCTTCAGCAAAAAGCCCGGTCATGACCAGTTCGCCGAATCTGTTGATGCGGGATTTACGGATAATTTTTCCTGTACGGTCAAGTATGCTAACTTCTTCAAGAAGAATAGGAAGCGATGCATTATTTTCCAGAAGAAAACGTCCGCAAATATTGACTGGAATGCGAGCCGCATTGGGTTCATAAATCATTTGGGTTTCTACGTTTTTTTTCATCAAACGCTTGTAAAATCCCTTCAACCAAACGGTGTCGTTGACAATTTTATTAATACCATTGAAATAAAATTTTTGATAAGGTTCTTTAAAAACTTCCTTTTGAACATCTTCATCGTTTTTGTTGTAGAAGATGATTTCGAATTCCGTTATCATCCTGTAAGAGGTTTTATCTTCCGGAACATGGGTGTCAACCATAATAAAAGAAGAAATGAAGTCGGGATGGGAAAAATGAATGAAATAGGTGTTTTGAAAGGGAAGGATTAATTGAAAATCGGATTCGTTACCGGTAAATTGCCTGAAGGGCGATCCTTTCTGAGGCACTATTTCAATACTTACGCCGCTGACGGGCTTATCGGCATATTTCATGTGGCCGATAAGGATGTTCTGGGAATTCGCAGTGAATATGATGACACTTAGGAAAAAGTAAAAATTAAATTTCATCCCAAGGGTAAATTTACAAATTGTTCAAAATCTTTCCGATGCGGGGGGCGTCATCAGGGTAAATTTTAATAGCCGGAATATGGGGATATTCGGCGAAGAGTTCCAAGTATTTCTGATGAATTTTTTCCAGATAATCCTTGCGGATGTTTTTTTCGAATGCGCGCCCCCTTTTGTGAATGCGTGGCAGCAATAATGCTGTTGTGACATGACAATACAAAATGGCATCGGGTTGCGGGATTTCAAACAGGCGCCTTTCCCAAAGTTGTTTAAAATTTTCTTTTTCTTCATCCGAAAGGTTCACCGATGCAAAGGAAAAAGTTTTCAAATACAAATAGTCAGTAAAAGTAAAATCAAAATTGTTTGGAAAAATTTTTTTCCAAACCGTATGCCGCTCTTTTAAAAACCAGCATTCCGTGCGGTATGCATAACGGACTTTGTCGGCATAAAATTTTGCTAGCCAGGGGTTTTCTTCGTAACGCTCGTAGATTTTTTGGGAATTCTTTTTTTTGATTTTGTTCATAAGGGTGGTTTTTCCGGCACCGATGTTCCCTTCAATGCAAATCAGTTTTTGATGTGCCCCCTTCCATGACTTCACCTTAGGTTTTTTGGGAAGAAAATTTTTCAGGGGTTCTTTGGTAATGGGATCTTGAAGGTTTGGATTTAGTTCCAGAAGCGGTACACACACAAAATCCCTTTGTTTGAATCGGGGATGCGGAATGATGAGCTGTTCAGACATCACGGGTGGCCCTGAGTAGGTGATGATATCCAGGTCGATGTAGCGGTCGGAATACTGATTTTTGGCGTTGCGCTTCTTGTTTTCAGGATGAATCCGGTCTTCTATCTGCTTCAAATATGCATACACCTTTTCCGGAGGCATTTCGGTTTTCAGTTCCGCCACGGCATTCAGAAACTTATTTTTTGAAGAAAACCCCATGGGAGGGGAAGTATAAATGGAAGAAAGCCGCACGTTCCGGGATATAAGGTTTTTCATCCAGTACAATGCTCTTAAAATATTATCATGGCGAAAACCCAGGTTTGAACCTAAACCGATGTAATATGTTTCTGATTTCATTCATGCAAAGATTATATTTTTGCAGGTAAATTATTTAATATGAAAAATTTCTTCGGAGCGTTTTTGGGTTCGTGCCTTGGTGTTTTGCTCAGCATGGGATTGTTGGTGATGCTGATGGTGTTTGCTATCAAAGGGCTGGAATCAAGTTTAAAAGGAGAGGAAGAAGATGATCAAGGGACGGAAATCACTAAGGACGGTATACTGAAGTTGGAGCTGAACGGCGAACTTACCGACAGGCAGGCAGAAGAAGACCCGCTCAGTGATTTGAATTTGCCTTTTTCCGATGACATCAGAAAAATAGGATTAAACAAACTCAGAAAATGCTTTGAAAATGCAGCCAAAAACGATAGGGTAAAGGGCGTTTTGCTGATTTTCGAAGATTTAAGGGGAGGCATGGCATCCCTTCAGGAATTCCGGCAAATACTTGAACAGTTTAAGAAATCAACACAAGGCAAGAAGCCCCTTTGGGCCTATTCCGAAACATACGGCCACGGCACGTATTATGTTGCTTCGGCATGCAATAAAGTTTTCCTGCATCCGCAGGGTGATTTTCGCTGGCAGGGCCTGAGCGCGCAAATTATGTTTTATAAGGAAATGCTTGCAAAGCTGGGCATAGAAATACAGGTTTTCCGTCACGGCAAATTCAAGAGCGCCGTGGAGCCCTTCATCCTCGACAAAATGAGCCCCGAAAACCGCAAGCAATTCGAATCGTTCCTGAACAGCATCTGGACAAACATGCTTGAAGAAATTTCTTCATCCAGGCAAATCGGCATTTCGGAACTGCAAAAAGCGGCCAATGAACTGGAGATAAAAAATGCGGATGATGCGCTGAGGTTCAGGATGGTGGATGCGCTGGCATATTGGGATGAAGTGGAAAAAGAAATCCGTGACTTTTTGAAAATAAAGGACGAAAAAGAAAAAATAAATTTTATAAGCCGGGCTGACGTAGAGGGTTGGGCCAATCCCGACCGAAAAATCACGTCGGAAAAAATTGCCGTAGTGTATGCCGTGGGGGGCATAGAAAGCGGAGAGGGAGACAACGAGACCATCGGAAGCGAGGGTTTGGCAAAGGCCATCCGAAAAGCGGCCGACAAAGAAAATGTAAAAGCCATAGTGTTGCGCGTGAATTCCCCCGGAGGAAGCGCATTGGCCAGCGATGTGATTTGGAAAGAAGTAATGCGCGCAAAGAAGAAAAAACCCCTCATTGTGAGTATGGGAGATTATGCGGCCAGCGGAGGTTATTACATCAGTTGTGCGGCAGATAAAATTTTTGCACAAAAGAACACCATCACGGGGTCTATCGGAGTGTTTGGCATGATCCCCAACGTATCGGGCTTGCTGAAGGAAAAAGCAGGAATTTATACCGACACGGTGAACACTAACCGGTACAGCGATTTGGGCGGGATATACAGAAAATATACCGACAAGGAAAAGGAATACATCCAGGCATCTGTAGAAAGGATTTATGACGTTTTCATCACAAGGGTTTCAGACGGAAGGAAAATGGAAAAGCCCATGGTGGACAGCATCGGGCAGGGGCGCGTGTGGAGCGGAAAGGAAGGGGCTTCCATCGGGCTGGTAGATGCCTTCGGCGGGCTTGAGGATGCTGTGATTGAAGCCGCAAAAAGGGCAAAGCTGAATCAGTATAATATTATCGAATATCCGGAGTGGAAATCTCCGCTTTCCAAATTCCTGAACCAAAAGGGATCAGAGGATGAAGCGGGAAAAATAATCAAATCATTAAAGAACAAAGAAATAAGCAGGGCCTACCATTTGCTTCAGATGCTAAGAAATGAAAAAACATCCGTTTGGGCATGGTGGCCATTCAGCTTTGAAATTAGGTAACACCTAATTTTTCCTTTGAATCAACGCGCAGAAAAATGCGCCAGAACCGCCTATAATGAGGTAAGACAAAATTTTTGATGTAACTGCTTTAAATGCCGAAGCCGATCGGATTTGTTCTTCTATGATTTTGGGATAATCTTCCGGCTTAAGCCGGGATTGCTTTTTTAAAAAATTCAGGTATAATTCACTGCGGTAATATTGGCAGGCCAGTTCTTTCAGCTTCCATTCAAATTCTGCATAGTGGTAAACCGACATGCACAAAATGGAAAAAACCAGAATTTCCATCAAAAACTTAAACCCTTGCCTTCCGCTGTATGTGCCCGTAATTATTTTTTTTCTGTAATACCACAAACTCAAAAAAAAGTAAGGAATCAGAAATAAAACGGTAATGGCGTGGGAATAGTAAAATCCGAAGTTGGTCAATATCAGCCCGCTTTGAATAACGTAAACCTTGAACAAGATACAAATCAATGAGTACAGCAGGGCAAAGAAAAAAGAAATTTTAAAGGACGGCCCCATTAACTGTTCATGCTGATGAGGAACTCTTCGTTCGATTTGCATTTGGCCAGGCGGTCGAGCAGGAACTCCATGGCTTCCTGAGGTGTCATTTCACTGAGGTGTTTGCGCAATATCCAAATGCGGTTTAAGAGTTGTTGGCCCACCAGAAGGTCTTCCCTTCTTGTGGAAGAAGCCAGCAGGTCGATGGCCGGGTAGATGCGCCTGTTGGCAAGTTTACGATCGAGCTGGAGTTCCATGTTTCCGGTTCCTTTGAATTCCTCAAAAATTACGTCGTCCATTTTGGAACCGGTTTCGGTGAGGGCTGTGGCGATGATGGTGAGCGATCCACCGTTTTCAATTTTACGGGCGGCTCCGAAAAAGCGTTTGGGTTTGTGCAGGGCATAGGCATCCACGCCTCCCGTTAATACCTTTCCCGACGCCGGGGCAACGGTGTTGTAGGCGCGGGCCATGCGCGTAATGCTGTCGAGCAGGATCACCACATCGTGCCCGCATTCCACCATGCGCTTGGCTTTTTCCAGCACGATGTTGGCCAGCTTTACGTGCTTTTCGGCAGGTTCATCGAAGGTGGAGGCCACCACTTCGGCTTTTACGCTGCGGGCCATGTCGGTAACTTCTTCGGGGCGCTCGTCAATCAGAAGGATAATCAGATACACTTCCGGATGGTTGGCCGCAATGGCATTGGCAATGTCTTTGAGCAAAGTGGTTTTTCCGGTTTTAGGTTGGGCCACAATCAGCCCGCGTTGCCCTTTTCCGATGGGGGCAAACATGTCGATGATGCGCAAACTCAGGTTTTCCTGTGCATGCCCGGTGAGTTTAAGTTTTTCATAGGGGAAGAGCGGGGTAAGGTATTCAAACGTTATGCGGTCGCGAAGGAATGAAAGGTCGCGGCCGTTAACTTTCTCCACCTTCAACATCGGATAATATTTTTCTCCTTCCCTGGGGGGGCGTATGCCGCACGTTACCACATCGCCCACTTTCAACCCCAGCGAACGGATCTGGGCTTGCGATACGTAAATGTCGTCGGGGGAATTTTGATAGTTGTAGTCGGCGCTTCGCAGGAAGCCATACCCTTCGGGCATGATTTCCAGTACCCCTGTGGCAGTAACGATGTTGTCGAAGTTGTAGGCGGGCTTTTCCGCTTTTTTTTCATCGCTGTCGGATGTGGCGGAAACAGCAGCGCTATTCGACTGTGCGGCCTGGTTTTCGGGGATGTTATGATGGCCTTTGGAGGGGATTAAAATATCAAAGGGCTCTTCATCCGTTTCGTGCACCGGTTCGTTTTCAGCAACGGAGGCCTTGGCATCAACGGAATCTTCATTTTTATTTTCCGATGCCTCCGACGCAGTAACGGCAACTTGTTCCGGTTCGGGCAGCTCCGCTTCCAGTGTTAATTCGTCTTCCAGCAGCTGATGTTTTTCGTTCGACAATTTGGGTTTTCTGCCTCTTTTTTTCGGTTCACCGTTGGCGGGCGGATATTTTTTTACCAGTTCGGCAGCCAGCTTGCTGTTTGCCAGTTGCGCCTCGGAAATTTTGAATAATATGTCTTCTTTTTCCAGGCCTTTGATATCAATGCCGAAATCTTTGGCAATTTTTTTTATTTCCGGCAAATTGCGCCGGCTTAACTCCATAAGTTCAAACATAAAACACGGTGTTTATTGAGTGGATGTGAAAATCATGTAAAAGGGAAAAAAATCAGAAAACTAAGGCGCTACAAATGTACAATTTTTTAGCATATCGGCAAAATTTAAGCAGAAATTTTTATCTTGATATGTTTGGATTTATACATGTTCAATTGTTTTATTTCATCCGAAATTTTTGCTTCCCATATTTTCTGGGCCGTGGTGTTCATACTGTTGTCGGTTTGATGGTCGTAAAGATCCTGAAACTTGTCCATTTCTTTTTCAAAAAGTTTGTGCCAGCGGGTAATTTTGGTTTTGGCTTCGTTAAAGGAAGAAAATCGTTGTTCCGAAATTTTTTTTCTGAACTTGCGTGCAAACAATTCCACAATATCGAAATGGAGTTTTTCATGGAAAAAGATATCGGTAGTGCGGAATTCGGGATGTGCCCATGAACAGTCGGAATGAAAATGGGCTTCCACCACCGCCGTGTGTTCCCCGATAAATTCCAACGACAAATCATAGCAGGTGGATGCCACGGAAAAACTGTGCTTTTTGTCCTCGGGACATTTATCGGGATAATAAGACCAGGAAAAATTCATGTTTTCATCCCAAACCAATACCGTATCCTGCATAAAACATAATGTCGGAAAAAACATTATCCAGATAAACCTAATCATCGCATGTTTTCGGATAGGCCATGTAATGCTTGGTTACCACCCGGCTTAGGGTTCGCAGGTTTGTCAGGTCGCTGGCTTGTGTAACATCCAGAAGGGCTCCGTTGTTCATTAATATCCGGATATTCGAACGGTGGTAATGGTAGGCCCGGTTGTTCACGCTTCCGGTCAGGAAAAAATAATGCAGGTATTCGGACGGAATTTTATTCGAGCGCAGGTACTTTAAAACATTTTTTTTCTTTACCTCCCGGACTTCGGGGGGCACATTTTTCAACTGCAATTTCAGGCGGAATAATTTTCTTTGCACCATGGATCGGCTCAGGGTCGAAAGCACGGGATCGGGATGGTGCTGCCAGGCTTTTAACGAGGCGTAAATATCCGTGTCGTCCAGGGCAGCAAACGCATTCAACCATTCTTTATGATTAAAATCCTGAATGGTAATTTGCTTTTCCAGAAATGGGCGAAGAGCAGGTGTTGAAAAAATATTTTTGTCTTTTTGCACGATTTCTTTTGCTCTTTGTAATATTTTAATCAACAGCAATTCCGTACTCAGAACGGTTTTGTGAAGATAAACCTGCCAATACATGAGGCGGCGGGCTATTAAAAATTTTTCCACACTGTAAATTCCTTTTTGTTCCACCACCAGTTCGTTGTTTTTAACATTCAGCATTTTGATAATCCGGTCGGTGCTGATAACGCCCTCGTTCACTCCCGTAAAAAAACTGTCGCGCATCAGGTAGTCCAATCTGTCCATGTCGAGTTGCGAACTCACCAGTTGATGGAAGAAAGCGCGCGGATATTTATTTTCAAAAATGCGGATAGCAAGCGAAAGTTTTCCTTTGAATTCTTTGTTCAGTTCATACAAAAATTTTTTTCCAATGGCTTCGTGCGACACGCCTTTCACCAGGGTGTGTTCCAAGGCATGGGAAAAAGGGCCGTGGCCGATGTCGTGAAGCAGGATGGCAGCCAGTGCCCCTTCTTCTTCTTTTGCGGAAATGGGGATGTTTTTGCTTCGGAGGTTATGGATGGCTTCATGCATCAGGTGCATGGCCCCCAGGGCATGATGAAAGCGAGTGTGAATGGCTCCAGGATACACATAATGCCCAAGCCCCAGTTGCCGGATATTCCTGAGGCGCTGAAACCAGGGATGTTCTATCAGTTGAAGGATAAGCTCATTGGGAATGGTAATAAATCCGTAAATCGGGTCGTTGATGATGCGGGTTTTGTGTACCATTAGGGAATTACAAACTTAAAATAAATTTTTTTTAAGAAATATCCGACTTTTTTATTTCAATGTTAAAACTTTTTGCAACCACGATTCTTCCAACGGCCGAGGTTGATTTTTCCAATCGGACGAATTCAGTACGGTCAAATCATAGACTTTCCAAAACCTGCTGTTATGGGAGTTGATAAAGGATTCAAGCGCTTTCCATTCAACAGCAACAACATCACTCTTTTCAGATTCAAAATATACGTATGATCTGTCGAGCAAACTCAAGGAATGGTTCTTTTCCAGTTCCTGAATAGTCCTGAACAAAGCATCTTTGCTACATCCGCCTGGAATTTCACACGAGGCATCAACCTCTACACACAGGAAATGATTTTTCTCCCATCGCGCAAGGGCTCTTACCGGCATGCCGTGCGATTTCCAACTGCTTAGGAAAGCATTCAGGTCGGCAAGAATATGGCTTTGTTGTTCCGGAGACAGCGCTGTTGGTGTGGCAAAAACAAAAAACGTAACAT
>JAOAHO010000053.1 GCA_026415195.1 Bacteroidia bacterium | reverse complement strand
ATTGGATCCTGTAACGGTATATACCGTAGTTACACTGGGATTTACCATAATGGTATTTGAATTAGCACCCGTATTCCATGTGTAAGAGGAAGCACCGCTGGCCGTAAGCATTACTGAATTACCGGAACAAATGGTGGGGGCATTCACTGTGATGTTTGGTACCGACAATACTGTTACCTGAGTTGTTTGTGAATTTGAACAGTTTCCGTTTGAACCAGTAACGGTATATGTGGTATTGGACGTTGGACTTACTACGATACTGGAAGTATTAGCACCCGTATTCCAAGTGTAGGAAGATGCACCACCTGCATTAAGAGTAGCTGAAGAACCCGTACAAATGGTAGCGGAATTTACCGTTATGGTGGGTAAAGGAATAAGTGAAACTGCTGTCATGGCCATTCCATAACACGAAGATCCCGTTAAGCCAATTACAGAGTAGATACCAGAGGCTGAAGGTGTTACTGCGATGGACGTATTGGTCTGATTGGTATTCCAGGTATAAGATGAACCTCCTAGAGCGGTCATTGTTACAGATTGACCTGCACAAATGATATTCGTAGGTGTAACTGAAATTGAAAGAGTGAGAGGTGCAATAGAACATTGCCCGGCATAAGCACCTGAAGAATTAATCCAATTGGACGTAGAACCATTTAAGGCAAAATTAAATAATTGAGCATTGTGCATATTGGGTGTAATATCAGTTAATGAAGTTACAGTACTGTTGTTTCCTGCAGCAACACCTTGGTTAAATTTATAAATGGCAGCAGCTTGTGGTTCAAGTCCCGTAGCACTGCAATTAGCCCTGTGTTGAATTTCCTGAGGACAAACTGCCCTAATCCAATACCTAACTTCATCAATATCACCACCAAAAAATTCTGTAGTACCATCGCTTGTTCCAATATAGAAAGAACCGGTAGGAGTACTGGCCACAGGACCGGTAAAGGTTTGATGTTGCACGCCGTTAACATATAAGATAGCCTGATTGGGTGTTACCACTACAGATAACAAGACAAAAGTATTGGTCGGCATGACATAAGTACTTGTATAGCTCATTGCTCCTATTCTCAAACAAACACTGTTTGTCGGAGTAAGAAATAAACCAAATCCGGTTGTTCCGGTTCCGTTTGCCAAGATGTAACGGTTCCCTATCGGAAGCGAGGTAGCGCCAAATTTAATCCTGGCTTCATAAGTGATGTTGAAATTTTGGGTACTGAAAATGGAACGTGCCACGTAATCATTCGACCCATCAAAATTTAGTGCATTTGCACTCGTTTGTGCCATCAAAGCACGAAAAGCTAAGCACATTACTCCGAAAATAAGTGTAGTTTTTTTCATAGGCATAAATTTTTTCAAATGTAAAACATTTAATAATTGATTAGATTTAATTTAAGTAGAACTTAATTTATTATGAGCGAAAAATATCTTTAATTGAGTAAAAACATATTATCAATTAGTAATGGGGGTGGTTATAATTTCCAATCCTTTGTCCATAAGAGTTAAAAAATTAACACAAATGTTATTACGAAATGCAATATATTCCTTATAATATGGGGTATAATTTTCTCTATCTTTCAGGACATTATACCATTCACCTGACAAATATATCAAATGCTCAATTATCTCCCTTAATGCATGATTTACTCCGCCCAAATCTGAATAAATGTCAAATAATTTTTCATCTTTCAAATAATTTAGAAATTTTTCCCTCGATGGATGATGCACATATGCCCTGAGCCCTACCCTTCGGGCAACAGGCAAATCCAGCACATCATCAAAAAAATACAACACCTCATATTCCCTCAATTTATACCTCTCCAAAACATCCTCTAATGCTATCTTTTTATCCTTGATTTTAAAATAACAGGCATGCAAATGCTCACGTTCTGCAAAGTAAAACGATACATCGTTTTTTTCACCAGATATCAGAGCACAAACGGGAACCTGGCCATTTTGCCTGTAGAAGAAATAACGAAAAAGGTTCAACCCCATACTGTCGGTTTCACTAAATCCGCTTCCCTCCCTGAACTTGAATCCGTTATTAAATACTCCGTCCCAATCGAGCAGAATACACTTGATTTTACTTAGTTTACTGGAAAGTTCTTCTGCCGACTGTGATAAATAAATCATTTCAGATATCCTGAATATCAATCATTCCAACAGCTCTGCCTCCATCGGTAACCACTAAGGTATCCACCTGCGTTTTTTTAAAAAGTGTATTGGCATCGTTCAATAATGCATTCGCATCAATGGTAATCGGGTTGCGGTATGATAATGAACTCAGCTTTTGCGTTACCACCTGATGGCCTTTATCACTGATTAACCTTCGTAAGGTCCCGTCGGTGAACACTCCTTTAATATTTCCGTTTTTATCAAGCACCGTTACAGCCCCAAAGCCATACTCTGTCATTTTCACCAGAGCTTCAGTGATGGTAATATCTTCCTGCACCACCGGATTAACAGGTTTTATGACGTCTTTTACCTTTAAGGTCATCAGTCGAGTATCAACAATAAATTGCTCGGTTCCAAGGGTGGTGAAATTGTTTTCCGTAAGTTGCTTCATTACCTTCCAGGGTACCGTAATGGTATGCACACCGATATTAATGGCATTTCGCACGTGTTCGGTGTGGCGTACGGAAGAAAACATGATTTTGGTGGGATAGCGGTAACGCTCCACCGCCCGAACACATTGCTCCACCAATGCCAAAGCATCGTGCCCCTGGTCTTGCAAACGGCCTACCAGAGGGCAAACATAATTGGCCCCTGCGTGCATCGCCATATAAGCTTGCTGAAGGGTATAAACTAGGTGGATGTTAACCAGATATCCCTTTTCGCGCAACAACCTGCAAGCCCTAACACCCTCAAGTGATACCGGTATTTTGAAAACAGTTTTGTTTTTGTCAAGACCCAGGTTCAGTTGACGATCGGCTTCAGCCAGTATTTCTTCGGCCGTGCTACCAAGCGCTTCAATCTGGAGCACGGGGACCATTTTGCTGAGCTTAACGATAGCGGCATCCACATCGGTGATGCCCTCGCGTTGCATGAAGGTGGGCGTGGTGGTCAGGCCATTCAAAAAACCCAGCTTAAAGGCCTCCTGAATTTCCTGCATGTTGGCCGAGTCGAGGTATAATTCCATAATCGGTAACGAAGTTAAAAATTTTACGGTTAAGTTTTAAGAAAACTTTTCAGGGCGCATTTGTGGAAAAAAAAGCACTTCCTGAATGCTGTCGTTATTCGTTAGCAACATACAAAGCCTGTCGATTCCGATACCGATACCAGCCGTAGGAGGCATGCCGTATTCCAAAGCCCTAAGGAAATCGTGGTCGATGTACATAGCCTCATCATCGCCGCGTTCGCGTTCCTTTAACTGTTCTTCAAAGCGTTGGCGTTGATCGATGGGGTCGTTCAATTCCGTGTAGGCATTGGCAATTTCTTTTCCGTTCACCATCAATTCAAATCGTTCCACCAGCCCCGGTTCCGAACGGTGTTTTTTAGTGAGCGGGCTCATTTCCACCGGATAATCCAAAATAAAGGTGGGTTGTATGAATTTCTTTTCGCAGAGCTCGGAAAAAATCTCGTCGAAAAGCTTGCCTCTTCCCATAGAGGGTTCGGTTTGGATGTTGTGCTTTTTACAAAACGCCCGCAGGGCCTGTTCATCGTAATTCCGCACGTCCTCACCTGATGCTTCTTTGATGGCATCAAAAAATTTTACGCGTTTAAACGGCGCTTTGAAATCAATGGCATGTTCGCCCACACGAACTTCTGTGGTTCCATGCAAATCGGTTACGGCTTTTTCCAATAATTTTTCGCAAAACTCCATCATCCAGAAATAATCCTTCCAGGCTACATAAAATTCCAGCACAGTGAATTCCGGATTGTGGGTTTTGTCCATACCTTCGTTACGGAAATCTTTAGCAAATTCAAACACACCGTCATATCCGCCCACAATCAATCGCTTAAGGTAGAGTTCATTCGCAATCCTGAGGTAAAGCGGAATATCGAGAGCATTATGATGGGTGATGAAAGGCCTGGCGGTGGCCCCACCGGGAATGGGCTGCAAAATGGGGGTTTCCACTTCCAAAAGCCCTGCATCAAGAAGAAAATTCCGTATGGATTGAACTATTTTGGATCGCTTTCGGAAATTTTCCCGCACATGGGGATGGATAATCAGGTCGGCATAACGCTGACGGTAACGAAATTCGGGGTCGCTTACTTCATCGTGGGCTTTGCCGTCTTCGGTGGTTTTCACCACAGGAAGAGGCCTGAGTGATTTTGACAATAATTTGAATGAAAGGACATGTATGGTAATTTCACCTGTTTTTGTGGTAAAAACGTATCCTTTAATTCCAATAATGTCCCCAATATCTATGAGTTTTTTCCAAACTAAATCATAAAGCTTTTTATCTTCACCCGGGCAAATTTCATCGCGTTTGACGTAAATTTGAATTCGGGCAGTAGCATCCTGAATTACGGCAAAGCATGCCTTTCCCATATCGCGGATGCTCATAATACGGCCACAAATGGAAATGTCTTTGTAATTTAATTTATCCCTTTCATAATTCTCAAGGATATCTTTTGCAGTTACATTTACCAAAAACGACTCGGGCGGATACGGATCGATGCCCAGTTTTCTTAATTCCGACAATTTTTCTCTCCTGACTATCTCTTGCTCCGATAACGATGATGCGGCTTGTAATTCCATATGCCACAAAAATAATTATTTTATACCATTATCGTCGGAATATTATTTCGGATTTATTAATGTGAGTGCCATTTACAAAAGATGTTTTAAAAATTATTTTAGTTTGTGGAATTTCAAATTAATTTTCATTGAAGCATGTATTGTAAAATATTTTTTCTTTGAAGCATGCCTGTTTCATTACTATGAAATAACCAAATAAAGTTTAAGGAAATAAAACAAATCAGGCTTGCTATCTTAAATCCAAAAAATAATTCAAATCAAGTCCAATAATACCTTGATGCATATCCGGCGAGTTTCTTCGGTTAAAAATGCTTTGAACTAAAACAAACACAGTTAGATTAATTTTTTTATTAAGTTTTTTTTGCACGCCTAAATTAAATCTGTTTCTCCTGAATTCAGCAGGATTTCTTGAAATCACAAAAAGAACTTCATTTTGTAAAAACAAATTCAATGTTGATGAAATATTATACAAAATACCCGGCCTTAATCTAAGATCGGTTCTGTAAAAAGGCCTGTAACCGTTATCATGAAAATCGGTAATGAACAAGTGCGTGGTATGTTGTAAAATTCCGCGAACATTTAATGAAAAATATTTATTTATCCTTTTCAGATAATTCATGCGAACGTAATATTGATGAAAATTCCTGAAATAATTTTCATTTGTTTTGGAGGGGTTAAAGGCATAATGGAGCGCTACACGAAATTCACCCGACACCCGATATTGATAGCCAATATCATAAAACCAGGAATTAAAATCAGTAAAGTATTCATATTGCCGAAAACGAACCATGGTGTTCACCTGATGCTTTTGATGAAACCGAATATTACAACCTACTGATAACCAAGCGCCTAAATCAAATTCATCGGTTTGAGAATTTGTAAAAAATAATAGAAAAAAAAGTATTATGTAAAAAAAATATTTTCTCAATTAAAAATTCTTTCTCGTCCTTTCGTAACTGAGCAAAACTTCAAATGCGCTAAAACCTTTTGCGCCGTATTTCTGAACTCCAATAAAGGCATCATACGCTAACCCTAGTTCAAAGTCGGAAATTTTAAAACGAATATTTGGAACTATGCTGCCCGTATGACGATACATAAAACCTGCAGAGAAAACTTTATAATTTCTGATCCCGGTTATTTGAGATTGTTCACTGATTCTCCTTCTGAGTAGTATTCCACCTTGCATCAACTGAAAGTTGCCCTGCTTCATGAACTGATAAAAAAGATTGATTCCAAATTTGGAACGGTTAAAATCATAGATATATTGTAATCCGGCAGATAATCTCCGTTTGTAGGATTCTTCGGTCTGTACGCTATACATAAGATTAGGGCCGGTTACATGTGATAAAGAAGCATCAATGGCGAAATATTTAAACGAAACCTTTCTGAAAGTCCGTCGTGCAAAGTGATGTTCATATCGAGCTCCGATGGTAACATCAAAAACATATACATTGGGAAGATAAAAATTTTCATAATGAGGCAAAGCCGGATTATAGTTCTTTCCGTCGTATTGATTTACCCATTGAATTGCACTAAGGTCATAATTTCTTTGAATGAAAGCTGCGCCAATTCCACCAGAAAGAAAATGACTGGGGCCAATCTCCACTATTCCGGCTGCGCTGATTGCCAACTGGGTGGTTTTAAATTTTGAAAAGCCGGCCACATCCTGAAAAAAATACCCTCCCAATCCTGCTTTATTGATTTTGTCTATCCTATCGTAAAAAGGAATTTCTAAGGAAGCATAAGAAGTAATAAACCCTTTTTGCATCCCTGTCCACTGTTGGCGATGTAAGGCTGTGGCCCTGAAATGTCCGTCAATCATGCCCGTAGCTGCCGGATTAAAATAAATTCGGTTTGCATCGATTTGAGCAAAATACATATCCTGCGCTTTAAATGCCATCAGTATAAAAAATAAAATCGAACCGAAATAAAACCTTAAAAAGCGCATGGATTACATTATCTCATTATGGTGATGTTTCCGGACTTTCTGATGGGTTTTCCGTTGTAGTCAATGCCATTCACCACATAGGCATATACACCTGAAGGTACATATTCACCATTGTATTTGCCATCCCATTTCTTTTCAATATCGTCTGCTTCAAAAACTTTCTCGCCCCAACGATTATAAATTACAATATGAAATTTGTTTACTTTCCCAAATGCACGGAAATAATCATTATTGTCGTCTCCGTTAGGACTGAAACCAGTTGGTATAAATATTTCCGGACATGGTCCTTCCACCATCACCATAATCGATTTAGTTTCGATACACATTTGATTGGGGTCGGTGGATGAACTAACGGTAAATATGGTCGTTTCTTCCGGAGACACCTCGGGTTTCGGGCACAATGTACAGTTCAGTTCGGAAGCAGGGCTCCATGTGAAAGTACCTGAGGCGCTTTGGGCTCCCAAACGAATCGTTGACGGCCGGCAAATAACGGTATCTTCAAAGGGAACTTCAAGGTTTGGTTCAGGATACACCTGAACAAAGTAAGTAGCCGAACCATATTTACAATCCCCCTGTACCGAGACCGACACTGAAGTGCTTACGGTGGTGGTAACCACAGGATTTGTACACGAATTACAACTTAGGTTTGCCGGAGATGTCCAACTGACAGTAGCATTACCGGCACCTTGAAGTTGCAACTGTAAATTGCTTCCACTGCAAATATAAGGTTGGGCAGCTGTGATAGTGGGAGTAAATTGCGCCGGAATAAATTTGGCTACAATGCTATCAACATTATTAAGATTCACGGTAACGGAATCATTATTGGAATTCGGACTAACGGTATGATTAACCAAAACCCATTGATCAAAGCAAAAGCCGGGATTGGGTATAGCTTTGAAAATCATATTAAGATTTCCCGGATAATTGGCCTGCCAAACAAAGTTGTTAATTAATAATGAATTTACCTGTACCTGACCGGAATTAGGCGGATCAACATTAACTTTAATCTTAAAAGGACCGGTTGTATTATAACAACCTGCAAAACCATTCACCACCGAGTCGCAACGTTCCAAAATGAAATTTCTTAAATTTTGATAGTTTGTTTTCCAGGCATTATAACTTCCTCCCCATTTGGCACAATGCTGCGTCATTTCAGGATCAATCAGATTGATCATACTGTCGAGCACCGTAACCATCCTTTGGCAACTCAAACCATTATTTAAAAGATCAAAATAACGCATAATATAGTATTGCTTGAAATTTTGGTTTTGGAGCAACGCATTAAATATGGGGATATGTCCCTGATTTCCCGGATTAGGCAGGGAGGATGGATCACAAGGATCGGCATTGGCATTCATGTTAGGAATTCCGGTATAGTTGATATAGTGCTTAAATGTTGCATCCATGTCCCAAAGCGAGTAACGCCATTTTTTGTTTTTTCCTCCAACATTTCTTCCTCTCCACCATGATGTATTCCAGTTCAGCCAGTCGGCATTGACGGAAAGGGAGTTGATGATGATATAATCGGCTAAGCTCTTCACATCGAGCATGGCGTCTGCCTGGTTAAAGTTTGCCTGGTTGGCCATGCTGTTGTTTAAGATAAAATTTCGGGTATTGTTCCAATCGGTGATTGCATTGGCGCCCCCGTAATCGGCCCAGGTACCTCCCCAGGTTTTAAGATAGTACAGGGAATCTTCCGTAACATCATAATAGTATTCCATATAATCTTCATCGTCCACTTTTTCACGAATCTCATATACCCCCCAATAGGCGCCGTTACGGTACAAAACACAAGGCGACCATGTACGTTCGTCGAGATGAAGGTTTGCTTTCTGAGATAATGTCTGAACAAAAGCATCGCGAATATGGGCACCGTCCAACAAAGCCGGATTTCCCCATGCAAAAGGATTTCCCGCAGCCGGGCATTCAAACGGATAATTGTCGCTGGCTCCCGCTTTTAGAATAATACGTTGAAATTCCTTGCGGTTACTGTTTGGAAATAATTTGTTTTTTATGCAATAGTTATAACCAAACTGGTCATAGCTTATAAAGTCAATACCGCGCTGAGGGTAACTCCATGAGTCGTTGCCGTGTTTATTACTGAGGCCATAACTTTCTGCTTTAAACATTTTTGTTTTATCAAAGTATTCAAGTCCTGTTTCAGGTTGAATCTGAGAACCTGCAAGTAAGGTTTGAATCTGGTCGCCAAACACCGATATAACCGCGACGGAATGCGAAACATTTATGAAATAGGTATTGCTTTCCACAAAGCTGGGCAATTCGGCGGGGTTATTACTGAATGCACGTGCACGTATCACAGAGGTGGTATTAACCGCAATGGGGCCTGAATAAACCGGCGACAAAGTTGTGGGAGTGGCCCCGTTGGTGGTGTAATGTACGGTATAACCTGATGGCACTGTTATATTTACGTTTATGGGTGAAGGATAGAATCCGGCAGTATGACTCATGACCGGGCGTGGGCAATATTTTCGGGGTGTCTGCGTATTGTTTGAGTTTCCTGGAGTTGGAGTGCTGAATACACTCCAGGTGGGTGCACCGTTTGTGGTTCGGCCAAAGGAATGGTTTTTTTGTGTAGGAACCAATGTCAAACTATCAATGATATTCAGCGAAGCATCCCTTAAAATAATTTTTTCAGGTTTGGTCTGCGTTAATTTGAATGAAGCATGAATATTAGCACCGGTATTGATATTACGACCTGAAGCCCAAATCAATAGAAACCCATTTGCTGGTATGGTAACTCCGGAACCAAATTGAAATTTTGTGGGTTTTGTTAAGACATCTGAAAGATAGAATCCGTTTAAGTTAACGGGAGTTGATGATGTATTATGAAGTTCTATCCAATCCTCGTATTGTCCGAAGTTATCCGTAATGATGGCAAGATTAGAACAGGAATATTCATTAATCTTGATCTGAGAAAAACAAAAAAAAGGTAAAATCAAATATAGACCGGAAAACTTAAGTATTTTCATAAACATAAAAACACTCAAATATAAAAAATTTAACGATAACTAAACAATTTTTTAATAATTCATAATTAACCCCCAGTAAATACCAGAAAAAATCAAAATTTTTCAAAAAAGTTTATTGTAAGTTAATAGCCATCTCAGAGGGACTTCGTTTTTTGATGCCAACTGATAGTCTTCTTCCGAACAAGGAATTAAGGTATGACGCTCGAATTTAATGCCTTTTTGAGGCGGATAAGGCACTTCCATCCACCACCTTCCGCTTTTTTTGCTTTTGTAGAAATTTATTTCATACTTACCGTCTTCCAACAATACATGATACTGCATGTAATCATCGGAACTACGGGAGGGGAAATCGTTTTTACGAAAGCGGTATCCATCCATGGCACACCAAATGATCTGACTGATCAGACTGGCACCCAGGCCCATCGTATCCTTCAATCCGTTATATTCATAAATGCCCAGAGTGCTTAATTTATCGCTGATACCACCGTACCGGGCCAAAAGACAAATTTCTTCCGAAGTAAAACCGTTCGGCATGGGCACATACTGAGCCGGAAAATCGGAGTACTTCATGGCCCCCAAATCGATAGTAAGAAGATCGGCAGAACGTATTATAGGCTCGGCATTGCGCGGATTATCACGAAATTCCCCAAGCCGATAGGCTTCGAAAAACAACTTGTCAATGAGATTTAATTTTTTGGGGTTTACATAATATTCCTGCATGCCGTAAATACTTAAATTAAACAGATAATTGGGCTGGTGAAGAATTACGGAGGTTAGGAAATTATCACGTTGCAATGGAGCCTCTTCCAACGAAATGTCCACCACGTGGCTCAAACATACCATATTAACCGTCTGCTCCAAATCCTGATATCCGGCAAACTGGGAATAGATTAAATCTTTATGAGAACCAATGATGAACAGAAATTTATTTTTTCTTACCATCAGGTCAATCACCTTCCGTAAAGCAAAATATGTATCCTTCGGTTCATGTCCCTCGTGAATATCTCCCAAATCGAGAAGCCTGATGTTTTTATCCGGAGGAAACATCCTGTAAAGATATTCCCGAATTTTTTGTCCGGCCGATAAAAATCCGGACTCCAGCCCCGGAGCATTCCTGCTTTCTTCCACCACAACCATGGCCATATCAAACTCCTGTTCATCGAAGCCAAGGCCTGAGTTTTCCGTATGAATAAGTAATTGTTCCCCCCAACTGCTCTCTGCCAAGTTCGCCAGGGAAGTATCTGTCGGTTTTAAAAAAAAAGAAATATCTTCGAACATCATCATTAAAGATAATTCAAAAAGCCAAACTTGATATGCGTATGTAGCATTAAATAATAAACAAAGTGTTTTTAATTACTTTAACCTTCTTAAACCTGAATTGTCTGTTGCATGAATATCTTTACCCCAAAGATGCGTTATGTATATGTTTATTTAGGGGGCATGATCCCAACCCCAAGGCATCGGTTTGTTTTTAATTTCTTTTTTAATATTCCGGGAAAATTAAGCCACTCATATATAACGGAAATTACTGATTGCCAGGTTAAGGATGCGGTTATCATTAACTATTCGCAAAAAACCGTTCCAGGCAGTTTTCACGTTTATCCTTTTGGTTTGCTCGAAGAGAATAATATCAGAGCAAATTATCCGGAAGTAAAGGCACACCCGGATTATTTGAAAATTTTTTTTCTGAATTCCGGACAAGCAGACCTTCCTTTTGATATTTTTTCGGCTTCATTCTGGTTATTGAGCAGATACGAGGAGTATCTTGAAGTAGCATCAAATGTTTCAGGTGATTTTTCACACCGTTCTTCATTGGCCTGGCAAAACGAATTTCTGGATATTCCATTGATTGACCATTGGAGAAAAATGCTATTTGAAAAGGCGGGAATTGGGGTATGGGCTAACGATAATAAAATACCAGTTCGATTTCCGGTAGATATGGAACTGAGTTCGAAAACATTCAGGCGAATCGTCAACCAAACTTTGTGGAAAGTTAATTTGCAAAAACCCCGTCAAATTTTAAATTCGTTGTTTGGAAAAAGGCTCCGGGCAGAAGAGGAGGAAATCATTCATTTCAGGTTTTTCCATGAACTTGTTCGATATGAAAACCGTGTTAAATTTCTGTTTTTCTGGAATACGGCCAACGAAGCCGATAATCCCCTGTCGTTGCTATCGAAATTCACATCCATCCATGTTCCGGCCAAACGACTGAACGATTACGCCGAACCTGGATTATTATTAAGGGGTAAAGAAGACACCCCGGCCAGGGAAGATGAAATTTCAAAATTCATCCTTCGACTTAAAAACATACTCCATTCCGAAATATTGAATGTCCGATCTAACAAAGGATTATTTGTAAACAGCCAAATTCAGAAAAAGCTTTCCATCAATGGTTTGAAGCACGATTACTCCGGCCTTTATTATCATACATTCGGCTATCGCTATTCCACCCTCTATCCTTTCCCGTGCTTCGATTTGACATCGAACCGAATTTCGGATTTCATCCTGCATCCGGTGGCCGTATGCGATACGTATTTATTCGAATCGGGAAAAGATGAGTTCTGGATTTCAAAGCTCAAAAAAGACGTTCAACTTTATGGCGGTGAATGCAATATACTATTGAACCAACGCCACTATTCCGATGATTTGACCGGAAAAAAGAAAAAAGAAAAATTATTGCATTGGATTCACATTTTAACTGAAGAAAATAAAACAACCTAGCCCGCATAGCTCCGGCTGCCGAAAATAGCCGAACCAATTCTGACCATATTGCTCCCCTGCTCCAATGCCAATCTGAAATCAGAACTCATGCCCATCGACAAGACATTAAATTCGGGACATAAAGTCAACACTTTTTTCTGAAATTCTTCAAACAATTCACGTAAACCTGAAAACTCTTTGCAGATTTGATTTGCATCATCCGTAAAGGTTGCCATGCCCATCAGACCCCTGACTTTCACCAAAGGATGAGAGAGCAAGTGGGGCTTATGGCATATTTCCCAAAGTTCATCCCTGCTCATACCAAATTTTGTTTTTTCATCAGCTATGTGAATTTGGAGCAGTATGTGCACCGTATAATTTTGCTTTTCACACCTTTTGATGATTTCCATCAAAAGTTTTTCGCTGTCCACGGAATGTATCATGTAAATTCCGGGGATCAGGTATTTCACTTTATTGGTTTGCAGATGCCCGATAAAATGCCATCGGATGTCCGCTGGCAATACGGCCTGTTTTTCTTTCCATTCCTGAACATAATTCTCGCCGAAATCCCTATGGCCGCAATCATAAGCGGCTTTTACCGCATCCGGGGGAAAAGTTTTGGAAACCGCAACCAGTGTGGTGTCGGGCTTAAGCTCCTTTTTAATGCGGATTAGGTTTTGGCAAATATCAGAGGGGGTCATGATGGCGGGAAAAATCGTAAATCAGCAAACCATTCAGAAGTTTGGGCTCAATCCAGGTGCTTTTGGGGGGCATCACATCACCGCGATCGGCTATGTCTCTGATTTCTTTGGTGGTGGAAGGCGATAAGATGCAGCCCACACCATAATTCCCGTTCAAAACTTCTTTTTCCACCACTTCAATTCCCAAAGTTCCGGGCAAATAGTGGATTTTTTTTTCGTTTTTGGGATCGTCAACACCGTATATTCTTTTTAAAAAATATTCGTTCCAGATTCCGGCCGAAGGCATTTTCAACAAGGCATCGGCGGTATTTTTCAATTTAAGTGAATACCATTGGCCTTTGGTAAATACAAAAAATTCCGTTTTTTCTGAAGGAGGACCTGTTGGTTTTTCGATTTTAGTGATGTTAAAATCGGCCTCTGCTTTTTGAAGCATAACATCCGGAGTAATCATGAACCGATTATCCAGCAAGCGATTGAATTCATACACTTTCAGTTCTTTGCTGTCGAAAAAAATACCCATGTAATATTGGGATGGATGATGATTATCAACTCCCTCCCCAAGTCGCTTATCGGCCAATAACACAGAGGATGAACTGCGGTGATGCCCATCGGCTATATAAACGTTTTCAACTTTTTCAAATGCCGACCTGATTTTTTGCACCATGGATTTTTTTTCGGTTTTCCAAACAATATGGCGGATTTCATCGGTGCCTGAAAAATCGTAAAGCGGGAATTGCTTGTCGGTAATGTCGTACACCAATTGTTGCAGTTCGGTGTTCGACTTATAAAAAAACAATACGGGCTCTGCATTCCATTCCACCAGGTCGAGGTATTGCATCAATTTTTCTTCTCTTTCCGTCAGCGTATGCTCATGAATTTTAACATGCCCGTTACGGTATTCATCCGCATGTATGACGCCGACAATGCCCGTATATTCGATGTTCTTTTTTATCTGACGATAAATGTAATAAGCAGGCTCTTCATCGGAAATAAAAAGTTTTTTTTCTTTTGATTGTTCAAAAGCATGGCGAATTTTTCGCATCCTTTCCGGAGTTCCGGCCTTGCTCTTGTTTTTTTCGGAAAAGTCGGGAAAAATGATGTTCAGAAATGAATAGGGATTGGATTCTATGATTTTTTTGATGGTGGAAGAGGTAAAACCATCGGCTGAACGGCATACCACATGAAAAACCTTATCGTGAACGGGACGGAATGCTTTAAAAGGAAGAATAAGGGCCATTCGATTTTGATAAAAATTCCAAAAATCAAATATACCAAGTAATTTTTTATGCTAAATTCGTTTTAAAGCAAAATGATCATCAGATTTTTTGTGTCAATTATTCTTATTTCCTTGAATCTTCTCAGCCAAGATTCCCTTCTGGCACGACTGAAAAATCTGCAGCCCTACGCATTTCACATCAAAAATCATGAAGCTCGACTCGATTCCCACAAAGTTTTTCTAGAAATAATGAAAAACATTGCCAATTCGGAACATGCATACGCTTTTCCTTTTCATGAACTAAAAGATATTTCCACCCTTGAAGATCCAGACCGTTCGTTCAAACTGATTACATGGAATCAGATATTGAAAGATAAATCTCATGCCTTTTTCGGGTTTCTGATTAAAAAAAATAAAAACAAAAAAAGCGGAAAGGAAGAAACCGTTACGTTTTACCTAAAAGACATATCGCAACAGATAAAAAATCCCGAGAGTCATACCGGAAGTGCTGACAAGTGGTATGGGATGTTGTATTATAAACTAATACCTTGCGAAGATTATTATATTTTATTCGGGTGGGACGGCAACGACGGCATCACTCAAAAAAAATTCATAGATGTATTGTGGTTCAAAGACGGCGAGCCCGTATTCGGGAAGGATGTTTTTAAAATTCCGCGCAGGAGCCCAAGGCGTATTCAATTTGAATATAGCGCCGACGTGACGATGTCGTTGAAATACATTCCAGAAAAAAAATTGATAGTGTATAGCCACAACTCACCGTTCAAGGAAGACTTGGACTTTCAGGGACTTTATCAATATTATGGGCCCGATGGTTCATTCGACGGATTTTATTATTCCAAAAATAAATGGAAACCTGTGGAGGATCTGGACATTCGTTTAGAAAAAAGCAAAAACGACAAAGTCGCTAAGCCAGATATAAAGAAGCAAAAAAAATTGTACGAGCCAAAATAATTCAGGAAAAATAAACATCCAGGAACATCATCACGGCAAAGCCAAGCATGGCGCCAATGGTGGAAAAATCGGAACTACCTTCCGACTGGGATTCGGGAATTATTTCCTCCACCACCACAAACACCATAGCACCTGCAGCAAAAGCCAATGCAAAAGGCAACACAGGGCTGATGAACGACACCAGCCAGGCTCCCAAAACACCTGCCAGAGGTTCGACCATGCCCGACAACTGTCCGTAGAAAAATGCTTTTTTCCTTGACAAACCCTCACGAACCAAAGGAAACGACACAGCAGCCC
>JAOAHO010000052.1 GCA_026415195.1 Bacteroidia bacterium | reverse complement strand
ATAAGAGACAGGGGCCATGTAGAACGAAATCTCAAGCTTAGTGGCAAAATAACTCAGCAGGAGGGAAATGCTGCCAAGCAGTATTAACCAGAAAAGGCGCCACTTAATGATGTAGTATGCAAGTTTTTTGAGCACTTTTGGCAAAGATACTATTCACGTTTATATTTGCCTAAAAAACTATGAACAAGCCCCCTTCGTTTTTATTTGTTTGTTTGGGAAATATATGCCGGTCGCCGCTGGCGGAAGGGATTTTTCTACACTTGAATGAAATTCACAAAAAAAATTTTATTATCGACTCTGCCGGAACGGCTTCCTATCATGTGGGCGAACCTCCCGATCCAAGAACCGTCAGGCAAGCGCTCGGCAGGGGAATTGACCTGAGAAACCTCAGGGCACGGCAATTTAAACCAAACGATTTTTTGAAGTTCGATCATATTTTCGTCATGGATAAAAGCAACCTGAGAAACGTTTTAACTTTGGCTTCGTGCGATGCCGATGCGTCAAAAGTCAGTTTGTTGTTGGATCACTATCCTGAATGCGGCCTTCGCGAAGTTCCCGATCCTTATTACGGAGGGCCTGAAGGATTTGAAGAAGTATTTGATTTGGTGTATGGGGCTTGTGAAAGGATTTTCAAAAAACACCTTTGAAAATTTATTCACTTTCGGATTCTTCCTCCTCAAATAATATTTCTGCCTGAATATTTTTAATGCTGTATTTGGTAAAATCATCGTTGCTTTCCAGGCCGTATCCTATGAGTTTTCGGTCGGCGGTTATTATTTCCACGTAATCCGTGGTAATGATTTTGCGCTGCAGTTCATCCCAAATCAGATGATCGGTTTTCAAAATTTCCCCTTTGTAATTTTTTACGATGACGTTATTTTTCAAGTCGGTTTTTCTGCTCCATTCATAACGCACCGCATATTGTGCCGAAAGCTCGGTTCCGGCCCTCTGTTCTTCTTCATCGCCGAAGAAATACACTTTTAATCCCTGAGGCAATATGGTGTAAGGTTCCGAGACGTTTTCCTTAAACATCAGCACCCTGGGGGCTTTCAGAATGATTCTCAGTTCGCTGCTGTCGGCCATGATGAATTCTACGGAATCGGCTGTCTGAGAAGGGGTTAGTTTGAGCGAAGGAAACTTCATTACTTCTTTAATGTCGTTGGAACACGATATCAATATCAGATGAATAATCGTGAGTATGAACAACTTCGCTTTCATTGCTCAGTCATACCTGAATTTCCTGAACCAAAAATCTTCCAGGTATGTGGAATTAAAAGTAATGCCGAATAAAAAGCATATTCCCCTTTCTTTAAAAAATGTTTGGGGAGCTAAAGTATTTTGATAATATTGAAAGCCCAGATGCAGCATGCCTGTTCCCGTCCTGATACCGATGGGAAGCGACAGCCCGGCGGTGGCCCTCAATGCCTGCATGTATTTGCCCTCTGATTTCACATAACCCGAGGTGTGGTTAATCCCTGCAGCATAGCGCGTGCGTTTTAAGTAGGTGCCTTTGCCATAAGAGAACTTATCCGGTACCCATGAAATGCCTGCGGCCAATATGCTGATGTCTTCCATGGGAACGGCAGAAAAGACGGTGTTTCGTTCTTTCATGGCAATGCGCGCAAATTCCATTCCGGCATTCCAGGAATAGCCCTTTTTAAAATTAAAACCGGTGGAAAATTGTAATGGAAGGCGATATCGGATATTTTCCCTGACCGATTTTTCGGCGCTGTCCTTGATATTGAGGTTTACGTTTACGGGTTGTGAAAAATAATTGAAGGAATAGAGTTCTTCCGATAGTTTTATTGGGGTGGAAGGCGATATACAAAAACCGAGCGTATAAATATTTTTTTCTTTTAAGGCCCTGCCGTTCAAACTGTCCTGTACCCAGGGCAACATTATTCCAAAACTGCCCATAATTCCTTTGGGGCGAATGATGCTCTCGCGAAAATGATTCAGGTTTTGAATATTGTTGGGATAACGGATATCCGTTTGCCTGATCAGTTGGCCGAAAATCCACGCGCCGTTCATGCCGAGGCGTAATTGTGAAAGGCGATATAGAAAGCGGCTTATTCCCTTGTGCGGTGGAGTATCTTTACCGGAATGGCGCCTTGAGTAGTTCACGTAAGTAAATTTAAAAGGTTGAATTCCGGCCCCTAAAAAGGCCTGATTAAATCCGCCGTCGCCCGATTGTTTGTATGTGATGTTTCCGATGCCGGGCATAAAATCAACGGTTTCAAGGGAGTAGCCAACGGCACTGAAAGGCGCAATTCCAAAACTTAATCCCCCTTTGTTGCCAAGAGGTACGCCTAATGCGGCATAATCGAAATTCGTGAGGTTGTAATACTCCGATTTTACATTCCCACGGTAAAGGCGGTTCAGGCGGTTTTTTCCGCCTACTTCAAATGTGGCAAAGCGGATGTCGGGAAGCGAAGCGGGCTGGGCGGAATTGAGCAAAGTAGGAAAGAGGGTATCGGCAAGGACAGCCGAACTCAGGCCGCCGTTCAGGTTTTGGTGATGAAAACGCATGGGCTCAAATTCACCGAAGCCAAAAACAGAGTAGGGGAACTGCCCTTTTTTCTGAGCCCAAAGAATGGAAGTTATCCAAAACAATATTAAAAAAACTTTTTTCACTTATGGCTTGTCCAGATAATGCTTCAACCCGTGATGAATTAAATATGGTTCGGCAAATATCTTATTTTTAACCGAAACGTATTTTGAAAATTGTTCGTCGGAAAAACATTTCAGTAATTTTTCAGAATCGCCTCCGGTGAAAATCAGCAAAGGATCATTCAGCCGGGCATTGGCCTTATGTATAAAATACGCCACTTCTCCGAAAACTCCCAGCCAAACTCCGCCTTTCATGGAAGATTCGGTGTTTTGTCCGGGTAAGGTAAATTGGGAAGGCGGAGGCAGTTCACTCCCCAACAAGGGCAAACGGGCAGTTTGTTCGTGCAAGGCACGAAAACGCATCCGGATGCCCGGGCTGATAAATCCGCCTAAAAATCCGTTTTTGGAGGACAAAAAGCCGTATTTAATACAGGTGCCCGCATCAATGATAAGGGCATCGCGGCCCGGGTGCAGAAAATTTGCGCCTAATGCAGCCAACAGGCGATCGGGGCCCAATGCATTAAGTGGGGTATAATGGATTGCAAAAGGAAAACCATTCCCTATGGAAAAAAAACATATTTCCGAACCTTGAAATATTTGCCTGATATGGTTTTCCGTTTGCGGATTCGCCACCGAAGAAACCAAAACTTTCTTTACCGCACTGAAAGCGTGATTTGCCGTGTTGCGAAGTTCATCACAATTTTTAAAAACATAAAAATCAGCAGGACGATCATTCATCCAAAGCAGGCACTTGATGGCCGTATTGCCAATATCAACAGTGAGTATCAAGGATTAAAGTGATAAAATTAAAGCCAATTGGGAAAGCAAATGGCGTTTTTGATTTTTTTGTGATATTTTGAGGGTTTGAAAAAAAGTTTGTATGTTTGCACTCCCTTTTTCAGCAAGGAGGTGCGGTAGCTCAGTCGGTAGAGCAAAGGACTGAAAATCCTTGTGTCGGGGGTTCGATTCCCTCCCGCACCACTTTAACCTGCTGAGTGACTTTCAAAATTTCTTGCCCGCATTTAAATTTCATTAACTATACTTTACATTCCACAACGGAATATATTTTTTAATTTTATGCCGCTGATCAAAAATATATACATATCAATATTTTCCGCCTTATTCCTCTTTTCCTGCAACAAATTCGAGCGGCTGCTGAAAAGTACGAACTATGAATTGAAGTATGAAAAGGCCATGGAATATTACCAAAAGGAAAATTACACCCGGGCCTATCAGTTGCTGGAAGAATTGATTCCCGTTTTCAAAGGCACCGACCGTGCCGAAACCGTATATTATCATTATGCCTGGTGCAATTATCATCTGGGGGATATCCTGCTGGCCCAGTATCATTTTAAAAATTTTGCGCGCCAATTCCCCAACAGCCCTAAGGCCGAGGAATGTTACTTTATGAATGCCTATTGTTATTTCATATCCGGGCCGAAATATGATTTAGACCAAACCAATACCCAAAATGCCATTAAGGAAATGCAATCGTTTGTGGACAATTTTCCCGAGAGCAGGCGTATTGATACCTGCAACCTTCTGATAGACGAAATGAGGGCAAAGGTGGAAAAAAAGGAATTTGAAATTTTGAAACTATGGTACAAAATTGAGGATTATAAAGCCGCCATCGTGCAGGCACAAAATTTTATCGAGGATTACCCTTCGGGCATTTACACGGAAAAGGCATTCGATATGTTAATCCGTTCCTATTACCTTTTGGCTCAAAAAAGCGTTCCTGAAAAGAAAGCCGAGCGTTTTAACGGGGTGATTGACAATTATTTGAAATTCATTAATTTGTATCCAAATTCTTCGTATATTAGCGGCCTCGAAAATTTGTACCTCAAAGCCAAAAAAGAACTTAACATTTAAAGGACTATGGACGTAAAAAAAATCAATGCGCCGGTGAACATCATCACGCGCGATATTCGCGAATTTGATAAAAAGACCGGCAATCTGTATGAAGCCGTTGCCATCATGAGTAAGCGCGCCAATCAAATCAACACCGAACTGAAAGAAGAACTCTATGCCAAACTGCAGGAGTTTAGTTCATACACGGATACGTTGGAAGAAATTTTTGAAAACCGCGAACAAATTGAGGTATCAAAATATTTTGAACGCCTTCCCAAACCGGCGCTTATTGCCATTCAGGAATTCCTGGAGGATAAAATCTATGTGCGCCGTCCCGAGGAACTTACTCAAAATGAATTATAATCATCATCATGAATGAACAGAACAAAAGGCAGTGCTAAACTGCCTTTTTTTATTATATGCTGAGGGGTAAAAAAATATTGCTGGGCGTAAGCGGGGGCATAGCGGCTTATAAGATTCCTCTGCTGGTCAGGTTGTTAAAAAAAGAGGGTATGGAAGTGCGTGTGGTGATGACCCCATCGGCAAAAGAGTTCGTTACTCCGCAAACCCTTGCGGTACTCAGCGAATACCCGGTTTGGACAGATTTTTTTTCCGGGGGCTATGTGTGGAATAACCACGTACACCTTGGCGAGTGGGCCGACCTGATGGTGGTAGCCCCGGCTACGGCCAACACCATTGCCAAAATGGCTCATGGAATATGCGATAATCTTTTATTGACGGTATATTATTCAGCACGTTGCCCTGTGATGGTTTTTCCGGCCATGGACCTGGAAATGTATGCCCATCCCACCGTTAAAGAAACCATAAACCGCCTGAAAGAAAAACATGTAACTGTTGTTCCTGCCGAAAGCGGACCGCTGGCCAGCGGATTAACAGGGGAGGGAAGGATGCCGGAGCCCGAAGCCATCTTCAGGAAAATTATTACAAAACTTGCCTGCGGTGGGCCAATGGAAGGAAAGAAAGTACTGGTGAATGCCGGCCCCACACACGAACCCATTGACCCTGTGCGTTACATCGGCAACCAAAGTTCCGGAAAAATGGGCCTGGCCATTGCCGAGGCCTTTGCCCTGAAAGGCGCACAGGTTACCTTGGTCAGCGGGCCTGTAACCCTTATTCCGAAAACCGAAAACATCCATATCATCAAAACCCAAACTGCGCTGCAAATGCGCGATGCCATGTTAAGTGCATTTACAGACGCTGACATAACCGTTTGCACGGCTGCCGTTGCCGATTTCAGGCCTTCTAAACCATCTGAAAACAAAATTAAAAAAAGTGAAAAAGGCACTTTTTCCCTGGAATTGGCGTTAAATCCCGATATCCTGGAGGAATTGGGAAAAATGAAAAAGAAAGATCAGGTTTTGGTTGGCTTTGCCCTCGAGACGCAAAATGAACTGGAATATGGCATGGAAAAACTAAAAAGGAAAAACGCCGATTTTATGGTAGTAAACAGGGCCGTACAGGAGGGAGGTTGTGTGTTTGGATCGGATTGGAATGAGGCAACTATTATTTCAAAAGACGGAAAAAACATTACTTTTGGGCGGCTATTGAAAGAAGAACTGGCAATGAAAATATCCGATATTGTTCAGGATTATCTGAAATGAAATTTTGGTATTCCATATCATTCACCTTTTTTTTACTGTTGACAAACCTGAATGCACAGGAATTAAACTGTCAGGTGCAGGTTAACTATTCCCAGGTACAGGGCACCGACCTGAAGCAAGTTTCCGACCAAATACAAAAAGCCGTTCTGGAGTTCATGAACAACAATAAATGGGGTAAAGACCAGTTTTTGCCACATGAAAAAATTGATTGTTCCATTTTGATTATTCTTGAAGAACGGCCGGAAATAGATTATTACAAAGGCCGGATACAAATTCAGGCACGGCGCCCCATCTATGGGAGTTCCTATTATTCACCCATACTGAATATTGAAGACCAGGATTTTGCCTTCAAATATCAACAGTTTCAGCAACTGGATTTTAACCTGAATACCTTTCAGAGCAACCTGACTTCCGTGCTTGCTTTTTATGCCTATGTCATTCTGGCTACCGATTATGATACGTTTTCCCCGCTGGGCGGTACGGAGTATTGGCAAAAAGCCCAAATTATCATGCAAAATGCACAAAATGCTGCCGAGTCGGGTTGGAGGGCCAATGAAAGGAATAACCGAAACCGTTACTGGATAGTGGATAATGCCCTACAGCCCGTATTTGAAGGCATCAGAAAGTGCATGTATGACTATCATCGGATGGGGCTGGATAAGATGAGCGAAAATGTGGAAGATGCCCGTGCCGAAATATTTAAAGCATTGGAGAAATTAAAGCCGGTGTATCAGGCCAGGCCCGCTTCGTTTCCGTTGCAGTTGTTCTTCAATGCCAAGCGCGATGAAATTATCAATATCTATCGAGGGGCCACCCCGGAAGAAAAAACAAAAGTGCTGGAACTTCTTATGCTGGTGGATCCTGCCAACACCACCCGATATACCAAAATTCAGGAGTAATCAATCTGGTATCAATTAACACCTTTTTTGGAAAAATATTTTTTGGATAAAGTTTTGAAATGAAATTTCATTTTAATTTTCCTTTGTGAACAGAATTCATTTCATTGCCATTGGAGGCAGCGCCATGCACAATCTGGCATTGGCATTGCATCATTCCGGATATAAAGTTACGGGCAGCGACGATGAAATACGCGACCCCAGTTATTCACGGCTGAAAAATGCCGGGCTTTTGCCGGAAAAAGAAGGTTGGTTTCCCGAAAAAATTCATACGGGCCTGGATGCCGTCATATTGGGCATGCATGCCAGGGAAGATAACCCCGAGTTGTTAAAAGCCAAAGAACTAAACTTAAAAATTTTTTCTTATCCGGAATTTTTATACGAGGCATCGAAAAATACTTTGCGTGTGGTAGTGGGGGGAAGCCACGGCAAAACTACTACCACGTCCATGCTTTTGCATGCCCTTCGGAAAAAAGGAGTTGCCATGAATTACCTGGTGGGCGCACAGATCGAGGGATTTGAGACCATGGTGCACATTCATCCGGAATCTAAAATTTCCGTTTTTGAGGGCGATGAATATTTAACCTCTCCCATCGATCGCAGGCCGAAGTTTCATTTATATAAACCCCATATTGCCATCCTGACAGGCATTGCCTGGGATCATATCAATGTATTTCCCACTTTTGAAGATTACGTAAACCAATTCAGGATTTATATTGATACTTTGGAAAAATTTGCTACCCTGCTTTATGATGAAAGTGATGCCCTGTTGAAGAGGACGGTGGAAGAACATCCCCGCAAGGATATTCAAAAAATACCCTACGGCATTCCTGAGCATTCCCGCAATGAAAACGGAATGGAGTGTGTTATATACAAGAATCGCCGATACCCCCTTCAGGTGTTTGGTGATCATAACCTGAAAAACCTCGAGGCCGCATCTTTGGCATGGCTGGCGCTGGGATATGAAAAATCGGAATTTTGGGAAATGATGACTGATTTCAAGGGGGCGGCAGGAAGGATGGAAATTTGGCATGCCGGAAGCGAACTCATCGTTATACGGGATTTTGCACATTCTCCTTCTAAAGTTAAAAGCACCGTCGAGGCCGTCAGGAAGCAATTTCCTGATTACCGGCTGAGGGCTTTTTTTGAACTTCACACCTTCAGCAGTTTGAACAAGGAATTTATCCCTCAATACCATAATACTATGTCCCATGCCGACGAGGCTTGGGTTTATTTCAATCCCCATACCCTTGAACACAAACGCATGCAACCCTTGTCTGCTGAATTTGTAAAGGAATGCTTCGGAAGCAAACATGTTCAGGTAACCTCCGACCATCTTGAACTCTTATCCTGCATTACTGAAATTCACGGCGGCAAACAAGTGGTTTTGCTTATGAGTTCGGGCGACTTTCACGGATTAAAAAAAGAAAAATTACTTTTGCAATTAGGGGTTGAAGCATGAAAAGTATTTGCCTGCTTTCCGATACTCATGGGTTCCTTCCTGAAAGGGCAAAGAAATACCTGGATAAAGCCGATGAAATATGGCATGCAGGCGATATCGGCACACCCGATATTTTAGAACCATGGACAGGAAAGAAAAACATTCGTGCCGTATTCGGCAACATTGACGATGAAAGCGTACGCAAGCGCTATCCCGAAGAATTGCTTTGGCAAGATGGTAACATGCTTTTCTATATGGTACATATCGGGGGCAGACCGGGAAAATATCCCGTCAACATAAAAAAAGTATTTGCCGAAAAAAAACCGAATGTTTTTATCTGCGGGCATTCGCACATCCTTAGGGTGGAATTCGACAAAACCTGGAATGTAATGTACCTGAACCCGGGTGCATGCGGGCGCGAGGGTTTTCATAAGACAAAAACCTTGCTGCTTTTTGACACGGATGGGAATAATTTGCGAAATTTGAGCGTGGTGGAACTGGAACCCCGCACGTCATGAACGAAGACAGTACTTTACAAAAAAAATATTTTACCGAAGAAGAACTGTTGGAATTGCATTCCATGCACGACAGTGTTTTGGAAGAAGTGTATTGTTATTTATGGGTTAACAGGCAAAGCAATCCTGCTATGGATTTGATTGTGGCTTTGGAGATCCAAACCGACCGTGGTAATACTTTTATATCCATTCACGACACCGATGAAGCGCTTGAAATAAACCGTTTTGATTTTAATGTTATCAAGGAGCAACTTCAACAAGAGTTCGGTGAAAAAATAAAAGTTTTCCGCGTTCCTGCCTCCGACACTGGTATGTGGAAGGACTGCAAAGGAAAGAAAATACAGGCGGTGGAACTGACCAAGGAAGAAGGGCAATACCTGTCCGATTCGTTATTGTTGAATTTCGGCAGTGAAATCCGCCTGGTTCAGGCAAGCCCGATCGACGGCCTGGTGATTGATTATTACGAAAAAGATATATGAGCCAAAAATCATTTTACCTGAATAATATTCACCTAGGAGGCTCTGAACTGTTTCTGATTTCGGGCCCCTGTGTGATTGAAGAAGAAAGCATTATGTTCCGAACGGCAGAAATGCTGAAAACCATTTCGGAACGGTTGAAAATTCCGGTTATTTTTAAATCTTCATTTCTGAAAGATAACCGCAGCAGTTTGAAATACTACAACGGGCCCGGCTTGGATGAAGGTTTGAAAATGTTGCAGAAAATCAAAAAGGAATTTGATTTCCCCGTACTGACGGATATTCACGAAAGTTATCAGGCTGCACCCGTGGCTGAAGTGTGCGACGTGCTTCAAATTCCGGCCTACCTATGCATGCAGAGTTCATTGGTGGTGGCGGCAGCCAAAACAGGAAAAATCGTTAACATCAAACACGGGCAATTTCTTGCCCCCGACAACATGAAGCATCCGGTGCAAAAGTGCCTGGACAGTGGCAATGATAAAATCATACTGACGGAAAGGGGCTATACCTTTGGTTATAATGACCTGGTGGTGGATCCGCGGAGTTTTTATCACCTGAATCAAATCGGGTTTCCAGTGGTGCACGACATTACGCATTGCGTGCGTAAATACGGCATTCCCAGCAGCGATGCCAGGGGCGGGGCCAGGGAGTTTTTGCCGGTATTAAGCCGAACGGGAGTGGCATGCGGAGTGGACGGAGTGTTCATCGAAGCCCATCCTGACCCTGCGAATGCCAAATGTGATGCCGCTTCGCAATTATGTGTGTATGACCTGGAAGAATTCCTCAAGCCCTTGCTGGAGATACATGCCGTGGTGAAAAAATTTGAGAAAAAAAATAATTTTAATTATAAGTAAAATAAAAAAATGATTACTTCACAAAATAAACTTTGTGTTTTTCGTATTCCTTATTCAAATTTTTCCGAATGATTTTTTCAATTTCTTTCTCATGCCGGGAAGCGAAGTTTTTATCCGCAACCTTAAGTTTTATTTCCAGGGATGATTTTTTTTCTTCTATGATAAGTTCCGAAATAATGAATTGATTTTGTTCAATGTAGTTACTGCATTCCTTTTCAAAAGCATCCGGATTTATAAATATTTTTTTATCGTAATAAAAATCTGTTTTATTTTTAACCGGCATGGAGGCAGCCACCGGTGCATGGGATTTTTCTTTCATCGCAGGGGCTTTTACGTCGGGGGCATTAGCAATTGCTTCCGTGCTTTTCACGCCTTCGGCAATTTCCTTATCATCTTCATCACTGGCATGTTTATTATTCTTGCTGTCGCTTTTAAGGAATTCAGCCCCACGTGCTTTTTTTTCAGGCAAGGAATAAACATTGCCTTTAGAACCTTCTGAACTTTCCGGTTCCATAACCACATCTGGAGGAGGAGCAGACGCTGATTTTTCCCAAACTCCAGGGGTTATATTTGACTTTTGGGATCTTTTTGCTTCCACGGCTTCATCTTTTGGGTTTATACTCCCATTAATTTCCGTCTTTGTTTCAGGCATTTCCGTTGATTCGGCCATGGATTGCAGTGAACTGCTTTGTACTTCCTCTTTTTGAATAACTGCCATAGTATTTTTCTCAAATTCATCATATGCAAAAAAGCGCCATAGGCCTACAAACAAGGCAATCAGGAGCAAGGCAGCTGCAGCAAAATACAGATAACGCATCACCGGAGTTTTTTGGAGCCCACCAAAACGGTTTTGAAATTTAATATCATAAAAGCGTTTGACAGCGCCGGCCACGTTCAAATCCGTGCCTTCCAGCCCCTCAAGCGCATCCTGATCAAAGGCATCAAATTCGTTTTCCGGTTTACTTTTTAATTCATCGTATGTTTTTTTAAGTTCATCCATCTTTTGTTGTTAATCTGATTTTAAGGTTCCTTTTTCCGTTCTGGATATGGCTTTTAATTTCATTAAAGGTCCATCCGGTGGCTTTTTCTATTTCTTTATAGGACATGTTTTTAAAATAAAACAATTCCAGGCAGGTTTTTTGTTCAGGGCTTAGTTGGTTCATTGCATCCATCATTTCAGAAATTAATTTTTCATTTTCATGATGCCCCGATAGTGTAATTTCCATAATAAACAATTCATTTTCCGCATATAATTTGAATTTTTCTTGGTCGGATTTTGATTTTCTAAGGTGCATCAGGACATGGTTTTTTGAAGTTATATACCACCAGCTTTTAAAGTTTTGAACCTGATGTTTTTTGAGAAGTTCGGGAAGTTTTTCGAAAAGTTCCATCATCAGGTCGGCCGATTTTTCGACGTCTTTCACATATTTCAGCATTAAACCGTAGGTAAGATTGGAATATCTTTGATAAAGAATTCCGATGGCAGCATTGTCCCCTTTTTCCAAAAAAATGTGAATGATTTGTTCGTCGGTATAATTATTGTATTCTTTTTTCAAAAAGACAATATGCACTTCAAATTTAATTTTTTTTATCCGTCTGAAAAAATGCTTTTAAGCTAAAATCTCATTTAGTATATTTGTGAAATTCACGGAATTGAATATCAGGGCAATAATACTTACGGCACTGACAGTTTTGTTGAGTTCTTTTCAACAAAATCCCAACACATACGATATTCAATCAAAAATTAAAGCCGTTTACATTTACAACTTTACTAAATATTTTGAATGGCCCAACTCCAAAAAAACAGGGAACTTTATTATTTGCATTTCAGGTTCGGACGCCAAACTGGAAAATGAACTGAAAAATTTAACCAAAAACAAAAAGGTAGGGAACCAGGATATTGAAATTCAATCATCCTTCGCAGTCAATGAAAAAGCCAATATTCTTTTTCTTCTGGAAAACAATCCAAAAAAGATAGCGGAAGCAGCAAAAAAGTTAAAAGGCAAGGGGGTGTTGTTGTTATCGGAGGCCGACAATTCATGCAAAAACGGTTCCTGCCTGAATTTCATCATGCAGGACAATAAACTGAAAGTGGAGTACAGCAAGCAAAGCGCCATCAGGATGGGCTTAAAAACGAATGATGAATTCGACAAATTAACTATAAAAATTGATTGAAATGAGGAGGAAGAAAAATATAATAATTATAATCGGTTGGATGCTCCTCCTTCCATTCTTCCATCATTTGTGGGCCCAAACCGAAAAACTTTTCCGGGCGCATAAGCTCTATCTGGAGAAAAAATTTGAGTGGGCAAAATCGGCCATCGACAGCGCTGCCCTTCATAACGAAACCTCTAATCTTTCGGAAACCCACACCGTGAGGGCATTCATTTATTACGAACTGTATAAAAAGACGGAAAAAAATCTTATTGAGTCAAAATTAAGGGATACCATAGTAAAATCCATAATGCGTTCAGAAAGCCTCAACCCCGACAGTGTAAATCACAACAACAACATAAAATTATTGAACAATATCGCAATAAATTATTTTAACATGGCCAACAATGTATTCCAGGAACAAAAAAATGATGAGCTTTCCGAAAAACTTTACATAAAATTTAAAGAACTGATGAAATCCGTAAACCCGCAATTTAATTCAAAAGAAAAAGACATCGAGTTTTATAATGCTTTGGGAAGCCATTATGCTTCGGAATTTAACAGCCAGATTGCGGAAAGCAATACCATCAATAAAAAAGCCGGCGAAAAAGGTAAAATTTACCTTACAAAAGTATTGGAAATAGATCCGGATAACGATCAGGCTAACCTGAACCTTGGTCTGATGTATTATTCTGAAGCCGTACAGATGATAAAAAGTTTGGATGCTGCTACAGATTTATTACAATTAGATATTGTTCAGGAAAATACTTCTAAATTAGCCCGAAAAGCAGAAAATTTCGTACTAAAAGTATACAATAAAAACAATTCAAATAAGCTGGCCGTGGAAGCTCTTTATTACATCTACAGAGCGTTGTGTGAAAAAGAAAAATACATGGAATTTGATAAAAAATGTGCCCAGCTTGGCATACAGGTTAACAAATAAAATATGAGGATTACCATTGGAAAAAAAATAGGGCTGGGCTTCGGAATTCTGATATTTTTGACATTTATCGCGTTTGCCCTGACAGTTATTACTTTAACCGACGGAAAAAGTAAAACCGATAGGGTGGTTGGACGGCTGGCTCCCAGCGTAGCAGCTTTAAAAGAACTTAATACCATGATTCAACAATCGCTTTCGCACATTACTCAGTGGGTTTTCAACAGTTCGTCCAATGATATTCAGTTCAGAGAAGATCTGAAAAACATCATAAAAAATAAATATCCTCAACTCAAAAGTCAACTTATACAAATTTCAAAACCCTGGTCGGAACAGGAAAAGAAAAAACTTAAAGAAATATTTACACGCCTGGAAATAATTTTTAAAATGTATGAAAATGATATCATGATTTTACTGCAGACAGCAGATGATTATGAAGACCTTTCAAAAGCGGGGATGGCCCGTATTTCATTCGAAGATATTCAGGTGGCGATTAAGCAACTGATGAAAGAGCTTAACAATTTAATAGAAAACAAACAAAAACAGGCCGAGGAAGTAAAATCAGACATGTTCAAAACGTTCAATTTTTTGCAACGATTTGTTATCATATTGGGAATAATGTTACTGGCGGGAGGAGTTATTATTGCATTACTTACTACCCGTTCCATAACTCAACCCGTGTTATCGCTTAGGAAAACTTTACTATTAATGTCGAGGGGCATCATACCCAATGAGATTATTATTCCCCGAAAAGATGAAATTGGCGATATGCAACAAGCCTTGAAAGAACTTATTCATTCGTTACAGCACACAACGGAATTTGCCCGACAAACCGGAAGCGGAAATTTTAACTATGAATATAAGCCTTTAAGCAGCGACGATACCTTGGGACATGCCTTAATTCAAATGAGGGATAACCTGGCACAAAACGAACGCCTCCTTGAACAAAAAGTTATCGAAAGGACAGAAGAAGTTATGCGGCAAAAAGAAGAAATTGAAGCAAAAAATAAAGAACTTGAATTTCTTTACAAACAGGTAACCGACAGCATTCATTATGCTAAAAGGATTCAGGAAGCCATATTGCCACCTCCCAGTGTCTTGCGTTCTGTTCTAAAAAAATATTTTGTTTTCTACAGGCCTAAAGACATCGTATCGGGTGATTTTTATTGGGTAGCCCAAAAACAAAATATTTCCTTTTTTGCCACCGTGGATTGTACAGGACACGGAGTTCCCGGGGCTTTCATGAGCTTAGTGGGGTATAATATTCTTCGTGATATTATTTTGAATACTTCATTGGAAAAACCCGGAGACATCCTGAATTACATGCGTGATGAAGTTAAAAAAACCCTTCATTCGGCCGGTATGGAATCAAAATCAAAAGATGGAATGGACATGACCCTTTGTCGTATCGATTTCAATACACTTGAACTTCAATATGCGGCAGCATTTAATCCTTTGATGATTGTCAGAAATGGTGAGATCATTGAGGGCAAAGTCAATAAGTTTCCGATTGGCGTTCATGTTTTGGATACTCAACCGTTCGACAATCATGTATTTCAGCTTCAACCCAATGATACCCTATATCTTTTCAGCGACGGGTATCCTGATCAGTTCGGAGGCCCGAAAGGAAAAAAGTTCATGATCGGTAAATTCAAAAAGTTATTGTTGGAGGCATCAAAAATGGATGTGGAAGATCAGAAAATCTATTTTGAGAAAACCCTTGACAACTGGCAGGGCAGCCATGACCAGGTGGATGACATCCTGGTTATGGGCATCAGGATTTAATAACCAAAACAGGTCCTAAGTGCTATCAAGCTGAACAAACCTGCCGTCTCGGTCCTGAGCCGGTTACCTCCCAGGATCACTGAAACGTAATTTTTATTTACGGCACATTCCCATTCCTCATCTGTAAAATCTCCTTCAGGACCTATGCTGATTACATAAGCATTTTGTTTAGGCAATGTACCAATGTATAGAGATTTGGAACTGGCCTTGCAAATTCCATAAAATGCATTTTCAATTTTTGATTTTTTATGAATGAAATCTTTCCATGGCATCGGGCCATTTACTAAAGGCTCATGCAACATCATCGATTGCTTCATGGCACTGTGAATGATATGTTCGACCCTTTCCAACGATACTGAAGTACGTTCGGTTCTTTGTGTCAGAATAAAGCTGATTTCATTGATACCGCACTCAACGGCTTTTTCCAAAAACCATTCCATGCGCTGAAATTGCTTGGTGGGGGCTATGGCCAAATGTATGTAAGGGTGGAGGAGGGGCTTTTTTTCTACCAACGTTACATTTTCCAGAAATGCAATATTTTTTTGCAAAAGTAACCTACCCTGATTCAAATCACCCTTGCCGGTGGTGAAATAAACAAATTCTTGATTTTTTTTTCTTAATACGCGGGTGCAATGATACGTCTCTTTTTCATCTAAAAAAAAACTACCCTCTTTTTCACGTGCAAAAAATAGCTGCATTCGTTAATTCCCGAATAATAAATCCGACATGGTGAACACTCCGGTTTTACCCTGAATCCACTCAGCAGCCAAGACACTACCCAGGGCAAAGCCTTTACGATTTTTAGCTTCATGGCGAAGGGTAATGGAGTCGACGGGGGACTCAAAACAAATTTCATGAGTACCCGGTACTTCTCCTTCCCGAATACATGTTACGGGAATAACGCTTTCACTGCTGTCATCAAAAGCCCATTTTGAAAAATTCTTGTTTTCCTTTAAAATATCATTTATCAGCGTAAGGGCAGTGCCGCTGGGTTTGTCTAACTTATGAATATGATGAATTTCTTTCACATAGCATTGGTATTCCGGGTAACGGTTCATGAGGCGAGCCAAAAGCTTATTGATTTCAAAAAAAATATTGACACCTATACTAAAATTGCTGGCATAGAAAAAACCAATATTTTTGTTCTTAGCAGCGGATTTAATTTCATCAAGACGATCATACCAACCGGTGGTTCCGCATACGGTTGGAATGCCTGACGAGATGCATTTCATCAGATTACCAAAAGCTGAATCGGGGCGCGTAAATTCAATGGCAACATCGGAAGACAAGAAATTATGATCTTTTTCGAAAGAATGGTCCTTTGAGGTAATTTTTACGGTAATCTCATGACCGCGTTCCAGGGCAATTTTTTCAATTTCCTTGCCCATTTTTCCGTAACCGATAAGTGCTATCTCTGTCTCTTATACACATCTGAC
>JAOAHO010000051.1 GCA_026415195.1 Bacteroidia bacterium | reverse complement strand
GGACATATACTGCAATGGCGCCTGCAATGCACAAATCCCTTCGGTTCTTGTATTGGCGTTTGATTTCACTTAATTGCGCGGCCGGCAAACCGGTAACATTAACAGTATTTGGATTTTGGTCGGCTTCTGCTATCAGATTATTTCTGACAAAAGTATATTGCTTGTGATTATCAATTGCAAAGTAGGTGAAAGCCCCCAGGCTGGCATAGACCACGGGAATTTTCCACCAGGAACGGTTATAGGCCTGCCCAAGGCCTGGTATAATGGCACTTAAAACAGCTGCTTTCCGAGGTGAGTGCTCGGGCTTGACAGTTGTATTTTTTTTTAAGGTGTCGTTTCCGTATGAAATTCCAACAATCAGAAAAATCAGCCAGAATCGGTTCATTACAAATCTTTGATTTTAATATGGTGCATTTGCGTTTGCAGGGTATTTTCCGCTTTATTAATTAGTTCAATCACTGTTTTCTTGTTTTCAATTTCAGCAATCGGAATTTCATTTTCTCCCTTGGCCTCAATGGCATTCCACACTTCCCAAAGGGTCATGTTTTCATCGGTGAAACCCGGAACATAACGGGTTTCTGAACCATCGGGGCTTTGCGATTCAGTGACAAGGCCGGTTTCGAGTAAGTCGTTCAAAATAATGCGCGTAATTCTTAACGGCAAATCCAATTTTTCCGACAAATCCGCAATTCCGGGAAGTTTAGAATTTTTGTTTTGAAAGGCCTTAATAATTTGGTGCATTACCAGAACGGAAAGTATTTTCCGAAAACGGTTGCTCATGTTTTGTGATTCACGTTCCATTTCAAAATGGATAGAATTCTGATGTGCATAGGAAAGTTCAGCGCCAAAAAGTATGATATACCAGGAATATTGTACCCAGATCAAGAACAAAGGCAATGCGGCAAAGCCACCATATATGGCATTGTAACGGTTGACCCCAATTTGAAATTTGATGTAAGCCCATTTAACCACTTCGAATAATATTAAAGTAACAATGGCTGCTTTAAAAGCTGATTTAAATTCTACTTTGGTATTAGGTAAAACTTTGAAAATAAGGGTAAAAATCATGACCATAATCAACCAAGCAATCAATTCAATTAAGATAACATTAAATTTTCCTATTAAATAAACTTTGCTTAATCCGCTTTGAACAATTACTGAAAAACTACCGGAAATAATAAAAAAAATCGGTGAAAGAACAATGATAGTTGTATAATCAGTAAGCTTACGGCTCCAGTTACGACCTTTTTTAACTTCCCAAATCTCGTTAAATGAATTTTCAATGTTAATGAGCAGATTAATGACACTCCAGAGTAAAAGCAGGATTCCAAAACCAGCAATGAGTCCGCCTTTGGTGGTAGCCAAAAGTGCATCGGCATAGATGAAGGCATTATTCAGTACTTCAGAATACTCGCCGTATTTTTGAAGCAATTGTTTTTGAAGGTATTTTTGAAAGCCAAAACCGTTGGCAATGGCAAAAGCCACTGCAAGTACGGGTACAATAGAAAACAAAGTATAATAGGTTAAAGCTGTGGCTTTAGTCAAGCATTTATCATCGGTAAAGCCCTTGATAGCTAAATTGAATGTCCTAATTTCCTTTACGAGAGAACGAATATAGGGATTATTGATTTTTTCTAATCGAACATTCCAAAGGTTTTTGGTTAGTAATAACCATATTTTTTTTAATATATTTATCAAAGCATGGCAAATTTACCGGTTTTTGTTGTTTATAAAAATGAACTATAATTTACATTATGTTAAATATAAAATAATAAAATAATTTTCACACAAAAAATTATTTATAAGATTTTATATGTTTTGAGATTTAGTTGTGTTCTTTGAATATGCAGGGCACTTTTCTTTGCTCTTACAACCAAATAAAGAAAAAACAAAAATAAATAAAATGATGATGATTTTTTTCATGTAGCAAATATCAACAAAATTTATTAAACTAATATTATTTGTTGAAAAAAATTATACAATAATCTGAAGACCGTCATAAGCCGGTTTTACGTTAATTGGTAATATATTGATAACATCATTATGTTTTCCCAATTGATGGGAAATATGTGTGAGGTATGCTCTTTCAGGGTTTATACGTTTTATCATATTCAATGCTTCGTCAAGGTTAAAATGGGAAATATGTTTTTCTTTTCTTAATGCATTTATTATCAATATTTTACAATTTCTTAATTCATCAATTACATCATCGGATATATAATTTGCATCGGTTATATATGTCACATCATTAATTTTAAAACCTAAGACAGGAAGTTCTTTATGAAATACACGGAATGGTTTTATTTGTAAATCTCCAATTGTAATAATGGATTTTTCACTGATGTTTGAAATTTCTATTTCAGGCACCCCCGGATACTTTTCACCTTCATCAAAAGCATATCGGTATATTCTCCTGATGGCATTTTCCACTGCAGTTTCGGCATAAAGGCGGATATTGGATTTCAGAAAAAAATTATATGGCCTCACATCATCCAAACCCGATACGTGATCCATATGTTCATGAGTATATAATATACCATCGATTTTATCTATGCGATTTTGAAGGCATTGTTGCCTGAAATCAGGGCCCGTATCAATTACAACGGATGCTTTGTGGGTTTGAATATGTACGGAAGAACGAAGGCGTTTATCTTTAGGGTCGGTACTTTGACATACGTCACAGTAACAACCGATAACCGGTATGCCCTGAGACGTACCGGTTCCAAGGAAAGTCAATTTCATTTTAATCATCTGAAGGACTCCAATACTGTTAAAACAAATTGCCAAACGGTGGCCGGCCTGGTGGCCAGCATAAACAATATTCCGAAAACCGCCCCGCTGTAATGCGACTCATGGCTAATCGGATCCTGATACTCGCCTTTTCTTTTTTTTCTTAAGAAAATATAACTCAAAGCCAGCAGCAACAAACCCGCCACCCATCCTTTCATGGGAATAAAGAAAAAACCGATTTCACTGAGCGGACTGATAATGATAAAAGCAAAAATTACCGACGATACGCTTCCGCTGATACCCAGTGAAGCATAATTTTCTTTGTTTCTGTATAGAAAATACTCCAAAAGACAGGAGGCATATATTCCGCCTGTGAATAGTAACAAAAACATTGCCCTCCCCCATTTTTCACCATACAAAATAGGAAAATAATATTCCTCCAATACAGTACCGAATGAGTATAATGCAAGGACGTTAAACCCCAAATGGAGAAATCCGGCATGGATAAAAGCATGCGATAAAAAACGATAATGCTCGCCGTGGTATTTGATTCTATACGGGCTGAAATAATGTTTTTCAATAAAGCCCGGCTGAAAGAAGCCAATCAGGGAGGTGATGACAATGAGTATGATAAATACCAATGTTGCCAATGCAACAAATATGGCCAAAATTAGAAACTATTCTGAACATTATAGTTTTTTTACAGGTTAACTTTTTAACTTGTTAACCCTGAAGAATAGTCGTAATTTTGTATGAGATGAATTCCCCGGCCATTGAACTTCCTTTTTTTACGAATTTGCTGATATTATTAGTGGCTGCCAAATTGCTGGGTGAAATTTTCGAGCGCTTCAAACATCCGGCCATGATTGGGGAAATTATTGCCGGCGCCTTGCTGGGCCCTACTTTCATGAACCTTATCCATCGTTCGGAGGATATTAAAGTCATTTCCGAATTAGGAGTTTTTTTATTGGTTATACAGGCAGGGCTTGAAATTAATGCCGATATGATTATGCAGTCCGTCAGGGGCAGAAAAATCATGGTGGCCATCATGGCTTTTTTCATACCCAATTTTCTTGGGGTTTGGGTCGGCTACCTTTTTAAATTAAATGTTTTGAGTATGTTGTTCATTGGGCTTTGTGTATCCATAACGGCTTTGCCAGTGAGTGTTAGAATTTTGATGGACCTGGGTAAAATTAACACAGAAATCGGTCAGAGAATAATTTCGGCGGCCATTTTTGATGATATCCTTGCACTTGCAGTATTAGGAGTGCTTTTAAGTATTAAGGATACCGATCTTTCAATTTACACCGTGACCAAAGCAGGCGCCATTTCCATGGCCAAATTACTTTTGCTGATTTCAATATTGATTTTTTCTTTCCTTTTGTTTAAGAAAATTACTAATCGTGGAAATTATCTGGAGGATTCACTTAACAAGTTAATTTCCATTTTAAAAGGAAAAGAACCCCTATTTGCCATATTTTTTGCATACATTTTGCTTTTTTCCACAATTTCCGAGTCAATGGGATTTCATTTCATTATCGGGGCTTTTTTTGCCTCACTCTTGATTAATGAAAAAATCATCGGACAAACCAACATACATTCCATTGAAAAAACTATCAGAAATATTTCCATGGGTTTTTTGGCACCGATTTTTTTTGCCGGTATAGGGTTGGAATTTAATATCCATTCCATTCAAAACATTCTTTTTTTGATAGCAATTATCGCGGTTTCCTATATTTCAAAAATTACAGGAGGATTTATTGGCGGCAAACTTGCCGGATATGATAACCGAACCTCTCTGACTCTGGGCATGGGATTAAATGCCAGAGGAATTATGGAATTGATTATTGCCAATATCGCTTATAAAAACGGTTTAATCAACAGTGAAATATTTTCAGTTTTGGTCATAATGGGACTTGTGACAACACTAACAACACCTTATTTGTTAAAAAAGATCTTTTAATTCATCTTATCAATTAATATTTTTATCTAAATTATTCTATTTCTTGTCTAAATCTAATATAAAATAAATAAAAAAAGTAGCTATTGTTACAAAATTAAAGAACAATATTAGTTACTTTCGAAAAGTTTTTATTTATGAAAAAAATATTATTTTATTTTTATTTAACTAATTTATTATTAATATCTCAAAATATTTCAAACTATTCAACTGCACATCAAACTACCGTACCTTACAATTCAGTATTCAACTCCGCGTTTCCTGTAAATATGTGGAGAAACACAAACACATTTGCACAAGATGATAATCGTTCTTTTTTTGTTGATATCGGTTTTGATTTTTGGTATAATGGGCAGCGTTATACTCAACTTTCGGTAAGTACGAACGGGTTTGTTGATTTTTCTTCCGATCCCGATAACGGCGATAATAATCCGGATGATTTTGGTTATGACAATAGTGCATTCACTAATGCTACATTAGCACAATCAACACGCCCTGCATTGGCTGTGCTTTATGACGACCTCATGTCACAAGGAAGTACAAGTCCGTTGGGAAGTTGCATCCGTACACGGTTATCCGGTTCAGCTCCCAACCGTACTTTCACAGTTGAATGGACAAATATGTCAGGGTATCTTACCACAGGAACAAATCTGAACTTTCAGGTTCACCTGGTTGAGACAACCGGTCAGATTATTTTCCATTATGGAACCATGACGGTAGGAACCTATACCCCATCCTATTCACTTGGTATTAACAGTGCCACACTTAGCAATCCTCCGTTATCATCCCAATTAAAGATGTTACAAGTTGCTAATACAAATAATTTCAGCCATGGTATACAAAATAATTTATCTGTACTACCTCAACCAAACACCCGTTACATATTTACCCCTCCTACCCCTGCCAATCCTGTAAGTAATTTAACTGTAACCGGAATATCAAGTGGCAGTATGCAAATATTATGGGGAGATTGGGCTACAAATGAAGTGGGCTATGTAATTTATGCTTCTAATGATGGAATTAATTACAATTTTATAGGGCAGACTTCTGCGAATTCCGTAGGTGCCAATATAACAGGTTTGCAACCTTCTACCCCATATTACTGGAGGGTTATGGCCGTTACGGAAGGATGGCTCAGCAGTGCTTCTACCGGTACCGGAACTACGCTGGCTGCAGGCACCAAAACATCGCTTGTTACGGGGAACTGGAATTCAGCCGCAACATGGACACCCAATGGTGTTCCAACGGCTACCGATAATGTTATCATTAATAATAATCATACCGTTACCATCAATTCAAATGCTGTGTGTAACCAGCTTACAGTTGGAAATAGCGGAATCGGTGCAGTTTTGCAAATCGGAAATAATAATACTGCACAGACATTTTCAGTTTTTGGTTCAATAAATATTCTTCCCGGTAATACGTTAATGGTTAATCCATCTTCCAACACCACACATTCGATTACGATATTTGGTAACATCGTAAATAATGGTGTACTGAATTTCCAACCCGATGCCAATAGTTTTGCATATTTAAATCTGTTATCAAGTCGTAATTATTCTATTACCGGAAACGGCAATATCAATCATTATTATATTATTCAACAAAATCTTGGTTCAATAAGTAACTCACTTTCTGTATTATCAAATACATTTAGCGCTTTCAATAACTTTTTGTATTTGTTTGGCGGAACTTTTGATTATCGTGTTCCTAATCCAACTACCATAACTCCTTATAATGTTTCATATAGTATATTTCCAAATACTGCCATAGTTATGGATTCACCGGGCAGTGTAATGAACTTTACGGATAATATTGTAATAAACGGCTTATTTATTAATAAGCGAGGAACTACAAATTTTGGAAATGCATCCAATGAATATTGTGCCATTTCCGGCGGAACCTTCATCATTCAGAACGGAACTGTGAATTGTGCTTCCATCATGTCTTCAAATTCACAAAACGACTTTTTAAATATTAACGTTTCAGGCGGCAATTTGAACCTCAATTTAATTGGATCTACCTATACATCATTTGCGCCATTCAATATACATGCGCATTCTTCTTTGTTCAATTGGTCAAACGGAGTTATCACTATTCCGAATGAAGGAGGTACAGGCACTCAAGACCTAGGGTACAACATCAGTACTACCCTTCACCCCTCTTCTTCAATTACCGGCGGTACTCTGCAAATCGGTGCACCCGGCTACAATGCAGGCACTCATACCATTTCAATTTTTTCCCCAAATTCCCCGATTGCCAACTTATTTGTTAACAATAACACACGAACTGCAAGGCCAACATCAAGCCTAAATATCTTAAATAATGTTGTAATTAACTCCGGTACACTCCATGCTAATTCACAAACGCTGCAAATTGGCGGCAGTTGGACTAATAATGCCATATTCATACCTTCCAATAATTCGTTGGTTCATTTTAATTCCAACAACCCTCAAAGCATTTATAAAAATAGCGGCAACGAAACCTTTCATCATTTACAATTTAGCGGCAGTTCTGTTAAAACTTTTTCTGTTCCCATACTGACAAATGGCAATTTTTCCATTTCCACCAATGCCACGGTGGATGTTAACGCTACAGCAAACCATTCGCTTGAAATTAAAGGGAACCACATCAACAATGGTACCTTTCTTGCAAGGCAAGGCCTTGTTGCACTAACAGGAACTGCCAATCAACAAGTGGGAGGAAGTAGTGTCACCAAATTTTGGAATCTTACTTTGAACAACTCGGCGGGGGCAACATTAACTTATTCACAGGAACTTCTTGGTGCTTTGAAATTACAAAATGGTACTCTGAATACTAACTCTGTCCTAACCATGGTTTCCACTTCCACAGCAACTGCCAGAATCGACCCGATCAACACAGGAGCCGATATCATTGGCCATGTAACTGTTCAAAGATTCATTCCCGGAGGTTCGACAGGTTGGGCCAATTACGGAAATCCGATTTCTTCAACATTGACATTCAATGATTGGGATGATGATCTGCCTATTTCATGCAGTACTTGCCCCGATGGTAGCGCCGCAGGCTTTACCTCAATATGGTGGTATAATGAAAGTGCTGCCGGTAATTTTTCCTCTGCGGCTTCTTATGTTCCAATGTCATCCATTAACGATAACATTGTTTATGGAAGGGGATACTGGGTTTATGTGGGAGATGGTTTTACTTCAACAAACGACCTTTTACTTGATGTAAAAGGGAACGTTGGAAAATTTAATACTAATATACCTTTATCTAAAACAAACCATGGTAGTGTTGCTGATGACGGATGGAATTTAATTCATAATCCTTATCCGGCACCCATCAGTTGGACTGCACTGAGAAATGGCAATCCGAATGTTGACAATGCCATTTACGTTTATAACGCTGATTTAAATGGTGGTCAGGGCGGACATGCTTCTTATGTCAATGGAGTAAGCAGTCCTGCAGTGGGTTCAGGCGGAATCGGAGATAATATCCCTATGTTTCAGGGATTTTATGTTCATGCTGTTAACCCTACAACTTTAACTGCAACTGAAAATATCAAAACTGCCACCAATCCTACTTTTCTTAAAATGAACAATACGCCATCTAATAATAATCAAAACAAAGAACTTCTCCGGTTAAAACTAACAAGTTCAGGGGCCTTCGAGGATGAAACCGTTATTTATCTGGAAAATGGAACCAGTATTACTACATTCGATCATGAATTTGATGCATATAAACTTCCATCAATGAACACTAATCATCCAAGATTCGGAACAGAAACCAATCAAAATGAATTATTATCCATTAACGCCATTCCAACAATTTATGGTAACGTCAGCATACCACTAAAATTAATTGTTAAATCTTCGGGTAATTTCATGATACAGATCTCTGAGAACACACTTCCCCCCTTCACTTGTATTAATCTCTATGATAAGTTTACCAATACAACCATTAATTTGAAAAATCAATCATACTCTTTTTATATGAGTGATACCACTACGGTGGCAAGGTTTTTAATCAATATTACTGCACAACCTTTGAACCTACAACTTATCAAACAAAATCCGAATTGTACCAGCCCTACTCAGGGAACATTTGTTGCAAATCCATCAGGCAGTGGCCCGTGGAATTTTGTCTGGAAATGGAATGGCAGCATCGTGAAATCAGTAAATAATAAAAATTCGTCCGACACTCTTGTAACATCTCAACAAGGTAGTTGGGACGTATATGTTAACACTGTTGGCCATTGCGACATTGGTCATCAAACATTTAACCTGCAGGCTGTTTTAATTCCTTCTGTTCAACTTACTTTCCCCGATTCTGTTCATATACAAAGCCAGCCGATTAATTTTACAGCCATCGGCCAAAATGTTAGCTCATGGTTATGGAACTTCGGTGATGGTTTGGGTTATTCAGCGCTTGCCAACCCAACTTATTCCTACAGCCAGTTAGGTACTTACACCGTAACGGTCAATGTATTAAGCCCTGATAATTGCAGTTATCAAACTCAAAAAACCATTGTTATACACAATTATGATCCTGTCGGAATTTTTGATCATGAAATTTCCAAAAATAAAGATATCAGGATAACTATGGATGAATACAATACACTGTATATAATCAGCAAGGGTAAGAAATTAGAGAAAATCAGTCTGTATGATATTACCGGAAAATTATTGTTAAATGAAAAGCCAAATCAAATTGATCATCATAAGATTTATTTCGGAATATTTGCAAAGGGAATTTACCTTTTGAAAGTTCATGCCGATGGCATGGACCATACATTTAAAATACAAAATCAATAATAAGGAAGGTTCTTTTGGTTTATTCAATGGAGTTTTTTTATTCTTAATTAAAAAGAAGAAAAACTTTGCTTATTACTAAATTATAAACTGAAATTGTTCATATTATCCCTAACCAGTATACAATTTGAATGTATTTTGTTAAAATAAATAAAACGAACAATTTTATGTTAATAATGCTAATGCTTATTTAGTTTCAAAAAGAATATGAAGATTACCTTTATTTAGGTACATGGTTATTCGCTTTAATTTACACTTGATTCATTTCATAACCATTTTTTTAATTATCGCATGTAAGTCTAAGAAAAAATTATCATCAAACAATACTGAGGTCTATCGTTCCAACCTTAAAACTGTAGCCGAAATTCTTTCGACCGACGAAAAAAACATTCAAAAAAACGAACTTTATCGTTTTATTTCAGAATGGTATGGAACGCCATATTCATATGCTTCGTGTTCCAAAGCCGGTGTGGATTGCAGTTGTTTTACCAACATGTTATATCAAAGAATTTACAATATTAACCTCCCACGGAGTTCCAAAGAAATATACGAAAAATGCCATAAAATAAAAAAAAATGAACTCAAAGAAGGTGATCTTGTATTCTTTAATACGAATGGTAAGGGGGTCTCGCATGTGGGAATTTATCTGAAGGACGGGAAATTCGTACATGCATCCACAAAAAAGGGTGTCATCATTAGCCGACTGGATGAAGATTATTACCAAAAAACATACTGTGGTGCTTGCAAAAAAGAATAATTATGCCAAGCGTTTTAAAAGTATTTCTCCGATACCTCTAATCGAAACCACATTCAAAGGGAACTCCAGGAACACATGTAAAAAAGAAAGAAAAAACAATACTTCCATGCCTAGTTTATAGTCATATGCATAAAAAGCCACCGATATTACCCATAAAATGAGTATGATAATCATGTTTTTTCTTTCTGTCTGGTGCCATTTGATTACCGATGTTTTTGAAAACCAGTTCAGGTAATGATAGGTGTAGGCAAATGCCATGAATCGCATGACGATAAATCCGGCAGAGTTTTCATAGATAAAATTCATGTGCTTCAACTCATCCAGTCCGAATAAATTTACCATCGATGCATTTACCAAGGCAAAAGGCCCCATGGCATTTTTAACATAATCAGATACTGGATATTTCAATTGGTGAGCAGGCAGGGCAAATATTAATGTTACACACCCCATCAATGTGGCAACTGATATCCAACCTGCTTTTGAGGGCTCTTTCAGAATTCCATAAATCATAAAAAGCCAGGTAAATATCAATACATGAATGATGGTCGGTAAATAAAGGCCTACAAATAATTGAAACGATTGCATTTCGTTCAATCGGTGAAATACGATTAACCCCGGAACAGCCAACAATAACCTGTAAATATTATTCTTAGTAATTACAAATAAAACGGATAAATACAAGGCAATTAATAATATATAACTCATATTGGAAAAAGAGTTTTTAGTTGGAAAAAAATTCATGAAAGTTGCAATAATACACAGTCCTGTTAATATCCAGACATCGTTTTTGTTGAGGGTAAAAAATTTTCTTTCCCTTAGCCAGTTAATTTCTGTAAGATAATGCAGGGGGCCCAAAAACGCATAAGAGAATAAAAAAAGTTCAAATGGCAGGTAAAAAGCAATTGCCATACTAATAAGCATCAATATTGAATTTAAGTGATGCAAGCTATCGCCCTTTATGGAAATAATACGGATCATTTTTTTCTTTTGTTTATACTTGGATTTTGCCTTTTTTCGGAATTGATCACGGAATATCCGGAAATAAAATCTTTCCACGATTTTTGTTTGTAAATGTCATTACCGAAATATTCCAAAATCGGCTTGATTTGTTGGGGTGAATAATAGAAGTTTAGCATTTCCAATACATTGTTTTTTTCATCCAAAATTGCCAAACCGGGTATGGAAAATCTGTTCAACGATAGAGCCAAAGCCAATGAATGCAGGGGATAATTGTTAATCAATTGCTTTGCAAATGCTGTATCCCTAAAAAACAAAGTATCGGACCTTTCTAGATCAAAATAGTAAATTTTAAATTTTTTTATAATACTTTGTAATGACGGATCGGAAAAAGTTGTTTTATCCATTACTTTTCCGGTTAGTGAAAAATTTGCGCCGAAGATGATAATTTTTTTTATATTTTTCTCATAACTTTTACTGTTTTTAGGTAAGATTTCATTCGTAATGGAATATGGAGAATCATAAAAAGTTTTCTGAAAGTATTGCCGAAATTCTTCAAATGGTACATTTCGCCATGCATTTTCCGTGAAAAAAACCAAAAACGGCTCAATTTCATTCTCTTTTAAATAACCTTGAGAAAGCATTCTGTATTGAAACTGGTTTGTCATAAAAACCGTAGAAGGGTAGCTAAGATTGGTCCCAAGGAAAAAAATGGCTAATTCATGGGGGGCACGGCCTAAGAGTGAAGTGGGTTTATATAATTTTCCATCAAATTCTATGGTATCTTTGCTTTCGGCATTGAATTTAACAGGATAGAAATTTTGATTAATGTAAGAAGCCAAACCCGGATTGGAATATGTGGTTCTCATCATCACTTTGCACCATCCACACCAATCAGTGTATATGTCCACTAAAAACGGTTTTGGTAATACTTTATTCTTTTCCTGTGCTTCCTTAAAAGTTAACCAATTAACCAATCCGTTTTCTTCGTTTTGTGAATAAAAAACCCCGTTCAATGAAAAAAGAATTAACAATATCTTTAAAAATTGAAGCATCCTATTGATTATCTTTGTAAAGGTAAAAATTAAATGCCTATGAAAAAAACACTATGGTTTGTTGTTGGTTTGTGCACCGTATTAACTTTTAATGCACAAAATTTTGCTTTATATTATTCATTCGCATCCGTTACACCATCATCGGGCGTGGTGGACCCCACCCCTACTCCAACAGCTGTAGGAGTTTCGGCAGGTTCTTTTTCTGCCATAGGTTTATCGGCAAACCCCACCACTACCAATGTTTTTGCTTTTACCGGCTGGGGAACAGGAGCAACCAATAACGATAACACCAATTTCACCGGCTCCATCGATCTGAATAAAAAATTTGAGGTATCCCTTACTCCTCAGTCCGGATATGGTATTTCCATCGATTCCATTCATTTTTATATGAACCGCTCAGCTACCGGTCCAAGAATGTGGTCTTTAAGGTCTTCAGTATCCGGTTATAGCGTTAATTTGCCGGCTCAATCGATATCAAGTCATACCAATATTCAAATACTACCCGGAAATGTCTTCTTCTGGGCAAACGACAGCTATACCAATGCCACTTGGTTCAATAAATGTGTTTCTAAAACATTTAGCCTTACAGCTCATCAATTAATCCTCAATACTGTATTTTATTCATTTCATGCATGGAATGCTGAAGGTACTGGCGGATCTTTCCGGATTGACTCGGTAGTTTTTAACGGTAAAGCTACATTTGGTGCCGGTTTAAAAAACTATACCCATAACCTGAAATCTCACTTTTACCTAATTCCCAATCCTTCTTCTAAATATTCGCAGGTTAATATTAAATCATCCATACCCTACAATAAAATTGAGATTATTAGCATAGACGGAAAGTTAATTCAAACACTTGAAAATGATGAATCTGTTTTATACCTTAACACTGAAGGTATTTATTTTGTAAAGATACACACCAATCAAGGTGTCCTTACAGATAAACTCATAGTAAACTGATAATTATAACGTAGTAAAAAATCCCGGTGCAATGCCGGGATTTTTTTTGCACTGTAAATTTCTAATGAAAATTATGTAAAATCATTTCTTTTTTTCCGGATATAACACAAACTGCTTATAGTTAGCATCCGGAATAAAGTCCTTTGCCCACTGCTTAAAATCCTCTCCTTTTAAATTTTCAATCCATTTTTTATATTCATCAATGGATGGCCAATCTCTTCCATCTCGGACAATGCTTTTGGCAAAATTCAACCAGAATTCGTTTTCTTTTTCGTTTTGTTCCAATTCTTTCAGTAGGGTTTCCTTTATTTTCACTAGGTTTTTATCGGAACATCCCTGTTCACGGGTTCTTTTTATCTCTTCATGAACCGATGCTATTAATTTATCAACATTTTCGGGCGAGCAACCAAAGAAGCATCTGGCAAAAGCCATTTCTTCAGGATATTTTAATGGGGTGATGTTAAAGCCTACTCCATACACTCCTCCTTTATCTTCACGTAAGTTCTCGCGAAGTAAAATACTCATTAACATACTGAGGCATCGGGCTTCAAAAATTTTCCTGCTTTGATAGGGGATTCTTGAATTCCAAACCAATTGAACCATGCTTTTGGGTTCAATCCCTGCATAAAATGCTTTATTCATCTTACCATCGGAGATTTTTAGCATATTTGGCCCCGGATTTTCTTTTTTTGTTCCATTTGAAATTCCACCGATGTATTTTTCTACCAAAGGCCTGATGGAATCAAGATTAAAACTGCCAACTATTATGAATGTAAAATCTGTTGGGTCATAGAATCTTTCTTTGAAAATTTTGTGCGTCGCCTCAGGTAAAATTTGTTCAAGGTCTTTAGCAGTTAATGGTTTTATACGAGGATTTTTTCCATATAAATAATACTCCAAAGAATCGCTGAAGATTCGTTCAGGGGAATTATTATTTTCATAAAATGCACGAGTAGTATTTTTCCAACTTACAAATAAAGCCGAATCATACCGAGGTTGGGTGAATCCGGCATAAACCCACTGAAGCATGACTTCTAGATCTTTAACTGAAGATTGTCCGTTGATTTCTTCACTAAACTGTCCCACTCCGAAATAAACAGAACATGTCTTATCGGAAAGAAATTTTTCCATCATTTCCGGGTCATAATTTCCGAAATTCATTTTACCCTGTATATCATCGGCAAAGGAAGCATTCAAAAAATCTTTATCCGCATAAAGGGAATGTCCGCCATGGCTGTAGGCAGTCATAAGAATTTCATTGTTTTTAAAATTAGTAGGCTTTAACCAGACTTTTGCTCCGTTTCCTAGGGTCCATTGAACAAAACCGTATTTTAAATCTTCCTGCTTGATTACTTTTTGTTTTATGGCTTTCGATTTCAGGAAGGGCTTGTCTAATTTTTTTGGTACATAAGCGGCAATGTCCGTTTCGGAAATAATTTTTTGTACGGCCTGCTTGATTTCATTTTCCGTAGGTATGGGATTATTTTCTTTTTCTGCCATCATCAGGGCCATGGTGCAATTTTTGGCTTGGTCAGTCATGAAAATTTTACTGAGTTTATTCAGGTCTTCCAGTGTGATTTCATTTAAAAATTTTTTGGTTAATCGGTAGTCCGTTTCGGCACTTAGAACCATATCTCCTTTTAAAATATATTGAACAATCTCCGACGTCCATTCTTTCGATTCCGTCTTGTCTGCTTCTTTGAACTTGTCTTCCGCATTTTTAAGCATTTCTTTTTTTACTAATTCAAGCTCTTGTTCAGTAAAACCATGCCTTTTTACCCTTTCCAATTCGGTTAAAAGGGCTTCGGCAGCTTTTTGCCACTTTCCATTAGGGAAAATCAAAAAACCGCTCAGGCTGTATGCATTGGATATGAAGCCCCCAATGCTCACACCGCCAAATGAAAACGGAGGATCGGGTTTGATGGTATATTCCTTAAGGCGTTTATTCAACATTTCAACGGCCAGATTTTCTATCAAATTCTTTTTATAATCGGAGTATTTTTTAAATTCCCTTTTGGGAAGCGCCATAAACCATTGTAACATATTGAATGGCGATTCTGGGTCGGATGCCACTACACACGTAAATTCTCCTGTCGCATTCACCGGCCATTCCACCGGCTTAATCGGTTTTTTTGAAGCGGGTATTTTCGAAAAATTCTTTTTAATAAGTTCTTCGATATACTTCACATCCACATCGCCCACCACCACAATACTTTGCAATTCAGGTCGATACCATTTGTTATAATAATCACGCAATACTTGATGCTTGAAATTTTGCAATACTTCGGGTTTGCCAATAGGCAAGCGTTCGGCATATCGTGAATTCCTGAAGATTACGGGCAATACTTTCTTAAACATCCTGTCGGTGGCACCTTTTCCCAACCGCCATTCTTCCAAAACCACTCCGCGCTCCTTTTCCACTTCCACACTGTCCAGTGCCACATAAGCCGACCATTCCAATAATATCTCCAATCCTTTTTCAATGATTTCTTTTTTGTCGGTTGGAATTTGAAGCATGTACACCGTTTCGTCAAATGAAGTGTAGGCATTAAGGTCGGGACCGAATTTGGTGCCAATGCTTTCCAGGTAATCCACAATTTCGCTTTTCTTGTATTTTTTTGTGCCGTTAAAGGCCATATGCTCAGTAAAATGCGCCAACCCCAACTGTTGTTCGTTTTCATTATTTGATCCTGTTTGCACCACCAGGCGCAGTTCTGCCCTGTTCTCGGGCTGTTTGTTTTTCAGAATGTAATATCGGATTCCATTTTTTAACTTACCAAAAACAAGTTTTTCATGTAATGGGATTAAACTATCCAAATTAGATGAATATACCCATATGTAGCTTATCGAAAAAAATATAATAAGAATAATTTTTTTCATATGATTATTATTTTATCTCATATTCAGATACCGATGGGCAAGCACAAATTAGATTGCGATCGCCATAGGCATTGTCGATGCGCCCACAGGAAGGCCAGAATTTATTTTCTTTAAGCCATGGTAAAGGATATGCTGCAAGTTCGGGCGAATAAGGGTAACTATAATTATCCGTAATAAGCATATCCGCAGTATGCGGTGCATTTTTTAACGGGTTATTGTCTTTAGGAAATTTACCTTCAATAATTTCCTGGACTTCTTTCCTTATTTGTATTAAGGCCTGAGCAAAACGATCAAGCTCCTGTTTATTTTCACTTTCGGTGGGTTCAATCATTAAAGTATTTACCACCGGAAAAGCAACGGTGGGAGCATGAAAGCCGTAATCCATCAGGCGCTTGGCAATATCGGCCACTTCCACGCCCGATTCCAGTTTGAAGGGACTGCAATCCAGTATAAATTCATGCGCACAAAAACCATTCTTACCCGTATAGAGTATTTTATAATGCTCTTCAAGCAGCGATTTTAAATAATTTGCATTCAATATAGCTGTTTCAGTACATTTTTTCAATCCATCATCCCCTAAAAGGCGTATATAACCATAGCTGATCAGCAGAATAAGCGCACTTCCGTAAGGAGCAGAACTAATGGCTTTTATTCCTTTTTCACCACCGGTATTGGCAAACGGGTGTCTGGGAAGGAAGGGTACTAATTTTTCGTTCACTCCTATGGGCCCCATTCCGGGGCCACCTCCTCCGTGGGGAATGGCAAAGGTTTTATGTAAGTTCAAATGGCAAACATCCGCACCGATGATACCCGGAGAGGTCAATCCCACCTGTGCATTCA
>JAOAHO010000004.1 GCA_026415195.1 Bacteroidia bacterium | reverse complement strand
GTGGGAATTCGTTTGCTAATAACATTGAACAATCTTTCGTTTTTGGTTTCTAATGACAATTTTGGGATTAATAATAAATTCAGATAATGTTTTAATGGTTGTTTCATGGTCTAATCTTGCTTGCATTTTGCCCAAACACTTAAAGCGAATATAATATAAAATTTCGTTTAAATTGGTAAAACATTCATTGCCGTATTTTTGTGTGCCTTTATAAAACACCTGATTTATGATTAATGATTTGTTTTTAAAGTTATTTTTTTAATCAATATATAATAATAATTTCATCAAATTCACCCAAAAATATACCACAAAATTTCCGAGAACAATACTGCTTCCTAGTTTTTATAACAAATAAGTCCCTTTGTATATCGTAAAACTCGAAATCCAAACGGAGGAAATTTATTTTTGCCCAGTTTCCTGCCGACTCGGAAATGTCCAAACTTTTTGGAATAATTTCTATTTCTTTTTAAATCCATTCAGAATAATAACCAAGACCCACTCCACACTCTAAAACAGATTTTATTCCAAAATTCTTAATTTGACAGATTCCGCAAATTCTTGAATACTTATTCGGTTGCTTACTTTGCATTCACGGATCATCAAACTTTTCATACATCTCGTTGAACTTGCCGGCAATCTGTTCGTCTCAAATTACAAAATCGTATTATGTTTTCATAATTATGAGTTGTTTAGTATCTTTAACAAAAAAACATGAAAAAAGCATTTAATAAAATTTTATTTTTTTTAATTGTTCCTGCCAGCTTTGCTCAATCCCCGTCCGTAAAGGATGTTGCCGTTGAAGCGTATGTAACCGCAAGTTCCTCACCCCCAACTTTCACCATTTCCTGGATTCCCAATACTACATCCACCGGCTATTCCATAGCCAAAAAACTCAAAAGCAGCAACACCTGGACAAACCTTGCAACCCTCTCGGGAACGGCAACACATTACATAGATAATAATGTTACCGTTGGAATCGAATATGAATACAGGGTTATCAGGAGCGGAACCACAGGTACCGTCAATTATAACGGCTACGGTTATGTGGCCGCTGCCGCTGAGGCCCCTCCAAAGCATTTCAGGGGTAAATGCATATTAATGATCGCCAACACCCTTACCCCCGCGCTCTTGCCTGAAATTAACAGGTTTATCAGGGATCTTGAAGGCGACGGATGGTCGGTTGCTACGGCATATACCGCTACAAATGCACCCGTTTCTTCCGTAAAATCTCAAATACAAAACATATATAATCAAGACCCAATAAACACAGTTGCTTTAATATTACTGGGAAGGGTGCCTGTGCCTTACAGCGGCGCTTTTGCGCCCGATGCCCATCCCGATCATGTTGGGGCATGGCCCGCGGATGTTTATTATGCCGATCTTAACGGAAATTGGACCGATGCAACTGCCAATACCACTCCTACCAACCCTCCAAGAATAGTAAACACGCCGGGTGACGGAAAATTTGATCAGTCTTATGTTCCTTCAACTACCGAACTTCAAATTGGAAGAATTGATCTCTCGTCTATGTCGTCATTTACTTTGTCGGAATCACAACTATTAAAAAATTACTTAGACAAAAACCATGATTACAGAATGACCAATTTTACGGTAACTGAAAGCGGCTTGGTGGATGATAATTTTGGTTATTTTAACGGCGAAGCCTTTGCTGCAAATGGCTGGAGAAATTTTTCTTCCCTCGTGGGCCCGGGCAATGTTTCGAACGCTGATTATTTTACTACCATGTCTTCATCGTTTCGCCTTTGGTCTTACGGTTGCGGGGGAGGAAGCTATACCAGTGCTGCAGGTATCGGTAGTACCGCTAATTTCACTTCAAGTAACCTTCAGGGTGTGTTTACTATACTTTTTGGTTCTTATTTCGGAGATTGGGACGTTCCCGACAATTTTCTTCGGGCGCCGCTTTGTCAGGGAAAAATGCTAACCTGCTTCTGGGCCGGGCGGCCTCATTGGTGGCTCCATCATATGGGATTAGGTGAAAACATCGGTTATTCAGTTCGCATAACCCAAAACAATCAAATTAATGGTACTTATTTCCCAGGCGGACTCTATAATGGAGGTGTGCACGTTGCCCTCATGGGCGATCCAACATTAAGGAACCGTATGGTGAAGCCCCCGGGCAATGTTACTGCTACTTTTGTTAACCACAATGCCATTATCAACTGGTCACCGTCCACACAAACTAATGTTATAGGATACCATATATATATGAAGAACGATTCGGCTAATGCGTATGTTTTATTAAACGCTTCACCTGTAACAGGAAATTCATATACTCATCACTGTCAGCCCTATCAGGCCACATACACTTATATGGTCCGTGCGCTGACGTTGGAAAATTCCTGGTCGGGCACCTATTACAATCTTAGCCAGGGTATTATAGATACGGCTTATCACTCCTCGCCCACTACTATTTATGCAAATCCAACCGTAATTTCCACGCCCACTCCTAATGTTTTTCAGTTCTCCTGCACATCGGCAGGCAGCTATAATTACCAATGGCATTTCGGAAACGGAATTTCTTCCACTGTACAAAACACCGTTCATACCTATTCCGCCAACGGAACTTATGTGGCAACCCTGGTAGTTACAAATGCATGTAATTCCAAAACGTTTACGTTTACGATAAACGTGGTGGGCTTGGGCCTTGAAAATACGGTTGCATCTCATCATAAGGAGATACATATTTTCCCCAATCCTGCGGGCGATCAGATAACCATATTAGTAAATAAAGAATATTCAAAAGAATACGCTTGGAAACTGATGGACATTTCAGGCCGAACACTGATGAAAGGCAACGGAAAAACCAACGAGCACGTTAAGATTAACATACGAAAGATCCCTGCCGGCTTATATTTCTTTCTGTGGCAAACCTTGGACGGCAAATCATCCGGAACCGAGAGGATTTTGAAAGAATAATTAATGGCTGATATTCTTGTTAGCGTCGGGGCATCCGTATAAAAAAATATTTTTTAATTAAACCAATAATCGTTGTCTCCCCGGTGGCTGAGTAGGACGAAGACCGTATCGAAGCCACCGCCAAAGAAACTACAAACCGGTGGTTGAGTAGGGCGTTAGCCCGTATCGAAGCCACCGCAAGTTTTAGTTTTTTTATTTGGGCGTGTCCCTTCCGCGATAGCGGAAGGGCCGGGCTGCTTCGGGCTTCGCTTTCGCTTCGGCGCTTCCTGCATGCGGCTCGCTTCTCTCGCCGCACTCCGGGAAAGCGCGCTTCGCCCCTCCGCATCCCTCACGCAAAAAAATTTCCGGTGGTTGAGTAGGACGAAGTCCGTATCGAAACCACCGGTAATAAAGAATAATAAACCCCAGTGGCTGAGTAGGTCAACGCTCCTACCGAAACCACCGGACATTAAACCCCTCATAATTTCCATTAAACATACAATACATTTAATTCTTTACATTTGTATATCCCCCTTATTCATGAATATATTTTTACTTTTAATCATATTAGCCCTCCCCCTCCTTTCCCAAAACAAAAGGAAAATAGATTCTTTATTAAATCTTTTAAAAACCGCTAAGCACGACACTACCAAATTTAATGCGTATCTGGGGCTGGGAAACGAATTTCAATACACTAACTCCGACACGGCGATATATTTTCACACACTGGCTGTAAAAATAGCAGAAAAGATTCCCGGGCCTGATGGGGAACTTCGAAAAGGCGAAGCCGTTAGGGCAAAGGGCTGGGACTGTTATGTAAAAAGTGATTATACTAATGCACTGAAGTATTATGAAAACAGCTTAAATATAGCGGAAAAACACATCGGCGGTTCAGATAAAAACAATATAAACCGTGCTCAAAAATTAAGGGCAGCTGTGTTTGGTAACATGGGGGTTGTGTATTGGAATCAGGGAGATTATCGAAAAGCCTTAGAGTATTTTTTCCGGGCGTTGAAAATTTGTGAAGAATTCGGGAGCAAGCGCGGTCAGGCTTCCAATCTGGGCAATATAGGACTTGTGTTTGATGATCAAGGGAATTATCCCAAGGCCCTGGAGTATTATTTCCGAGCGTTTAGGATGCATAAAGCTATCGGAGACAAAACTGGTCAAGCCGTTAATTTGGGCAATATAGGGAGCGTGTTTCATAATCAAGGGAATTATCTCAAGGCGCTTGAGTATTATTTCCGTGCGATGGAGTTGAATGAAGAAACGGGAAACAAAAAAGACATGGCTGCCAATCTGGGCAACATAGGGCTTGTATATTATGCTGAAGGGGAATATAAAAAAGCGTTGGATTATTATTTCCGGGCCCTGAAGATCCATGAAGAGATTGGAAATACACAAGGTCTGGCCGTCAATCTCGGGAATATGGGGGCGCTATACCTAAAACAAAAAAAATACTCAACCGCCGAGGCCTATCTGAAAAAAGCCAGGAAGTTTAATAAAGAACTCGGAGTGATTTATTTCTTAAAAGATGTTTGTTTGCATTTATCCGATCTCTATTACCAAACCGGCCGCTATAAAGAAGCATACGAATATTACAAAGAACATATCAAATACCGTGATAGTATGATGAGCGAAGAAAACCAAAAAGCGCTGGTTCAGAAGGAGATGAAGTTTAATTTTGAAAAAGAACAGGCCTTGAAAGAAAAAGAACATCAGAAAAAATTAGAACTGGAACGAAAAGAGAAAGAAAAACAACAGATTATTACCTGGTTTGTGGCAGCAGGGTTGGTTTTGGTGGTGGCTTTTCTGGGTTTTGTAATTAACCGCTTGAATGTGACAAGAAAACAGAAAAACATTATAGAAAAACAAAAGAAGATCGTGGAAGAACAAAAGAAGATCGTGGAAGAACAGAAAAAATTAGTAGAACAAAAGAATAAAGATATTTTAGACAGCATCAATTACGCCAAAAGGATTCAAAATGCTATATTGCCATCCAACACAAAATGGAAAAAAAACCTTCCCAACAGTTTTGTTTTATATCTTCCCAAAGACATTGTGGCGGGGGATTTTTACTGGATGGAATATGCAAATAATTTTGTGTATGTGGCAGCGGCCGATTGCACGGGACATGGCGTACCCGGAGCCATGGTGAGTGTGGTATGTTCGAATGCTTTAACCAAGGCGGTATTAGAAGAAAAACTCACCGAAACAGATCAAATTCTCAACCGAACGCGGGAACTTGTGATTGAAAAACTCACCAATGAAGACAACATCCGCGACGGGATGGACATTTGCCTTGTGAGGATAGAAAAAAACAGAAGTTTCATTCAATTCAGCGGAGCGAACCGCCCGTTGTATTTGGTAAATAAAGATAAATCGTTAACGGAAATCAAACCCGATAAGCAACCCATTGGGCGCTATGAAGAATCAAAGCCCTTTACAAAGCAAGAGATTAAACTCAACGAAAACACCTGGTTCTACCTCACCACCGACGGCTATGCAGATCAGTTCGGAGGGCAGAAAGGAAAAAAAATCGGGACTAAGCAGTTTAAAGAATTGTTGTGTGACATAGCAGGAATTAACGATTTTGAACAACAAAAAGAAAAACTATCCTCCTTCTTCAAAGAATGGAAAGGGAATGAAGAGCAGATGGATGATATCACAATAATTGGCATAAAATGTTGAGATTGAGCAAAATATTTGTTTTTTGTTTATCTTATTTTGTAATAATATTAAACGCTCAAAATTCTAACTTAGAATTATTAAAAAAGACTTTAAAATATAATTCAAATGAAACTATAAAATATTTTATACTTTATGATCTTGGGAACATTTATCAAAATATAAACCCAGATACGGCCATTTTTTATCATCATTTAGCTGAAAATATCGTAAAAAAGTTTTCCGGCGATTATTGGGATTTAAAAAGAGCTGATGTCATCAGACAATTAGGTTGGGATTATTTTATCAAAGGAAATAATAAAATTTCTTTATTATACCTTACGAAAAGTAAAATTATAACAAGTAAATATCTAAATCATAAAAGTGATTACATCAAAAATCTTTCAAAAAAAATTTATTCCATAGCACTAGGAAATATTGGAAATGTTTATTCAAACGAAGCTAATTACTCTAGAGCATTAGATTTTTACTTTAAATCATTAAAAATAAATGAAGAAATAGATGATGGTGATATAGCCAATCAAATTACCCGGGCAATTATATATGGATATATAGGGAATACATATGCCGATTTGGGTGAATTGTCAAAAGCATTAGATTATTATTACAATTCTTTAAAAATTCATAGAAAGTATAAAAATCAAAATGGAGAAGCCATAGTATTGGGCAACATTGCAAATATTTATTCTGAAATGCAAAATTATAACATGGCATTAATTTTTTATTTTAAATCTCAGGAAATTGATAAACTTATTGGAAATAAGCTCAACCAATGTTTGAACATGATGAATATTGGCTGTTTGTATTCCGAAATAGCCAAAACATATAATGAACTCGGAAAAAAATCGATTTCAACAAAATATGTTCAAATGGCTTTAGATTATTTATTAAAGTCTGATTCTTTAAATAAAAATATTGGCGATCCTAAAGCAGCGGCAGTAATATATGGGAACATAGGATGGCTTTACTTTGAATTGAATGATATCATTAAAGCCGAAAAATTTCTTACTAGTTCAGAAAAAATTAATAGAGAGCTTGGTTTAATATATTACCTTGAGGATGACTGTTATAAGTTGTCAAGATTGTATGAGGTAAAAAAAGATTACTTAAAATCCTTATTTTACTATAAAGAACATATTAAATTTCGTGATTCTGTTAAAAACGAAGAAAACCAAAAAGCCCTGATTCAGAAGGAGATGAAATACAATTTTGAAAAAGAACAGGCCCTGAAAGAGAAAGAACATCAGAAAAAACTAGAATTGGAGCGAAAAGAAAAAGAAAAGCAACGGATCATTACCTGGTTTGTGGCAGCCGGGTTGGTTTTGGTGATGGCGTTTTTAGGTTTTGTAATAAACCGTTTGAATGTGACAAGAAAACAGAAAAACATTATAGAAAAACAAAAGAAGATTGTGGAAGAGCAAAAACTGATAGTGGAAGAACAGAAAAAACTGGTTGAGCAAAAAAACAAAGATATTTTGGATAGCATCAATTATGCGAAAAGGATACAATATGCCATTCTGCCATCGAATGCAAAATGGAAAGAACACTTGCCGGAAAGTTTTGTGCTATTTCTGCCCAAAGACATTGTAGCGGGGGATTTTTACTGGATGGAATATGCAAATGAATATATATATGTAGCCGCGGCCGATTGTACGGGACATGGGGTTCCGGGAGCCATGGTAAGCGTGGTATGTTCGAATGCATTAACCAAGGTGGTTTTGGAAGAAAAATTCACCGAGACCGACCAAATCCTCAACCGCAGCAGGGAATTGGTGATAGAAAAACTCACCAGTGAAGACAATATACGGGACGGTATGGACATTTGCCTTGTGAGGATAGAAAAGAACAGAAGATTAATTCAATTCAGCGGAGCGAACCGTTCGTTGTATTTGGTAAATGAAGATAAATCATTAACTGAAATCAAACCCGATAAGCAACCTGTTGGGCGCTATGAAGAATCAAAGCCCTTTACAAAGCAAGAAATACAACTCAATCCAAACACCTGGTTCTATCTGACCACCGACGGCTATGCCGACCAGTTTGGTGGTGAAAAAGGCAAAAAAATCGGAACTAAACAGTTTAAGGAATTGTTATGCGACATCGCCACAAGCAACAATGCAGAAGAACAAAAAGAAAAATTATCATCGTTTTTCAAAGAGTGGAAAGGCAATGAAGAACAAATGGATGATGTAACCGTTCTTGGTATAGGTATATAAATTAAAATCAAAAGTCGATTAGGAAATAAGTTCATTCCAATGTTCCCCTCATTTTGTAAAGCACAGTAAACCCTTTTGAATTAATAATACACTCATTTTCCTATTTTTGTATTTCCCCCCTGCTTCATGAGTAGATTTTTTATCTTAATATTTTTCTCATTATGTTTTTTTTCACAAAACTCCATTAAAAAAATAGATTATTTTTTAAATCTTATAAAAAACACCCCTAATGACTCCGTATGCTTTTATGCGTATCTTAGACTGGGAAATGAATTTCAAGAAAACAATCCTGATACTGCCATTTACTTTCATAAAAAGGCCAAAGAAACTGCCGAAAAAATTCCTGGACCAAACTGGCAATTACGAAAAAGTTTAGCTATTCTGCAAATGGGCTGGGACTATTTTGTAAAAAACGAATATTACAAAGCCCTAATGCAATATGAAAACAGTTTAAAAATAGTGGAAAAACTTAGGAGCAGTTCAGATAATGATGTTAAAAACCGAGCACAAAAGCTGTCTTCTGCCGCATGGGGGAATATGGGGCTTATATATTCTGATCAAGGGAATTATTCTATGGCACTGGAATATTATTTCAGAGCTTTGAAAATGAATGAAACAATAGGGGACAAAAAAGGCCAGGCCGTAAATTTGGGGAACATAGGGCTTGTGTATTGGAATCAAGGCGATTATTCCAACGCTCTGGAGTATTATTTCCGGGCACAAAGAATTGATGAAGAAATCGGGAACAAACAAGGCCTGGCCTCTAATCTGGCAAACATAGGGCTTGTTTATAATGATCTAGGGGATTATCTGAAAGCACTGGAATATAATTTCCGCGCTTTGAAGATCGACGAAGAATTAGGTAATAAAAATAGTATAGCAAGGCATTTGGGTAATATAGGAAATGTGTATAATGAGCAGGAGGATTATCCTAAGGCTATGAAATATTATTTCCGTGCACTGAAGCTTTATGAAGAAATCGGGAACAAGCAGGGCCAGGCCTCCAATCTGGCTAACATAGGGCTTGTATATTGGAATCAGGGAAATTACCCCAAAGCCCTGGAGTATAATTTTCACGCATTAAAATTGAATGAAGAAATCGGAAATAAAAAAGATCAAACCATCAACCTTGGGAATATTGGGGCTTTATACCTTCAACAAAAAAAATATGCAATTGCTGAAAAATATCTTAAAAAAGCCGAGAAAATAAATCAAGAACTCGGCACAATCTATTACTTGGAAGATAATTATTTGCGTTTATCCGATCTTTGCTATCAAAAGGGTCGTTATAAAGAAGCATTCGATTATTACAAAGAACATATTAAATACCGCGACTGCGTGATGAACGAAGAAAATCAAAAAGCGTTGGTTCAGAAAGAAATGCGATTCAATTTTGAGAAAGAAAAGACTTTAAAAGAGAGAGAGCACCAAAAAAAACTTGAACTGGAACGAAAAGAGAAAGAAAAACAACTTATTATTATATGGTTTGTGCTGACCGGCTTGGTTTTAGTGATTGCATTTTTAAGCTTTTCAATTAACCGCCTGTACATAACCAAAAAACAGAAAAAAATTATAGAAAAACAAAAGAAGATCGTGGAAGAACAAAAATTGATTGTAGAGGAAAAGAAAAAACTGGTTGAGCAAAAAAACAAAGATATTTTGGATAGTATCAATTACGCCAAGAGGATACAAAATGCCATATTACCCTCGAATGCAAAATGGAAAGAACACTTGCCGAAAAGTTTTGTGTTATATCTGCCAAAGGACATTGTAGCGGGAGATTTTTACTGGATGGAATTTGCAAATAATTACATTTATGTGGCAGCGGCCGATTGCACAGGGCACGGCGTACCGGGCGCCATGGTGAGTGTGGTATGTTCGAATGCCTTAACCAAGGCGGTATTGGAAGAAAAAGCCACCGAAACGGATCAAATCTTGAACCGAACCAGGGAACTAGTGATTGAAAAACTTACCGGTGAAGAAAATATTCGGGACGGAATGGACGTTTGTTTAATCAGAATAGAAAAATGTAACAATGCCATACAATTCAGTGGAGCCAATCGCCCATTGTATATAGTAAAATCACCGGGAGCCGAGCATGTCGATGCCCCGGCTTTTGAACTTATCGAAATCAAACCCGATAAACAACCTATTGGAAGATATGAAGAAAGCAAACCCTTCACTAAGCAAAACATTGAAACAAAAGAACTCACCTGGCTCTACCTCACCACAGACGGCTATGCCGACCAGTTTGGTGGTGAAAAAGGCAAAAAAATCGGGACTAAACAGTTTAAGGAATTGCTGTGCGATATCGCAGGAATTAACGATCCCGAAGAACAAAAAGAAAAATTGTCTTCATTCTTCAAAGAATGGAAAGGGAATGAAGAGCAAATGGATGATGTTACCATAATTGGTATTAAGACATGAAAATTACCGGTGGTTGAGTAGAGCGAAGCTCGTATCGAAACCACCGCCAAAGAAAAATTAATCCCCGGCGGCTGAGTAGGGCGCAAGCCCGTATCGAAACCACTGCAAACAGCAAAAAAATTTTTTTCACAAATGAATTTGTTTGTGGTACATTTCTCGAAACAAAATGCGAAGTAATAAAAAAATTTTTATTTATAAGACAGATGCGCGCTCAACCATCGTTCCGTTTCTTCTACACTCATGTTCTTCCTTCTCGCATAATCAGCTACTTGTTCCTTGCCGATTTTTCCTACTCCGAAATAGTGGGATTTGGGGTGTGAAAAGTATAAGCCCGAAACAGCCGCTGCCGGATACATGGCCATGCTTTCCGTCAACTTTAGCCCTATGGATTTTTCAACATCCATCACTTTCCAAAGGGTAAGCTTTTCCGTATGGTCGGGCTGTGCGGGGTAACCGGGAGCGGGGCGTATGCCCATATATTTTTCAGCAATCAAATCTTCATTAGAGAAATTCTCGTCTTTAGCATAGCCCCACCATTCCTTACGAACCCGCTCGTGCAGATACTCTGCAAAGGCCTCGGCCAGGCGGTCGGCAAGGGCTTTAATCATGATGGAAGAATAATCATCGTGCCTTGATTCAAATTCCTTTGCTTTTTCTTCTGCCCCGAAGCCCGCACAACACGCAAACATTCCGATATAATCTTTTTTTCCTTCTTTATAGTATTTCTCGGGTAGTACAAAATCCGACAACGCCATATTATATAATCCTTCAGGCTTTTGGGTTTCTTGCCTTAGGGTGTGCAAAACAAAAGGATTGCCGTATTCGTCAAACGCAACTATGTCGTCTTCATCATTTGAATAGGCCTCATAGAAACCCACCACCGCCGATGCGCTCAGAAGGTTTTCGCTCACAATCAGATCCAAAAATTTTTGGGCATCATCAAAAAGCTGTTGGGCCTCTTTTCCTTTCACCGGGTCTTTTAAAATTTTCGGATAAGAACCTTTTAATTCCCAGCTGTGAAAAAAAGGTGTCCAGTCGATATAGGACGTCAGGGCTTGAACAGAAACGTTATGAATGACTTTTTTTCCTGTAAAGGAAGGCGTCGGAGGAATATATTCTTCCCAATCAGTAAAAAATTTATTTTTTCTTGCCTCAGAAAGTGAAATAAATTTTTTGTCGGAAGCGTCGGTTGAAAAATTTTTTCTTATTCGTTCATATTCCTCCCTGATGGATTCCACAAAAGCATTTTTCAAGTTTTTGTTAAGCAAGCTTCCCAGCACCGGAATGCTTTTGCTGGCATCGTTGACGTGAATGACGGGCTGTTTGTAATGTGGGGCAATTTTAACAGCCGTGTGCACCTTGCTTGTGGTGGCTCCTCCAATCAATAAAGGAATATCAAATTGGTTGCGTTCCATTTCCTTTGCCACATGCACCATTTCATCAAGCGACGGCGTAATTAACCCGCTTAAGCCGACAACGTCAGCATTTTTGGCCCTGGCTTCTTCCAGAATTTTTTCGCAGGGAACCATCACTCCCAAATCAATTATTTCATAGTTGTTGCATGCCATCACTACCGCAACAATGTTTTTCCCTATGTCATGAACATCACCTTTCACCGTGGCCAATACAACTCTTCCGGCCTTCCCGGTGTCGCTGACTCTTTCCTTTTCCATGTAGGGTTGAAGGAAGGCCACGGATTTTTTCATTACGCGCGCACTTTTCACCACCTGGGGTAAAAACATTTTTCCGGCCCCAAACAAATCACCCACCACATTCATTCCTTTCATTAAAGGACCTTCTATGATGTCCAGCGGTCTACCATACACTTTAAGGCATTCCAGCATATCCTGCTCCACATACTCGTCTATGCCTTTTACCAAAGCATGCGTAATCCTTTCTTCCAAAGGGAGCAACCTCCATTCGTTCTTTTTCTCTTCTTTTTGTGCGTGTTGGTTTTTATATTCTTCTGCCTTGCTGATCAGGCGTTCGGTGGCATCATCTCGACGATCGAGCAAAACATCTTCCACCAGTTCCAGCAGGTCCTTGTCCACCTCTTCATACACTTGTAACTGTGCAGGATTTACAATGCCCATGTCCATACCGTAGCGTATGCCGTGATATAAAAAAGCTGCATGGATGGCCTCGCGCACCACATCGTTTCCGCGAAAAGAAAACGACACATTGCTCACGCCCCCGCTTACTTTTGCATAAGGCAGGTTTTCCTTAATCCATTTGGTGGCCAGGAAGAAATCCAGTGCATTTCGGCGATGTTCTTCCATTCCGGTAGCCACGGGAAATATGTTGGGGTCGAAGATGATGTCTTCAGGAGGAAACTGTATTTTCTGCGTCAATAAATCATAAGCCCTTTTGCAAATTTCAATCCTGCGGTCCAGTGTATCGGCCTGGCCTTTTTCATCAAAGGCCATTACAATAACAGCCGCGCCGTATTTTTTAATTTTTTTTGCCTGTTCGAGGAATATTTTTTCGCCTTCTTTCAGCGATATGGAATTAACAATCCCTTTGCCCTGAATGCATTGCAAGCCGGCTTCGATAACTTCCCACTTACTGCTGTCTATCATCACCGGAACCTTTGCAATTTCCGGTTCCGACGCCACCAAATTTAAAAACGTACGCATTTCAACTGCTGCATCCAGGAGTCCTTCATCCATATTTACGTCTATGGCCTGTGCTCCGTTTTCTACTTGCTCCCTTGCTACCGACAAGGCTTCTTCATATTTTTTTTCTTTAATCAATCGTGCAAACTTCCTGGAACCGGTAACATTGGTGCGTTCCCCCACATTGAAAAAATTGCTGTCGGGCCTGAGCACAAAGACTTCCAGGCCGCTTAGCATTAAAAATTTTTTCTTTTCAGGAATCTTGCGCGGAGGGCACCCTTCGACAATTTCCGAAATCCGTTTGATGTGTTCAGGGGTGGTGCCGCAGCATCCGCCCACAATGTTTAAAAAACCACTTTTCAGAAAATCTTCAATGAAATGCCCCATCTCGTGAGGGCTTTGATCGTATTCCCCAAACTGATTCGGAAGGCCGGCATTCGGATAGGCGCTGATGAAAAAGGGTGCCTTTTCGGAAAGTTCTTCCAGATAAGGCCGCATTTCTTTAGCCCCCAAAGCGCAATTCAATCCTATGCTGAGTAAAGGGTAGTGCGAAAGGGAGATTAAAAAGGCTTCAACGGTTTGTCCGGAAAGGGTGCGTCCGCTGGCATCCGTTATGGTACCCGATATCATTACGGGCAAAGCGCGCCCTTTTTCTTCAAAAACCTCCTGAGCTGCAAATAAGGCCGATTTGGCGTTCAAAGTATCGAAAATGGTTTCGATGAGGATAAGGTCGGCACCCCCATCCATCAGGCCCCGGATTTGTTCTTTATATGCTTCCGTGAGTTCTGCCCAGCTGATGGCCCGATAACCGGGATTATTTACATCGGGGGAAATCGAGAGGGTTTTGTTCGTTGGTCCGACTGCACCTGCAACAAAACGCGGCTTATCGGGGTTTTTTTTGGTGAAAACTTCGGCGGTCTTTTTGGCAATTTTTGCCGACTCAAAATTTATTTGATAGACAAAATTTTCAAGCTTGTAATCCGCTTGTGCCACCCGTGTTCCACTAAAGCTGTTGGTTTCAATAATGTCGGCTCCGGCTGTTAAATATTGTTGGTGTATTTCTTCAATAATGTCGGGCCGGGTAATCGACAATAAGTCATTGTTTCCCTTCAACGGGTGCGGGTGGTCTTTAAAGAGGTTTCCCCTGAAATCTTCTTCCTGAAGTTTATAGCGCTGAATCATGGTGCCCATGGCGCCGTCAATGACCAGCACTCTCTGTTTTAATATTTCCTTTATGTCCTGAGCCATATAACAAAAAACCCTTCTGGCATGGAAGGGCTCAATATTTTATTAAGTTGAACGCTTCAGTTGTTGCCGCTTATCTTTCCCCTTTAATCACAAAGGGGGCACGAAGTACCACCTTGTTTGTTTTTATACAAAAACAAACAGGTTGGGAAGGCTTCAACGGGCGTGTCCCTCGGCCTTTCTTGATAAGCAAAAGAACGTCGTACAAATTTAATGCTTTTATATCAAAAAATCCCTTTAATTTTAATTTTGTTTTGAAGAAGAAAATACTATTCATATTAGTTCTGACCTTGTTTTTAAATTATGCGCAGACTCAAACTCTTTTATCTTTTGATATTTATTTAGGCGATACGGTTAACCGCTTACTTACTGGGAATATAAAAACCGGCCGATGGGTATTTTTTGGTAAAGATAAAAAAGGAAAAAAATACAAGTTATACAAAGGAAACCAAATTGTGGAAGACGGGATATTTTTGAATAATCAAAAAAACGGGCTTTGGCGGTCCTATCATTATACCGGAAAATTGCAATCGGAAATTGTATATAAAGACGGCCTACCAAATGGAAGTGCTAAAATCTATAATGAAGACGGGAAAATTACGGCAGAAGGATTTCTGACGCCCGAAGGATTTAAAGGTAAGTACATTTTATACGATGAATTTGGAAATAAAATAGAAAAAAATTCGGATAACAAGAGTCACGAGGCCACGGTGAGGTTTTTCGGGATAGTGTTACTTAATGGTAAAAAAACGGAAGGAGTTAATGTAACAGTTGAATTATCCGGAGTACCGTTATTCACCATTAAAACCGATTCCGACGGACGGTTTGATTTGTTCCTGGATTTACATGAAATTTATACCATTCGATTCGAAAAAGAAAATTTCAATGAGGAAACAATTGAAATCAATGCCAACACTTATATTGCCAACGACAAGAATTTCTATGAAATAAAGGAATGGACCATTCGCCTGACCGACAATTTGGTGAACACGGTTTCGACAGAGTTTTTACACTTGTTGCTGAACAAGCCTTCCAATCGGATTTATTTTAATAAAAGAAAGAAAAAATTTGTGTCCGATGGTTCCTATATTAATGTTTTTACAAAACAATTTCGTGGCTTAAACAACACCACTAAAATGCTGCTCGCCCAGGCAGCCGATGATAACAAGCGACTGGAAATTGAAAACCTGCGCATCGAGGCCGAAAAAAAAGAAGCGGAAATCAGGGCGCTCATGAAAGAACAGGAATTGAAAGAGGCCGAACTGAAGAAAAAAGAAGCTGAAATTATGTTTGAAAAACTGGAACGTGAAAAGAAGGAAAAAGACCTGGAATTGGCCGAGCAAGACCGTAAAATTAAAGAGCTTGAATTGCAAAAACGACAAATGGAAATCCAAAAAAAACAACTGGAAGCCGCACAAAAAGAAAAAGAATTACAACAAATGGAAGTGCTGAGGAAAATTCAGGAATATGAATTGAAGGAAAAACAAAAATCATTGGCGGAATCGTATGAAAATTTAAGAGAACACAAAAAGGAAGCTGAGCGAAAAGCCAAAGAACTGGAATTAGCCAAAAAAGAAAAGGAAATACGCGACAAAGAACTCAAACAAAATCTGGTATATCTGTATATAGCCTTGGCCGGAATGGCTTTAATTACGTTTTTTTCGGTGTTTGTTTATCGCTCATTACAACAAAAAAAGAAATCGAATGCTTTGCTAGCGATGCAGGCCGAAGAAATCAAGCACCAAAACAAATTAATCGAGGAAAAGAATAAAGAAACCCAACAAAGCATACATTATGCCAAAAGAATTCAGTTTGCCATTCTTCCTTTGGAAAAAGAAATCAGGGAGTTTATTCATGATTATTTTGTGTTATATATACCGAAAGATATCGTCAGCGGGGATTTTTATTTTTATTATGATAAGTTTGCTGAACGCAGGAAGTGTTATATTGCCTCGGTGGATTGTACGGGACACGGCGTTCCCGGCGCTTTTATGAGTTTGATAGGTAATGAAAAACTGCGTGATGCCATCGATGTTTGTAAGGGCCCCGGAAAAATATTGTCGGAACTGAACCGGTATGTAAAATCTGTTTTGAAACAATCGGCAGACGCTGATTCCACACGCGACGGAATGGATGTTGCTTTGCTGGAGTTTGATCTTGACGAGAATGGCAATTGGAATTCTTTTCTGTATTCCGGAGCTCACCGTCCGTTGTGGATAATAAGAAAAGGTTCAAATAGTCTTGAGGAAATTAAAGCTACTAAGGTCTCCATAGGAGGGCATACCCCCAATGATCAGGTGTTTCAGGAACATCTTGTTCACCTGAATTCCGGAGACACCATTTACATTTTCTCCGACGGTTATGCCGACCAATTTGGCGGAGAGCGAAAAAAGAAAATGATGACGGGAAAATTCAAGGAAATCCTGCTTAGTATTCAACACCTCTCTATTCCCGATCAAAAAATTTGGCTTGAAAATTTTTTCAACGAATGGAAAGGTTCTCTCGAACAAATGGACGACGTGCTGGTAATTGGTATTAGAAAAACATAAAATGTCTCGTCAATATTCCTTTTTTTACTCTCCTGAAATTTTCGATGGAAAAAATTTTATCAGAAGCAATAACCTGGCGCTGTGTTTTAGTAAAAGTATATTTCATGAATTCGTGCCGGTTTCAAACTTAATGCCTGGAACTTATTATCATACACAAAATATTCTGATGCCCGGTTTTGTCAATGCCCACCACCATCTTGAACTCAGCATGATGAAAGAAAAACCGCCAAAGATTTCGGGAATCAATGATTTTTTTGTAAGGGTGATATCTCAAAGAAAAAAATTTTCCGACGTGGAAATCATCAGCTATGCACAGCAAGAAGCCGAAAACCTGAAGACTTACGGCATCGCCTTATGCGGGGATATTTCCAACACAGGAATCACCGCTTCGGTCAAAAAAAATTCCATAACCGCTTTTCATACATTTGTAGAAGTTTTAGCGTATGATATTCATACAATTTCAAATGCCATTGAGAAGGCCTTTTCCTTGTATAACGATTTTGTTCACAATAATAACACTGCATCCCTTTCACCTCATGCCCCTTTTACAGTCCATCCGGATGCCTTCCGGCGCATATGTGACACAAGTTCCTCGGGTGCAACTTGTATGCACTATATGGAATCTGAAGGGGAAAAAAAATGGTATGAAGGAGACAAATCTTCCATTAAAAAACTGTTTGAATTAAGCGGAGTTGTTTTTTATGATGATGATCATTTTGTAAAGTTTTACCACCCTAAAGCTTTTCTAAATAAAAAGCTTGACAAAAGGTTTTTATTAATACATGGAACACATTTAGACCCGTCTGATTGGAAATCAGGAAGCCATTTTTTGTTATGTTTTTGCCCGCGTTCCAATCTTTATATTGAAAATAAACTTCCTTCTGAGGACTTGGTAAGATGTGTTTCCGACATTTTTTGCCTCGGTACAGACAGTTTGGCGTCTTCACCCGACGGCAATGTTCTAAATGAAGCCAATTTGATGCTTGAAAATTATTCGTTCCTTACGGAACAACAGGTTTTAAAATCCATTACTTTTAACGGCGCTTTCGCCCTGGGAAGAGAAAATGAATTTGGCTCGTTTATTAAAGGGAAATCTCCCGGGCTGAATGAAATTCAAATTCAAAAAAGGCAATTAAAACTGATAAAAAGACTCTTATGATAAAATTAAAAAATTTTGTTTTCGGCCCCTTTCAGGAAAACACCTATTTGCTTTGGAACGATAGTGGGGAAGCCGCCGTAGTTGATCCGGGCATGATGAATAAAGAAGAAGAAAAATTGTTTCTGGATTTTTTAAAAGAAAAGAACATCACATTAAAACACGTTTTGTTAACGCATGGACACGTGGACCACGTTTTTGGCTGCGGCTTTCTGTACGACACGTTTCAATTAACCCCGCACCTTCATCCTGCTGATGCCTATTGGGTAGAAAAACTGCCCGACACATGCCTGATGTATGGTTTGCCAAAAACACAGTTTCCCGGAAATTTTTTTCCCATCAGCACATCAGAAAAACTGAAGATTTTGGGCACGAGCTTTCAAATCCTACACGTTCCCGGGCACTCCCCGGGCAGCGTTGCCTTTTATGATGCCGAAAGGAAGTTTGTGATTTCAGGCGACGCGCTTTTTGCCGGAAGCATTGGAAGGACAGATTTTCCCGGCGGCGATTACGATACCCTCATTCAATCCATAAAAAGCAAATTGTTTTCCCTTCCCGATGAAACCCTTGTATATTCAGGGCATGGGCCAAAAACAACCATAGGGCAGGAAAAAAAGTTCAATCCTTTTTTTAATTAGAGTACTTTATAAACTACTCTGATTTTTCAAAAACCACCTTAATGTTCCGTTCCGGTTTTCTTGCCGGCAATAGCCCGAATTTTAAAAAGAGGCGTTGTCCTTGTTCCCCCGCCATAAAGGACTCAAATCCTTTTGCCAAACTGAATTCCGGCGCATTACGATAGTAGTGCCACGCCCTGATGAAAGGGTATTTTTTTAATTCAAAGTTGGTCGGGTCGGGAAGATAGGCGGTGTCGTTATGGTTGCTCCTGAAAGCGAGCAATTTAAAATCAGAGAAAAACGTTTTGACTTTGGGGTCATCCAAGTCGGAAATCATGGAATGTTCAAGCGCGCCAAACACCATGCCTTTTTCATTTTTTACATAAAACGCTAATGAATCAGGCGAGGTAAAGCGTATTTTGCATTTAAAGGAAGAGTTTTGAAGTATGTTTTTAAAAATATAATAAGGGACGTCCGAACATTTTGGAGGAAGCACCGCTAAAATTTCGGGATCTTGCAATGCATCCATGATAATGGAAACATCAGACGCAGAAAGCCCTGATGTGTCAGACTTTTTATAGAAAAAACTGATGGAAGAAAAACACAGCCTCGAGCGTTTTATGTAATGTCGATCTTTTGAAAAGGCAGACATTTCTTCCTGAGCCATGCTGTCGGGAAGCACAATGGCTTTGGCTTTGTTTTCGTGAAGCAATTTCAGTAAATTTTCCCTGCAATCGGAAACAACGGTAACCGTGGCGTTGGGATATTGACTTTCAAATGTCCTGGCAAAAACCCTTATTACGGGCGCAATGCTGGTGTCCGTGTAAACCTTTAAGATTCCTGAAGTGGGGGAGTTATCTTCTTCCGAGTTTTTAAAATAGGGATTGCACGACAGGAAAATGAATGCGAGGAAAAACAATAAATTTTTAATTTTGAAATTCATGACTTATTTAGTTTTTTTATGGTTAATGCTATTCGTATAGCCCTGAATAACCCGTAAGCGCCTAATAAAAGCGCCATCCAGGGACGCTTTTCGGGGTCTATAAAGCCAGAGCCCAACGTTGTAAAACCCAATACTATTGTCCCTGCCAAACATATCAGCAAGACAATCATGCCAGATCCTATGCTTACCCACGGACTCATTTTTTCAATGTACAAAAATACATATCAGGCTATTTTAAAAAATGATATTTGTTTGTTATTTTATTAAATTCAAGTGTCCAATTGCAAACAAGATTTTCTTGTTTTTTATTGTTATTAATCTCGTTCAGAAAATCTGATCTTTGCATGCCAACAGCTCCCATGCTTTCCAGGTGAGGGGTATAAGACTGACAATCAATTAACCTTGCTCCTTTATGTTGTAAGAATTGACAAAGCATTATCAGGGCAGCTTTCGATGCGTTACTTTTTTTAAAAAACATCGACTCACCGAAAAATATTTTCCCGATGTAAAGTCCATAAAGGCCTCCGACTAGTTCGCCTTCATAATATACCTCGATGGAGTGGGCATAACCCATCCGATATAGTTTTAAAAAAGCATGCAAAAGTTCATCATCAAGCCAGGTTCCGTCTTGACCTCTGCGTTTTATGGTTTGGCAGTTGCTTATAACACCTTCAAAGTTTTTGTCACATGAAAATTGAAAATATTGCCGACGTAAAATTTTTTGCATGCTTCTGGACACCCTTGCCTTTTCGGGAAACAGAACCCACCTTGGTTGGGGGCAATACCACAAAGGAACGCCTTCATGCCTGCCCCAGGGAAAAATCCCCATAGAGTAGTATTTTAACAACAATTCCGGTGTAAAATTACCCCCGATGGCCACCGGCTCCGATTCGGGCGCTTCATTCAGATCATCAATCAGAAAAATGGGTTCATGATGAATGTTCATTACCTCGATTCAAATCGAATGGGCAAATGTAACACGCTTTTAACCTTTTTTTGGTTTTTTTCGGCCGGTATCCAATCCGGAAAGCTTTTTACTACCCTAAGGGCTTCATCATTACATTCTTTGCAATCGGGAATGCCCTTGAACAGCACGGCATCCGACACACGCCCGTTCTCGTCCACCACAAACCGAATCACACAAAGCCCCCTGACGCTATTCAATAGCGCTTCTTTCGGAAACCGCAAATTCTTTTTTATGTACTCGGCCATTTTTTGTGTACCCCCAATATACATTGCCGGTTTGTCGGGAACCAATTCAGCATCGTTATAGATAGGATTTGAATTAACTCCGGTGCCGTTGTGTGAAGTTGTTCCGGTTACTGATACGTCGTGGAGGTCTGTTGAATTTGTATTTGAATCCGTGTTTGTTTGGGGAACTTGTGGGATTTTGATTTTCTGTAGTGTCTTGAATAACAGGCGATGCGTTTTCCTTGCGTAAGGAATTTTGTTGTTGGCCTGAAGCGGTTTGAGCTTTGGTTTTTAATTTTTGTTTTTCGATTTTGGGTTTTGTGTTAATTTCTTCTTTAGTCAGGGGCTTGATGTTCCATTCTGTAATGTAAACCTGTTCGTTTTCAAACATTGCTTTGGGCGGAGAGGAAAAAAAACTTCTAAGGATTAAGCTCGAAAAAATCAAAACCACCATCATAGAAAAAAGAATTTTTGTCATGATGATCGGGTAGCTTTTCCTGAGCTGATATGCCCCGTAGTTTTTGTTTTTCAATCGGAATACAAGCTCGACTCTTTCCGGCGAAATTTCAGAAAACCAATGGCATTTCATGGCATTGCTATTTTATGGATTTGACAAAAATGCTTTTCAAAGGGTAATAAAGGCCCCCTGTGCCTTTAAAACCTCATTCAAAAAGCGGTAGATGTTAAATCATAGGCAATACCAATAAAACATTATTGCAATTTAAAGCTGATAGGCAAATTGAAATAGCACTTAACGGGCTTACCCGTCATTTTGCCGGGTTTCCATTTTGGCATGGATTTCACTACCCTAACGGCCTCTTTGTCACAGTCAGGGCAACCCGGAACACCTTTGAGCACCTCCACGTTGGAAATTTCCCCGGTTTCGTTCACCACAAAACGAAGGTGGCATTTTCCTTGGATTCCGGCTTCTCTGGCCATGGGCGGATATTGAAGGTTCTTTTGAATATATTTCACCATTTCGGGAACTCCGCCCGGAAATTCGGCTTGTTCTTCCACGATGGTAAATATTTCAGGTTGAGCGGGTTCTGCAGGACCCGTGTTTGCATTTTCAGTTGGGGGCGCAACAATGTCTTTTTCTCCCTCCTGGTCTTTGGTTCCTACGTTTACGTCTTTTACATCCTCCTGTAGCTTTTGTGGTTCTTCTTCTACGGCATCGTCTTTAATTACCGGAGGAGTGAATTTTACCATTTCCACCATCGGAGGAGGAGGGGGTGGAGGGGGCGGAGGGGGTTGTTCTTCCTGAGGCGGAGGCGGAGTAAGATCCACTACAATATTGGTCATTTCAATAGGCTTTTCTTCTTCTTTGGGCTTATTATCGATATAATACTTAACTCCGAAAAGAAGAAAAGAAAATATAATGGTACCAAAAATAATGTACATTACCCTTCGGTTATATTCTGTCCTTAAAGCGTAGGCCCCGTATTCCTTGTTACGATGAGCGAATACCATTTCATTTCGCAGATCGTAAGTGATGTCGTTCCAATTTTGTAAGTTCATAATTAACCTCCTATTTTTTCGTTTAGTAAATCCAATTCAGGTTTGATGATGTCTACCACAACATATTTTCCTACAAGGTTAATGTTTAGCTGATCTATTAAATCAATGACATTCTTGTAAGTGGCTTTGTCATCGGTTTTGATAAGAAATGTGGGGGCTTCTTTATTAGCCTTGGCTTCCTTGACAAGACGCTTATAAGTGGTGTCGGCAATTTGTTTTTTGTCAAGTTTTTCGTTTAAAGCCTTGATTTGTTCGTGGAGCCACTTGTTTCTTTTTATCAGATATTCCTGTAAACTATTGGGGCCACTTTGGGCGAACGTGAGTTCGCTAAGTTGGGTTTTAGGTCCTTCAGGTGTATCTTTTTCGCGGAATTCACCTTCATAATAAAAAATGCGGTCGTCTTTGGTTAATATAAATGTTACCCCGTTTTTGATTTTGACCTGAGCATCAGGATTATCCGGCGGAACAGGAAATGTAAGTTCCATGGATTTGGGCTTACTGAAGGTAGAGGTCAGCACGAAAAAGGTCAGCAACAGGAACGCCAGGTCCACCATAGGCGTCATGTCAATCCGCGTGGATTGCTTCTTGGCCCTTTTCTTACCACTCTTCTTACCATGGCCGCCACCGCCATCTTCTGCAATTTCTGCCATAGAATATTAATTTTTTGTTATTTTTTTGTGTCAAATATGGTTCCTCCGCCTTCAAGCGAAGTGATCATATTGAATTGATAAATCTTTAAATCGGTAAAGGTTTTAATTACGTCTTTAACCAGAATGTATTTGGTCTTAGCGTCACATTTAATGGCGTAGCGTGGTTTTTCTGCTTTCAGTTCCTGACCGGTTTCTTCTGCTTTCTTCTTCAGTTCATTATAAATTTTCACCGCTTCAGCCCCTCCGTTGGAAATCCAGTCTTTCAGTTGGTTATTGGTTGAGTCCATGGGGATGCCCTTCATGGGTTGAAAATTGGTTCTCTCGCTTTCAGAAGCATCAATATATCTTGGAAGATCTTTTATATCAACCCCGATGCTGGATAATCCTCCGAATTTTTTTATTTGTTGTTCGGTGAAAGGAACGCCATACTTTTCACTCATTTTTTTAAGGGCATTGATTTTTGCGGTGCTGTTGCTGATACCGAAGAACACCCTTCCTTTTTCATCCACTGTTACCATAATATGGTTATCGGGAAGGGTAACTTTACCGATAGAAGAGGGGGGGTCCACCGTTACCGGCTCTGCCATGCGGAATGAGGCCGTAAGCATGAAAAACGTTACCAAAAGGAACGCCAGGTCAACCATGGGCGTCATGTCCAGGTTCGGTGCGCTGCCTTTGGATGGTTTTTTTGCCATAATCTGATATTTTAGATGCGCAGAATGGAATTATTCCACAAAATTATTTTCCGGAAGTTTGAAATTCTTCAATGATGGTAAATCCGGCTTCGTCCATGGCATAGGTGATTTGGTCAACCCTGTTGCTGAACAAGTTGTAGAAAATTATGGCAAAGGCAGAGGTTAAGATACCGATAAGGGTATTAACCAACGCTTCCGAGATACCAGTAGCGAGCGCGGCAGTGTCGGGAGCTCCGGCATTGGCAAAAGCAGCAAAAGCACAGATCATACCCCCCACCGGACCAATCAATCCCGTCAGTGTTCCTATGGAGGCCATCGTTGAAATCACCACCATGTTTTTGGTCATCATTGGAAGTTCAAGAGCTGTGGCCTCTTCCAGTGCTTTTTGGATAGCATGAACCTTGGCTTCTTTATCCATGTTGGGTTCATCTTTTACAAATTTGTATTTCACCAACCCTTCTCGCACCACATTGGCAAGGGAGCCTTGTTGTTTGTCGCATTCGGCAAGGGCACCATCGAAGTCATGGGCAGCCACGAGTTCTTTGATTTTAGCCACAAATTTGTCGGCTCGTCCTTTACCTGCTGCTTTTGTTATGGTGATAAAACGTTCCACTGCAAAAACCCATACCGTGAGGAAAAATCCGATAAGAAAAGGGACGATAACTCCCCCTTTATACATGGTGCCTAACATGTTGTGAGGGTGGCCCTTGTCGGGGTCGCCGCCTTCAAAATTTGACGGAGAACCCAATACTTTCAGGTAAATGAACCAGCCTATGCCGATACAAATAGCAATGGCCAGGGCCGAGATAATGAACGGAAAACCTCCGGATGTTTTGTTTTTGTTTGCGCTCATAGATTTCAAAATTTGGGTTTCAAACTTAGGGATTTGTGTTTAATTTTAAAACTTATTTTTCTTTAAAAACGGCCGAATGTTGATATTATTTTTTAAAAGTGGTGTAAATCTTTAAGGTTGACGGGTATTATAGCTTGTTTGTCTAAATATTATATTTATGTTAACCGGATAACATACTTTTGCGGGTTATGAAAATCAGAAAATTTACAACAACGTTTTTTTTCCTCTTTTTTCCATTCTTTTTTATAGCTGATGAGGGCATGTGGTTGCCTTATTTGTTGGGCAACAAGACCTATGGGGATATGGTCAAAAAAGGCCTTAAACTCACCAAAGAACAACTTTATTCGGCCAATAAAAACTCACTAAAAGATGCCATCGTGATTTTTGGAAGAGGTTGCACCGGAGAGGTTGTTAGCCCGGAGGGCTTGATTTTTACTAATCACCATTGCGGATACGACGCCATTGCACAAGTAAGCAGCGTAGAGCATAATTACCTGAAGGATGGTTTTTGGGCTAAATCCAAACAGGAAGAAATACCGGTAAAAGGGTTAAGTGTTCAGTTTTTGGTAAAAATAGAAGATATTACGACAAAAGTTAACGAATACCTCAAAGACATTAATCCTGATAACTTAACTTCCAAAATTAATTTGGCTTTTGAAGAAATAACTAAAACATACAAACTTGAAAAATATCAGATAGCCAAACCGGCGGGCTTCTTTAAAAACAACCAGTTTTTAATGTTCATATATGAAGTTTACAATGATGTTCGCCTTGTGGGCACCCCCCCCGAAAGTATCGGTAAATTTGGCGGCGATACCGACAATTGGGAATGGCCAAGGCACACCGGTGATTTCAGCGTTTTCAGGGTCTATACTTCCCCCGACGGAAAGCCCGCTGAGTATGCCAAAGAGAATGTGCCCCTTAAATCCAAATATTTTATCCCAATCTCATTAAAAGGAATAAAGGAGGGAGATTTTGCCATGACCCTTGGGTATCCAGGAGGAACCAATCGCTATGAAACCTCGTATGGGGTGAAGCTCAAAATAGACATTGAAAACCCCTATTTGGTAGAATTACGCGATGCCCGTCTTAAAATGATGTTGGAGGAAATGAAAAAAGACGAAGCCGTCAAATTAAAACTCTCTTCGTATTATGCGGTAGTAGCAAATTATTGGAAATTTTTTGATGGCGAGCGCAAGCAACTCATTAAATATGATGTTTGGAGCCAAAAGAAAAAAGAAGAAGACGCTTTTTTGAGTTGGGCCAGAAAAAATAATAAGTCGGAATATTACCAATTATTCGATGAGTATGAAACTGCCTACAAGAACTGGTATCCTTTTGCCAAAGCTAGGGTTTACTATCTGGAAGGGGTTTTGGGATCTCAGTTAATATCGTACGCCAACGGGTGGAGAGATTTTATAAACGACAACAATGAAGCCAATAAAGAAAAAACACTGAATCGGTTGAAAAACAATCATGCGAATTTTGTAAAAAGTGAAGATGCGGCATCAGGAAAAAACATTCTGGCATATGTTTTGCATAAATATTTTAGCGATATTGACCCCTCGCAGCGTCCTGATGAATTTTATGCTTGGTTGAAAAAAAATTACGGAAACCCCGAAGAAAAATCTTCTTACCAAAAACTGGCCCACGAAGTATATGAAAAAAGCATTTTTATGAAGCCTGATGAGCTTTCTAAATTAAGCTCAAAAGAGTTAACCGAAAAAATCAAAGAAGATCTAGCATTTAAAATTGCCGATTATTTTAGCTCTTTTTATTATTCCAATATCCACCCGCACTTTCTGACCTTTTCTAACAAGCTTGCATTTCTGGGAAAAAAATACCTTAAAGGCGTATTGGAACAAAAACAAGGCCAAGAACTGTATCCCGACGCTAATTTTACGATGCGTCTGAGTTATGGAAAGGTGGCATCCTATTCGCCCAGAGATGCCGTAAAATATAACTATTATTGTACTCTTTCAGGTGCCGTTGATAAGTACAAGCCGGGCGATTTGGAGTTCGATATGCCGAAAACACAAATTGAACTGTTCAGAAAAAAAGATTTCGGAGATTATGCCGATAGAATCCTTAACGATATTGTGGTAACTTTTATCACCACCAATGATATAACCGGAGGTAATTCCGGATCTCCCGTAATTAATGCCAAAGGAGAACTGATCGGTCTGGCGTTCGATGGGAATTATGAAGCCCTGAGCCACAAGATCTCATTCGATAAGGATTTGAATAGGACGATATGCGTGGATATTCGATATATTCTGTGGGTAATTGAAAAGATTGGAGGAGCACATAACCTTATTCAGGAATTGTCTATCAGAAAAGTTTGAAGCGCTTTGCGCTGAAAATGTTTTTATAACTTTGTTATTGTGAGGTTTTTTTATGTGCTTTGGAAAATCTGGTTTTCCTTTTGGTTTGTTTTAACTTTTTTAATTCTTTATCCTTTGTTTTACTTATGTTTTATTTCGAAAAAAATTGACCGGGCCTATAAATTGAAAATTCTTTGGGCGTATTTCCCGTGTTATTTTTCTGGATTGTTCCCGAAAGTGATTTATTCAAAAAAATTCAAATGGCCTAAAAAGGCCGTAATTGTGGCAAATCACTCATCCTATCTGGATATAGCTTTTGTGCCTTTTTACTGTAAACACACGGCTATTTTTATGGGTAAGCACGAATTGTTAAAAGTTCCCTTATTTAAAAATTTTTTTAAGTATATGGATATTCCCGTTAACCGAAAAAGCATTTCCGATGCACACAGGGCTTACGTGAGAGCGGCCGAGGAATTAAGAAAAAACAGAAATATCATCATTTTTCCCGAGGGAACCATTAGTCCCGAAGGCAAACTTAAGCCGTTTAAAGATGGGGCGTTCCGCCTGGCCATTCAGGAAAAGGCGCCCATTATTCCGGTGGTGTATAAAGAAAACTGGAAATATCTGCAGAACGGAGGCTTTCTGAAGTCAAGAGCACATGGGGGAAGACCAAAAATTTTTATCGGTGAACCCATTGTAACAAAATTCATGAACGAAAAAGATGCCGATGTTATAAAGGAACAAATTCGTAATTTTATGTTGAAAAAACTTGAAGAATCTCAATGGAAATAAATGACGCGCTTATTGACCACATTGCATCATTGGCAAGGCTGGGATTTAACGGTGAAGAAAAAGAAGAAATCAAAAAGGATTTTTCAAGAATGATTGCCTTTGTTGACAAATTAAGGGAATTAAATGTCGAAGGTATTGAACCGTTGATTTATTTGAACGAAAGAAAATGTTTCTGGAGAGAAGATGTACCTGGGGAAGAACTTTCCAGGAATGATGCTTTAAAAAATTCACCCTCGAAAGACTCGGATTATTTTTTAGTGCCAAAGGTTTTGGAAAAGTAACATAAAATTAACTTAATTTTTTTACTTTTTTCTTATCAATAAAAAGAAAATATGTAAATTCGCACAAAAAATTCAAGGTATGAAAAAAATTTGCTTGGGGTTTTTGGTTCTTTTTGCCCTCACCTCATGTAAAAAGGACTATGTTTGTGAATGTACCGTTTCTCCGGGCAACATCACATACAAAGGAACAATTAAAGGCGTTTCAAAGAAAACCGCTAAAGACGTATGTGTTTCAACCTCCGATCAGCAAGATGATCCCATGAACCCGGGAAATAAAATTACTGTAACAACAAATTGTGCCATTAAATAATACAAACCACTATGAAAAAAATAGTTTTAATTGCAATCGTTACATCAATCCTTTCTTCTTGTAAGAAGGATTATGTCTGTGAGTGTACCGTTACACCGGGAAATGTTAAAGACGAATGGACCATCAAAGGCGTTAGCAAGTCGAGGGCAAAAGCAAATTGCATAAGCACGACCTTTGAACAACCTTCCCAATCGGGAACAGTTACTGTTAATTCTGATTGTAAACTCAAATAAAAAAAACACTATGAAAAAGACAGCATTATCCCTTATCATAGTTGCAGGAATGGTTTTTTCTTCCTGTAAAAAAGACCGTGTTTGCGAATGTATCGAAACCCCTGGTAACACTACAGATAAATTTACCATGAAAAAAGTTACCAAAAGGCAGGCCAAGGCCAATTGTTATGATTACGAATATGAAGTTATGAACACCAAAGTAATTGTAGATTGTACCATCAAATAATTAATGTCATAAATATCTTTTGATAGGCCTCAAGTATTGAGGCCTTTTTTATTTTATTATCGAATTAATATGGGAATATATCTCTTCGTTGGCCTTCCATGCATTTGCCATGCTTTTCAAAGCCATATTCGCCATGCCCCTGCTGTACATTCCTCCGTCCTTGTAAAATACGGCAAAATCTTCGGCTACTTTTTTGGCAACGGATGGATCTTTAATTTTTTTTCCGAAATTCGAATAAGCGCTTAAAAAAGAAGCCAGCTCGAGGTCGGAAAAATATTTGAATTTGCTTTTGAAAAACTCCGCATCCTTAGCTTCCGCTTTTTTGGCATATACATTGGCAATGTTAACCAACACGCTTTTGGAATCCTCCTCTTTTTCGATAGATTTTGCCAGCGTGTAGGCTTTTTCTAGGTTTTCATTGGAATAGTGCTTCAGTACATTATTGACCAGCGTTGTTCCACCCATGCTCCACGCTTTCTGACACCACTCATCGGCCTCTTTACCCGGAAAAAGTTTTAATAACAACTCAAGCGCGTCACCGCGGTTAGAATAATCGGGATCGTTCTCAAAAGCCTTCAATAGCGATGCCTTGCATCTTTCAGGATATTTTTCTTTCATGTCTTGTAATTTATATAAAGCCCTATTTCTTAATGATGCATGGGCATCATTAAGGCTTGCCCAATAGGCATCGTGCAGTTCGGTGTTTTTCAGGTTATCAAGTATAAAACTTAAGGCATTGGAACGCGCAAAATAAGGCTTGGAGTTCAGGTATTGGTATGCCCATTCCTTTGCTGATTTTTCATGGTTTATTTCGGCAAGCAATACCCCGTCAGGGTCAAAGACCAACGCATCAGGCGCAGCAGTTGCATCAAAAACAAATGTTTGTTTTCTTTTGGCAATCTCTATTCTTTTTGTAAAGTTTTTGTTGTTAATATAATACTCTACATCAACAGGAAGACGGTAAGTGGGGTAGGCGGAATCCTGTTTTTGCTCAACGTATAAATAAATCTTTTTTTCATTAGGCTTATATTCATGTTTTACTTCCAACACGGGATGGCCCTTTTCAAAAAACCACTGGTTGAAAAACCAGTTCATGTCCTTGCCCGTAACTTCCTCAAATGCCAGCCGCAGGTCGTGAATTTCAGCAGTGCGGAATTTGCGGTTGTTAAGATACACGTTCAACGACTTGAAAAAAGCATCATCACCCACCGCGTGTCTCAGCATGTGCAATATTTGGCCGCCTTTATTGTAACTGAATCCGTCAAACATTTCCTCGCGGTTTTCATAGTGATAACGGATGAGGGGAACTTGTTTGTCTTGGGCCATATAGCCCTTACGGCTTTTCAAATGATGGTGTGCGGCGGCATCTTTTCCGAATTTATATTCGTACCACAAGTATTCGCCGTAGGTGGCAAAGCTCTCATTCAGCGGCAGGTTCGACCAACTCTCACACGTTACCACATCTCCAAACCATTGATGGAATAATTCATGTGCAATGACGGCTTCCCCTTTGTTTTGTTCCAGCAAGTCGCGTGCCCCGGCGTAAATCATAAAATCCCCGTGAAGGGTGGCTGAGGTATTTTCCATTGCTCCGCTAACATAATCCCTTACTACAACCTGGGCATATTTTGGCCAGGGGTATTCAAAACTCAGAATTTTGGAATAGAACTCAATCATTTCCTTTGTGTTCGCAAAATATTGTTTGGCATATTTCTCATAATCTTTTTCAACGTAGTAACTTATTTCTTTGCCTTTCCAGGGACTGTCGGTTATTTTTACAAATTCCCCCACGGCCATCATGAATAAATAAGGCGAGTGCGGCAAATCCATTTTCCAGTAATCGGTTCGGGTGCCGTTAGGATTAAGCGTTGAACGCACCAGAACGCCGTTACTCAGTGTTGTATATTTTTTGTCAACGGTAATGAAAATTTCCTGTGTGGTTTTTTCATTAGGGCTGTCGATGGTTGGGAACCAAACAGAATTTGATTGGGTTTCGCCCTGAGTCCAGATTTGGGGCATTTTGTAGGGATTGGCTCCGCTTGGATTAATAAAATAAAGCCCTTTATCGCTGCGGATGGCGGCGCTTCCCCCGGTTTTCAATTCATTGGGTTTGGCTACGTACTCCACATTCACCGTATAATATTGAGTTGATGGTAAGGATTGCCCTAGTGGAATTTTTAAAGAGTCGTTTTCATAAACAAAGGACGGGGAAAAAGTTTTGGAAATATTTTTTTTGTTTTTATCAAGCATGGGAATGCTGACGCTAACGTTTTTTATTTCCATGCCCCGAGCGTTTAAATAACAAATATCAGTAGGGTAAAAATGAGGCTTAAGCACCAGTTGGGCTTTACCATTCAGGCGGGCGTTGGCCCAATCAAACGATACTTCCAGCCGGGTGTGAATCAGGTCGTTCACTTTGGGGGTTGTTTCCCTGTAAGGCGCTTGTGCCATCGAAGCAACGGCTAACAAAAAAAGAATTGTAATATTTTTTTTCATGATTCTGGGATGATGCGCACAAAGTAACAAATAAAAAAACAAGTTTATGGCGCTGTAGAAGTAACTAAGAAAAAAGCTTCATCGTAAAATGATATTAAAAAAATCAATAACCGGAAAAGAATAATTCATGAAAACAAAATATAAATTGCTGATTTTCAATAATCTGACTAAATTTTTTAACAAAATTTTTGTGGTTTGTAAAACTCGTTGTATTTTTAAATTCTTAACATTTGATTTAAAAATCATTAAGTGCCATCATGAATATGAAAAAAATATTATTGTTTTTTGCCCCCCTGTTCTTAGTAACTGCTTTTTTAGCGCAGAATAATGACGGGGCCATCCGTATAAAAATGATTGATAAAAGCACCAAGGAAGCCATTTCCTTTGCGAATGTGGTGGTTTACCGCGATGGTGTTCAGGTGGGAGTGGGAACTACGGATATTGACGGAGAAGCGGTGGTGAAGCCTCTTGCTCCGGGAAAATATTCTGTAAAAGGCGTTTATGTTGGATATAAACCCGTTGAGGTATCTAATATTTTGGTGGGTGAAGGTAAAACGGCATATGTTACCTTAAACATGAACGTTTCGGAAGGACAATCGCTACAAGAAGTTGAAATTGTGGAATATTCCGTTCCTCTGGTTGATCCGGACACTAAGTCCGGACAAACCGTGGATCGTGAAAGCTATCAAAATCTGGCTTCAAAAGATGTTAATTCCGTGGCTGCTACGACGGCAGGTGTATATCAAAAAGATGAAGGAGGGAGTTTGAATGTGAGAGGCGGAAGAACGGGTACGACCACTTATTTTGTTGATGGAATAAAAATAATTGGTTCATTGAATCTTCCCCAGCAATCAATTGAACAATTAAATGTTATTACCGGCGGGGTTCCCGCAATGTACGGTGACCTTACCTCAGGGGCCATTTCCGTTACGACACGGGGGCCTCAGTCCAGGTTTTTTGGAGGCGTAGAAGCCATAACATCACAACTGACGGATGCTTACGGATATAACTTGCTTGGATTTAGCCTTGGAGGTCCGCTACTGAAATCAAAACCCGATTCCAGCGGAAACAGAAGGACAAAACTCGGTTTTTTCCTTTCAGGCCAAGGTACTTATGAAAAAGAGCCCAACCCATCTTTTGTTCCTATTTACGTATTGAAGCCCGAGAAACTTAAGGAAATTAAAGATGCCCCGTTGAAAAAGTCGCCTTCCGGAACAGGATATGTCCGTACATCAGAATACGTTCGCCTTAGCGACATGGAAAAAAGAAAAACACGCCTGAACGCTTCACTCAGAACGTTAAGTTTTAACGGCAAATTGGATTATTCTCCCATCGAAAACTCCAATATTTCTGCAGGAGCATTTTATGAATATACCGGTGCATATAACGCGAGTCTGGGAAATCAGATTTTTAATTACGAAAACAACTCCTATTCTTCCAATAACACATTTCGAATTTATTCTTCCTACACTCAAAAATTTGGCAAACCCACAACCGACAAAGAAAAAACCCAAGGATTGTTCACGAATTCGTTTTTCAGGTTTTTGGTAAGCTACGAAACGTCAATCAACAAAACCCAGGACAGGAGGCATAAAAATAAATTTTTTAATTACGGATATTATGGAAAATATGAAACACCGCGCCTTGAAAGAGATTATGCTTACAACTACGCTTATGAAGAAAACTTTAATGGTTCACCGGCATACCTCTACGTTTCTCCAACACCACAAGCCATCATTTTCACACCTTCCACAATGAATCCTGATCCTACACGCTACACCTCTCATCTTTTTGAATTAAACAGCGTTACGGATGCCAATGGCAATACCAGCAGTAACTTGTTCTCACTTAACCAAATTGTGGCTTTGGGCGGATTAAGGAATGGCGATTTCCCGCAATCCATTTACAGTTTATATAACAACTTCGGTGCAATGCCTACCAGTTACGTCAGGACGCATTTCAATCAATTCCGCATTGCAACCAGCTTAAGCACCGATATTTTAAAGCATGCTGTTACCATTGGAATGGAATTTGACCAACGCACGTTTAGTTATCATAGTGTTCTTACACTGGCGCTTTGGGCCAGGGCAAGACAAATCGTAAATCAGCACCTCCTTGAATTGGATAAGGATAATCCCCAATTGGTAAGTCAATTCAGTGGAGTAATTCCTTATTATTATTTTGATTATAAATACAACCCTGAAAAACAAACGCAATTCTCCGAAAGGCTGCTTGAAAAACTCGGATTACCCGTTAATTACAACAAATGGATCAACATCGATGAATTGGATCCTTCTACTTTTGATATCAGCATGTTCAGTGCCCCCGATCTTTTAGGGAATATTGACGGTGCCCAACTGGTAGCTTATGGTGGATTTACTCACGATGGAAAAAAAGTTGGGGGCAACATTGATATCAACGAATTTTTGACAAAGAAAGACGAAAAAGGGCGAAATCTTTATCCCATCGGATCTTTCAAACCGATTTATGGAGCAGCATACATCATGGATAAGTTTGACTTTAAAGACATTAAGTTTAATGTAGGATTACGTATCGATTACTATGATGCAAACCAAAAAGTACTTAAAGATAAATATGCAGTTCATGATTTAGCCAGGGTGGGGGATGTTAAATCGCTATCCGGGCTGCCACCAGGCTTTGCCGATAAAATTCCATCTAACATTTCCAAAGATGCAGCCATATATGTTTCTTCCAATCCTGCAAAAGGTTCTTCCTACGCCATAACCGGATTTCGCGAGGGCGACAAATGGTTTGATGCCCAGGGAAATGAAATTTCCGATCCGCGCCTGATTGCTGCAGAAGACGGCCGCCCGATACCTCTTTATAAAGACATTTCCAATTACAACGAAAAATTCTCGGCAGGCGGCTTTACCGATTATAAACCCGCTGTGAATTTCCTCCCCCGCGTGGCATTCTCTTTCCCCATTTCGGAAGAAGCCAATTTTTTTGCTCACTATGATATTCTAACCCAACGTCCGGGTAACACCATCAACCGCTTGAATCCCGTAGATTTTCTTTTTCTTGAATCTTCCTCCAGTACTCCTTTCATTACCAACGGTGCATTGTTGCCACAGCAAACCGTGGATTATGAGTTAGGATATTCACAAATCCTGAATAAAAGAAAAAGTGCAGCCCTTACCATAACTGCTTTCTATCGCGAAATGCGTAATATGATCCAACAAAAAACCGTGGTGGGTGCATATCCTAAATCCTATATTACCTACGACAATATAGACTTTGGAACCGTAAAAGGACTTTCTGTGGTTTTCGACTTCCGTAGGTCTGGCGGATCTCAAATTAAAGCCAACTATACCCTTCAGTTTGCCGAAGGTTCCGGATCTAACCTGAACAGCGGCGCTAACCTTGCCGCATCCGGCCAGCCCAACCTCAGGGTGCTTCAACCTTTGGATTTTGACCAAAGGCATACCATTGTTCTATCTTATGACTATCGCTTCGGATCGGGTAAAGATTATAAAGGCCCTCAAATCAAAAAAGGGAAAAACGACGACAAAAAGTTGAACTTGTTTGAAAACGTAGGTTTTAATCTTACCTTTATCATCGGATCCGGAACACCTTATACCCGTTGGTCGGTTCCTGTTGCTTTGAACGGAAATTCCAGGTCAAACATCGTGGGCTCTCTTAACGGTTCCCGTTTGCCGTGGAATATCAGAAGCAATTTGAGAATTGACAAAGATGTTCCGTTGACCTGGGGCAAAAAAGATGAAAGAACCGGGGAACCAAGCCGCCAGGCTAACCTGAATATTTACTTGCAGGTATTGAACCTCCTGAACAACCGTAATGTATTAAATGTTTATAACTTTACCGGTAATCCTGATGATGACGGGTATCTGTATTCACCACAGGCCGCAGCCGCTTTTGCTACAGCTAACAGCCCCGATTCTTTCAGGGACCTCTATTCCATACGAATGAATAATCCGGCCAATTATAACAGGCCGCGTGTTATTCGTTTGGGTTTACAACTTGAATTTTAAATATTATGCTTATGAGAAGGAAAATATTTGTTTTATTTTTCATCATCGGGTTTTCGCTCATTACCGTTGCCCGCGAGAAAAAGCCTGAAAACGCAAAGAAGTCTAACCCTTCTTTCGGAACAGTTGGGGGTAAAGTAATGTCAGATTGTCCCGCACCTTCAGCCAGCCGAGAGCTTTGGGTGAATAATGTGCGCACCATCATATTTAACGGAGGTGATATGTGGTGGGACCTTTTTGGAAGCGGTCATGCCTATTATATTGTCCCTGCCGTTAGCAATTTCAATGATGGTGTTTCTTCATCCTTTGCCGGTGCTATATGGATTGGGGGATTGGATGCCGGTGGGCAGTTGAAAATAGCAGCCATGACCTACAGGCAGTCGGGAATCGACTTTTGGCCAGGTCCTTTGGATACTACAAATGCAACCGTTGATCTAGAAGTATGTAAGAAATACGATAAAATTTTCGCTGTATCACGTGAGGAGGTTGACAAGTATCTGGACGGAGGGCCGTTAACGGATAATATCAAAAACTGGCCCGGTAACGGGGACCTAAGCAAAAAACAAGCATTATATCTCGCCCCATTTATTGACAATAATGCCAATGGTATTTATGAACCGGAAAATAAGGAGGTACCCGGATTTGATATTCAGAATTTAGCCCAAAAAGACAATTTGGGAAATTGCAAAACAAAGCTATACGGAGACTATGTTCTTTGGTGGGTATATAACGATAAGGGAGGAATCCATTCCGAAACTGAAGGTGTCCCCATAGGCGTTGAAATCAGGGCACAGGCCTTTGCTTTCAAAACCAATGATGAAATTAACGATATGACCTTTTACAGTTATGAGGTGTGGAACAGATCATCCTTTTCACTTACCAAAACTTATTTTACCATTTGGAATGACTGCGACCTTGGCTATTTCCTTGATGATTATGTGGGGTGTGATGTTTCTTTGGGTCTCGGTTATATATACAATGCCGACGGATTTGATGAACTGAAAGTGTTTGGAGTTAATGGTTACGGAGATTATCCTCCGAGCTTGGGCTGTGACTTTTTCAAGGGCCCGCTGGCCGATCCAAATGATGGTGTGGATAATGATAAAGACGGAGTGGTAGACGAATTGGGCGAAACTATACAAATGGCTAAGTTTACTTATTACAACAATAATTACGGCCCATTCCCACCTCAAACAACCAATCCTGCCATTGCAGTTCATTTCTATAATTTCATGACCGGATTCTGGAAAGACGGCTCACCCTTTACTTTCGGAGGCACTGCTTATGGCGGAGTTACGCCTGTAGATTATGTTTATGATGGGGATCCGGTAACCGGAACCGGTTGGACCGAAACCCAAGCCGGTAACCTTCCCGGCGACAGAAGATTCCTCCAATCAGCCGGCCCATTTACACTTAAGCCTGGTTCAGTAAATAATGTTACTTTCGGAATGCCTTGGGGGCGGTCCATTAAGAAAAATGACAATTTGGGATCCATCACCATCATGAAGGAAGCCGACCGTAAGGCACAAGCCCTTTTTGATAATTGCTTCAAATTGCTCGATGGCCCGGAAGCTCCCGATATTACAATTCAGGAACTTGATAAAGAACTCATTATTTATCTTACCAACAGAAAAGGTTCTAATAACTACAGGGTGTACAACAATGATTATAAGGAAATAGATATTAGCATACCTTCTGATCCAAACTCACCATTTCCAGCTTTAAGGAATCCCGATAAATACTATCGTTTTGAAGGATATATAGTTTATCAGGTTAATTCACCTAATGTATCGGCTGCTGATCTTCAGGATCGATCCAAAGCAGTTCCTGTTTTCCAATGTGATATTAAAAACGGCATTACCCGAATCATAAACTTTGAAAAAGATAAAAACACAAACAGTTATGTTGGAAAAGTAATGGTAGAAGGCTCCGACAATGGTATAGTAAACTCTTTCCGCGTAACACAAGACGCCTTTGCTACAAGCGATGTTAAAGCGTTAATTAATCATAGGTCTTATTATTATGTATCGGTTGCATATGCTTACAATAATTATTTCACTTATGCTCCTGATGTTGCTCCCGGAGATTCTACTCAAACCGCAAATTACCTTGGTCAAAAACGTCCATTCCTGGCAGGTAGGAAAATTAAAAAAGCAACGGCAATTCCCCATCCTGTTGATATTGAATACAATGGAGTGGGAATGAACACCACCTATGGAGCTGGTGTAAAGATTACTCGTATCGAAGGACAAGGCAACGGAGGTAATCTTTTAACACTTACCAGAGAATCGGAAAATCAGATTGTCAACAATATTTTTGTTCCTGAAATCACATATGAAGCCGGAAAAGGCCCAATAAATGTCAAAGTAATTGATCCTGTGAACATCAAACCAGCTGATTTTCAATTCAGGTTTGTAGACTACAGAACCAGGAACACGCCTAATCTTTCTAAAGCCATTTCCAGCTTCACGGGTACACCTCCCGGAGGAATTACTGTTCCTAACATTAACACTTTGAAAGCAGATAGCATTAGCTGGGAATTAAAAGATCTTACCAATAACAAGGTTTATTATCCCAATGTCGTTAACAATCCTGGTGACTCCATCGCACCAATCCGCCTGGGAGGCGAAACTATATTCCCCGAATTAGGAATATCAATAAGTGTAATTCAGGTTCCTGATCCGGGTGAAAGGGAATTAAATAAATTCACTGTTTTCCCAAGCTTAGGAAAAGATCAATATGACGGCCCATTGCCTAACACGCTACTTGGGGCCTCTATTGAATATGAAGATCCTTCAAAGCAATGGCTTAACCCGGTGAAAGACGCCGATGGCGGAACTCCTGCTAACTGGATTAGATCAGGAACCAGCGAAACAAGCGGATCTGAAGATGCCACCTATGGCATTACGGGTTCCGGTAATGACAGAGTTTTTAAAGCATTTTATGATCCCCAAAAACAATTTGCAAAAATTCTGGATGGAACTTGGGCTCCATACCCCCTGTGTCAGGGAGTATTTACGGTTAACAGCAACAGGGTATTTGCCGGACCCGGCTTAAACGGAGATGTATATAAATTCTATAATTTAAGGGAAGGCGGAGGTTCCAATGCAATTTATAACACCGTTACTAACTCTGATTTAACTGTTGATATCAATAATACGGATTTAAGAAAGCTAAGTAGTGTTCTTATTGTATTTACCCGTGATAAATCTAAGTGGTCAAGGTGTCCGGTTTTGGAAATGCAGGAAGACAGGCGATTGTCTTCAACAAAATGCTTTTTCTTTGAACCTAAAAGAAAACGCTCGGTAGACAAAAATGGAAATTCCACTGTTGCTCCAGGTGACACCCTTCCAAGCACGGATCCAAATCATCCGAACTTTATCTCTGCTTTTGGTATGGGATGGTTCCCGGGTTATGCCATAAACCTCGAAACCGGAGAGCGACTGAATATTGCTTTTGGTGAGGATAGTTATCAGACAACCAATAATGGTGATGATATGATTTTCAATCCCACTGCTAATTCAAATAGTCCATATTCTTTTGCTTTTGGTGGAAAACACTTTATTTATGTCTTTGGTAATTCCATGGAAGGAAAAATTGTGGACCATGTTAATCAATTCCCAGAATTTGACGGACAACCTATGGGGGCTAATCGATATGACCATGGTGAAAGGATTTATCAGACATTAAGCAAATTCTTTATTCGTTTAAAAAATGGGCAAACAACAGCCATCACTGGTTCATCTGCCAGCCCGCTATTGTCGGTATTGCGCGACATTATGTGGGTTTCAATGCCAAGAGTTAAATCAGGCTTTGAATTTACAAAGCCTGAAAACATGCCTTGCGACGTGAGGATTCAAATAAATGTAGCAAAACCCTATCGTTACGGGTATGCTGGAATGATAAGAACCACAGGACAAAATTTACTAAATAACAAATCCATTAACGGAACTGCTACTTCCGGAGTTAATAAGTTGTTTGCCATATTCAATTATACCCATTTGCCAAGTTATACTTCTTCCAATCCTAAAAACAACAACTTCCCGCTTTACAACTTTAATACACATGAACTGGTAGCAGCAATGAACGACAATGCTATTGCAAAAAATGCTTTGGATAAAATCAAAATTGTGCCTAATCCTTATTATGCATATTCGAAATATGAAAACAACCGAATTGAAAACCGAGTAAGGATTACAAACCTTCCCAACAAATGCACCATAAGGATTTATTCTTTGAACGGAACATTAATCAGAACTATTAAGCGGGATGTCTCCGGCCTTGAAGATGTATATTCCCGTCCGGGTAACGGCTTTAAGGGCCTTAATGATCTGCCTGCTTCTGTTTCGGGCAATGATGTAAACACGCCTTTACGGGTTCCTTACGTGGATTGGGATTTGAAAAACGACTATAATATACCCATTGCCAGTGGACTTTATATTTTCCACATAGATGCTCCGGGAATCGGAGAAAAAACGCTGAAATGGTTCTGCGTAATGCGTCCGCTTGACCTACAAAACTACTAATCCGTCATTGTTATGAAAAAATTCAGCATATTGTTGGTTGTTTTCCTTGCCCTCCCTGCTTTTTCTGGTAACCCTGAAAGAAAGGGATCTTCAGGGGCGGCATCCCTGCTTATTAATACCTATTCCAGGAATTCCGGAATGTGGGGAGCCAATACTGCTCGCGTCAGGGGGTTGGAGTCACAATACCTCAATGTAGCCGGTCTTGTATTTACAAGAAAAACTGAAGTTATGTACCACCGAACATCCTGGTTGTCAGGAACGGGAATCGGTATTAACACCTTTGGCTTTACACAAGGTATTGGTGAAGAGTCCACTATTGGATTTGGCATTGTTTCCATCAATTCCGGAAAAATTGAAATCACCACGGAAGACCAGCCTGAAGGCGGTTTGGGAACATATAATTGGACTTCTAACAACGTGAATATATCTTATGCCCGGAAGTTCTCGGAAAACATTTTCGGAGGCATAAACATAAAAGGGATATCAGAGGGAATTCCCAACCTGAGGGCTAACGGTTTTGCATTCGATGCAGGAATACAATACCATACCGGTAAAATGGATAATATTCATATTGGAATTGCGCTTAGGAACTGGGGGCCAAAAATGTATTACAGGGGCGACGGTTTGTCGGACCAAAAAGGCCTGACACAAACAGCCAATAATAGCGGCGCCTATGAAATAACCATCGACAGGCGGTCGGCCGGAATTGAATTGCCCCTTCAAATGAATATTGGTTTTGCCTATGATCTGTATTTCAAAAAAGACAGTGCCGGAAAAATGTTGACCGACCATCGCCTTTCACTATGCGCCAATTTTACCTCAAATTCTTTTATGAATGATAACTATCTTTTTGGTGCAGAATACTCATTTAAAGAAATGTTAATGTTCCGTGCCGGTCTTTATACCGAAAAAGGAATCTTCAATAAGGAAAAACGCGAAACGGTCTTTACTGGCCCTGCCGCTGGTGTTACTTTGGAGCTTCCTTTTAATGAAAAAGGTTCTACTGTGGCACTCGATTATTCCTATCGGTTTACCAATCCCTTTGCCGGAGTTCATAACTTTGGCTTCAGGATTAACCTCTGAATTTTTTTATTAAATTTGCATTACATTATCCCGACAATTGTGTCGGGATAATTTTTTAAATTCAAAAAATATCATATCTATGAACAATACCGTCTATTACACTCAGGAAGGTTTGCAAAAGCTGAAAGAAGAATTACATTTGCTGGAAACCGTTGAAAGGAAAAAATGTACGGAAGCAGTGGCCGAAGCCAGAGAGAAAGGAGATCTGAGCGAGAACGCCGAATATGATGCTGCCCGCGAGGCTCAGGCTATGCTTGAATTAAGAATTTCGCAACTAAAAGAATTGATTTCCAATGCCCGTGTGCTTGATGAAAGCCAAATCGACACCTCCAAAGTCAGCATCCTTACCACGGTTAAAATCAAAAACATTAAAAACGGAGCCCAGTTGAAATATACCCTTGTGCCAGAAAAAGAAGCTGATTTAAAAAAAGGAAAAATTTCGGTTGATTCCCCTATTGCCAAAGCCCTACTTGGAAAGAAGAAGGGCGACAAAGTGGAGGTACAAGTGCCAGCGGGTTTAATGCAACTCGAAATTTTGGAAATTACTTTTGAAAAATAATGGCTTCGGTTTTTTCTAAAATCATCAGGGGAGAAATCCCGTGTTATAAGCTCGCCGAAGACGATCATAACATAGCCTTTCTGGATATTTTCCCTATAGTAAAAGGACATGCGCTTGTAGTTCCTAAGATTGAAGTGGACAAACTATTTGATCTTCCGGAAGAATGTTATGTTTCATTAATGATTTTTGCTAAAAAAGTAGCGAAAGGGATTGAAAAAACTATTCCTTGCAATCGTGTATCTATACATGTTATTGGTTTGGAGGTTCCGCACGCTCACATTCATCTCATTCCCATCAATTCTATGAGCGATTGTAATTTTGCAAATCCTAAGTTGAAATTAAGCAAATCGGAGTTTGACGAGATTGCAGATAACATTAGGAAAAATATTTTATTGTAGTTTTTTTTTGTGTGAATGCTTTTTATTTTCACAAAATAAAAAAGCTATTTTCATTCAGGTTGTTGACTCATTAAGCAACGACCCTGTTCCCTTTTCCAGAATATCCTATTCCCGCAACCGATCCTTGCTAACAGATGAGAAAGGAAAAGGTGTTTTGTTTTACTCACCTGAAGAACCTCGACTCTTCGACACCTTGAAGATATGGGCTTCCCGGTTTTCACAGAAAACGCAGGTTATCGAACTAAATAAGATTAAGCACGATATAAAACTAAAACCTGAGGCATGGACCTTAACGGAAGTGGAGTTGACGTGTGGGGTAGTTTATATGTGCACCCCCCCTTTAAAATTAAAAAATGAAGCAGGTGGGTTTGTGTCGACAGACGGAAAACGAAAAGGCGCTGAAGTGGCTTCAATGCTTGAGTGGAAAAAAAATAAAATCGGATTTTTAAGAGGCGTGGAATTTGAAATTTTAAAGAATCTGAACCCTGATACGGTTTTTCTGCGGATAAACATTTATACCATCAAGAATAATTTTCCGGACAGCCTGATCCTGTCAAGAATGATAAAAGTGTTGCCTAAGGAAATACCCGGAAAAAAAGATGTTATGATTGAAGAATTTCCGTTAAAACCGGGACAAAAATTAGCGATTGGTTTGGAATGCCTGAGCGAGCACTCGGGATTGGATAAATTTTGCTTTTCTACCAGCGGAAAATTAGAGGGATGGGTTAGGTATCCCGGCTTTTCTACATGGAAAATCATAAGAGGGGGAGCTTTTTTGTTTTTTCCCCGAATTTTTTGTGAATGAAGCATTATCTTACTAAAAAAAAATTTCTCCATCTGTTGATGGAGTGGTATCATGCCAATAAACGTGAACTGCCCTGGAGAGGGGAGAAAGACCCGTATAAGATTTGGATTTCAGAAATCATCCTTCAACAAACACGGGTGGAACAGGGAATTCCTTATTATTTAAATTTTCTAAAAAAGTTTCCCGATATCAGTTCTTTGGCCAATTCTGATATTGATAATGTTTTAAAAGTTTGGGAAGGATTGGGGTATTACCGCAGGGCACTTTATGCCCGGGAGGCAGCCAAACAAATGATGGAATGGCACTCGGGAAAAGTACCGGCAAAGTTTGTTGAACTTTTAGAATTAAAAGGGATAGGAGAGTACACGGCTGCGGCAGTGGCGAGCATAGCATTTCATGAACCCGTGGCAGTTGTGGACGGAAACGTTTTGCGCTTTTTTTCCAGGCTTTTGGGAATTAAAGATGATATTTCATTGCCAGCCACAATAAATAAAATAAGAAAATATACCAATTATTTTTTAGACCAGCATTCTCCTGGCGAATACAATCAGGCCATCATGGAAATGGGAGCCACATGTTGTACTCCAAAAAATCCGAACTGCAACCTATGCCCATTCCAAAAATATTGTTATGCATTTAATCATCAAAAAACATCAATATTACCCCAAAAGACAAAAAAGATTAATGTAAATAAAAGATATTTTATTTATTATATAATAGAAAAAAACAACACCTATTATTTCCAGAGAAGAGAAAAGGAAGACATTTGGAAAGGGATGTATGAGCCCTTGCTTAAAGAATTTAAAACTCTTAAAGACGCAAAAAGAGAATTGACACGCTTTGAAAATCATGTCGGCCCGCTAAGGCATGTATTATCACATCAACATATATATGCTTTTGCTGTAAATTGCAATATCGACAAAAAATTAAATCAAAAAAATTTTTATTCACGGAAGCAGTTGAAAAAATTGCCCATGCCCGTTTTAGTGAAGAAATTGTTAAATTTGCATAATGATAAAAAAAGCAATTAAGACCGTTTCAATTTTTTTATTTTTATTGCTTTACATCGATAATAAATCACAAATCTATAGTGCAAAGGCGAATGCTACCGAGGTCAGTTTTCTTTCTGAGGCTCCACTTGAAAACATTGAAGCCGTAAATAAAGGAGGAATTGTTGTTTTGAATGCTAACGGAAATCAGGTACAGGCACGGATAACAATAATGAATTTCAAATTCAAAAACGCTCTGATGGAAGAACACTTCAATGAAAATTATATGGAGTCCGATAAATATCCGAATGCTTTTTTCAAAGGTAGAATCATTGAAAATGTTGACTATTCAAGGCAAGGCGAACAAAATGTTAATGTAGAGGGCGAATTGGAAATTCATGGCGTTAAAAAGCAAGTAATATTGCCTGCCAAAATCAACATAAAAGGAAAAGAAATCGAGGTGTACTCAAAGTTTAAGGTAAAAGTGGCCGATTACAATATTAAAGTCCCTTCATTGTACGTAAAAAACATTGCCGAAGAAGTGGATGTTACCATTAAAAGCACCTTGGAACCTTTTACCAAAAAATAATCATGGTCAGAATATTTTTACTACTGATTTTCTGTTTTACTTTCAGGGCACAGGAAGATTTGTTGGCGTTGGTGGGCGACAAGCCCGTGGCACCGAAACACGTTTTTGCCACTTTTAAAACCTTCAGGCTGGGAAATGCCCAAACCACCGAGACGGTAAAGAAAAATCATCTTGATTTCCGAATTGCCCACCGCTTCGGAAACCTGTATGACAACACCTTGAATAATCCTTTAAATGCTGCTGCTCAAAACATGTTCGGCTTCGATGTAGTGGAAGACATTCGTTTTAGCTTAGATTACGGCATTACTGATGATATTACTTTGGGCATAGGTCGAAGCAGGATGAATAAACTAATTGACGGATGCATAAAGTGGAGGTTTTTAAAACAAACCACGGATTTTAAAATTCCCGTAACGCTGACATTTTTTGGAGACATAGGCTACAGTCATGCCCCAACAACAAAAATCTATGAAGGCGTAATTAAAGATTTTTCTACCAATGAATTGCACCGCTTGAATTACGCTTCGCAATTAATCATTGCATCCAAAATCAATAACAGTTTTTCATTGCTGCTTCTTCCTACCTACATTCATCGGAATTATGTACGTTTGGAAATAAACACACACAATCAATCTGAAATTCCCAACAGTTTTTTCTCTCTTGGCATGGGCGCAAGGATTAAAATTACCAAGAGGGTTTCCATAATAGGGGATTATTTCCAAAACCTCCATGCCTTTTATTTTAAAAACAAAGATTACAACATGCCTTTAGCCCTTGGTGTTGAAGCGGAAACGGGAGGTCACGTGTTTTCCTTGTTTTTCACCAATGCCTCCGGGCTCATCGAAAACAATTTTATTTCCATAACAAAAAGCAACTGGGCAAACGGGCAGGTTAAATTCGGATTTAATATCTCACGCACTTTTTCTTTAGGTCGGTAATGTTTGAACCGCAACTGAAAACCGATTATTGGAATGTCATCTCGCTGTTGTGGACATTCAATTTGCTATTATTTTTTTTATTGAACGTAATGTTTACTTTTAAAAAAGAATTTAATCATTTTTTAAAATTACACGAAAAAAAACTCCCCGATTTAAGAATATCCAATAGGGAAATGGTCATTTCGTTGATTTTCAATGCCACTGTCACATCCTTTGGTGCTGCTTTATGGAAAATAACAGTTGAGAAAACAACTTTACCCAACCATGATTTGTATTTGACATTTATTAAAAACTTTGTTTTTTTTTTATTTTCATATGTGTTTCATTTGTTTATCGTATGGTTACTAGCTTATTCTTTAGGCATTCGGGATTTTTTTAGTTTAACTTTTTTGTTTGAAAAACCCGCATTATTTATTTTGTCTGTTGCTTTTTTATTGTTAACTCTTTGGGTCATTAATCTAAATCAATTAACCGAAGGATATTATCCGGGATTGATTTTCTTAACCCTTTTGTGGACTTTTGTTGAATTCAAGCGGATTTTATTTTTATTGGGCCATGTTAAGTCCCCGTATCTTATATTTTTTCTTTATATTTGCACCGGCGTAATCTTACCGGGTTATATTCTGATAAAATTCATATTCTGATGGGGGGGAAAAAAAACACAACCAAGACCGCTTCGAAAATAAAATCAGCCGCTACCACCAAAAATACAAAGCAAAAGACCGAAAAAAAAACGGAAAAAAAAACCTTAAACGGTAAAACAAACGCTAACGATCATGAACTTCAAAAAAATCCTGCTCCAAAAAAATCTCAACAGGTTTCACTTAAAAGCCGGGTAAATGATGTCCTTAACAAGGAAAAAGATCCGATTGTAAATCCGAATCCTCCTCTTGTCAGGGTTAAAAACATTTTGATATCTCAACCGCCTCCAAAAGAATCTGAAAAGAACCCCTACGTCCTGCTCAGCGAAAAATATAACCTTAATCCCGTATTTTGTCAGTTTATAAAATCGGTTCCCTTAACTCCCCCCGAATTCCGTGCTCAGAAAATTGAAATTGCCGAACACGGTGCCGTAATTCTTACCAGTAAAATTGCCCTGGAATTCTTTTTTAAAATCTGTCAGGAAAACAGGGTAACGGTTTCGGAAGACATGAAATATTTCTGCATTAACGAACAAACTGCTTTTTACCTGCAGAAATTCATTAATTACAAAAAAAGAAAAGTTTTTTACGGTAACGGGTCATTGGCGGATTTAGTGGATGTCATTAAAAAGAATGCAAATGAAAAATTTCTGGTTCCCGTTAATGAAAACCACAGGGGCGAAAAAATACTGGAAATGCTGGATGTGATAGGAGTGAATTACACCAAAGGGGTATTCTACAGAACCATCAGCGCCTGTGTAAATGAAAAAATAAAAAACGTTAAGGATTTTGATGTATTGGTGTTTTTCACTCCCGCGGGAATTAAATCATTGAAAGAGAATTATCCCGGATTTAAGCAGGGCGACACCCGTATAGCGGCATTTGGTAAAGCTGCCGGTAATGCCGTAAATGAAGCCGGTTTGCGTTTGGATATTTATGCGCCCACTCCGGAACATCCGAATATGCCCTCGGCCCTAGAGGCCTATATCAAAAAGGTAAATAAAAAGTAATTTTCCTGTTTAACACTTCCGTAAACATATTTGTATTACTTTTGTTGCCCAATTTAAAAATAACGTATGAAAATGAAGTTTAAAGTTGCTTTGCTTTTTGCGTTCATGGTTTGGACGCTAAAATCTCAAATTTATTTGACGGAAAATTTCGAATCCGCATTTACCGGCACGCCGGCTGCACCTCCCGGCTGGACCCAAACCAGGGTAGTACTGCTGGGTGACGGAAACCCTGAACCAAGCATTCCATTAACAGACGGTGAAAAAGATTGGGAGCGTAACACAAACATAGGGCCTGCAACATGGTCTATTGCTGCCGGAGGTGTATATCCGGCCGCTGCTGTCAGCGGGTCCAATGTACTCTATATCAACGACTATTATTTTGGTTCTACCACCAATGCCTTTGGTACCAGAAGATTAGAGACACCGGTGATAAACCTGTCCTCCAGTACAAATCCGTACGTAAGATTTTTTATGTTTACTGATGCTTCGTCTTCGAGTGTGCCTTTAAGGATTGTTGCCTCTAATGACGGGGGGGTATCCTGGAGGATAATTTCATTAGTACCGCCCAATGTTACTGCTGCATCTATAAACTCGCTCACACCATGGCAAAGAATTAACATCAGAATACCCAATGATTTCAAAGTTTCCAATGCCAAAATCGGAATTGAATTTACAAATACGTGGGTAACATACGGTGTTTATATTGATGATTTTAGCGTTGAGGAGTTCACTCCTACAACCGTAACATCAATAGCATCAGGCGGCTGGAATAATCCTGCAAATTGGTCGAGCGGAACCGTCCCCACGTCTGATAATGATGTTGTCATTGCTGCAGGACATACCATTCAGGTGGATTGCAACATTGCACGTTGTCAAAATCTTACTATAAACGGAATGCTGACCTATTCCTCTGTATCAACTTCACAACTTATGCATGTGATGGGTAATGCATCGGTGGCATCAACCGGTACACTCTTTAGCGGAAGCGGAACAACCGGAAAAAGAATGTATTTCAGCGGTGATTTGGTAAATAACGGTGTAATAAACTTTCAACCCGGTACCAGTATTACGGGCGCCCTTTATTGGATAGGTTATCAACACAATTACAGCGGAACGGGAATAATATTTAACAACCGCGTTCCCATTGTGGTACATGCCGCAGGATTGGGAGTTAATTATTTAAATACTTTTACCATTTCAAACACCTGTGCGCTTCACTCCGGAACCGTTCAGGCAAATAATCTTGTATTGGGAGGCCCTCCCGCATCTGCTGTTAATACCCTTGAAAGGTACTTTGGTTCATTTGTAGGAAGCCCGACTTTTAACAATACTAATGTTACAACAAGAAACATATCTTACATTACTCCCATTGGAAGCAACGGAATTTGGCTTGCATTCCCACAACAAGTAACCATCCCCGGAAATGAAATAGAGTTGATTGGCGGTAACAGGCATATAACAGGAACACTCCTGATGAACACACACAACAATGTACAGCTAAATTATCCTTTAATAGTGGGAACAGCCACCTCAGGAGGAATAACATTGACTCGCGGTATTATTCAAACTACCTCTACAAATATCCTGGTTTTGAACACCAACATTGCCGGAGCTACCGGTACAGCGCCATCCACCGTAACTTCAAACGGAACTAACGGAGGAACACATGGTTCTTATGTGGACGGCCCTGTAAGAATTAATTTTCCTGCAACAGGAACTACCAACAGGGTATTCCCCATCGGTAAAGGATTTGCATTTCATACTAACCTGCCCTCTACCAACATCAGACGTCCCCTGACGATTGTTTCAAACGGGGTTGCATGGAACTCCCAAACCATTACAGCCAGTGTTGAAAATGCACCGAGCGGACCTGTTAATGCTCCCCTTAACTTGATTATGGGTAATTTATCTTACAGGTTGAATTACAACGGAGGCCCCGGATTGTCTCCGAATGCAGCCATAAACCTGTTTTTTGAAAACTCCACCTTTGCATCATTTGACAACCTGTTAGGAGATCTGGCTGATATACGAATTGCCCAGGCACCATCATTGTCAGGCCCATGGACAGAAAGATCATTATCTACAGGATCAGGCCCCATTGTCAATAATACGCTTTATTCCAGAACAACCGCAACGGTTTCGCCCGGGCCCATAAACGGCGATGAATACTTTGCATGGGCTTCTGTGGGTAATATATGCAGCGGCACTCCAACAGCCGGGACTATTTCGGGAACTAACAACTTGTGCTTTGGTGCATCCACCACATTGTCACTGACGGGAGCATCGTCCGGTGTAGGAATTTCATACCAATGGGCGGTATCTACCTCAACTTCTGGTCCTTTCACTAACCTTGGAACACTGTTGACACAATCAACCGGAACCATGGCTAATACAATGTATTACATTGTTACTACGAGTTGTTCAACCAGCGGATCAACTGCCACTACTCCCATTTTCACGCTCAATGTTAACCCCTTAGCTAATATATCTGTAACAGCTACCTCACTTAATTATTGTGGAGGTCCAAATGGACCGACTTTGACCGCTTCCGGCGCTGCCAGTTACACTTGGAGCCCTGCGGCCTCTTTATCCTCAAGCACGGGGGTAAATGTAGTGGCAACACCCAGCACAAGTACTACATATTCAATTGTTGGCACCACATCCGCCGGATGTAGCGGCCCCGCTTCAACTATAACCATTGCCACTCCGCCAACCGTTGCATCTTTGAACATCAGCGCAACTCCCTCTTCTATTTGTTCCGGTTCCTCGGCCACGCTCTCGGCTGCCGTTGTCAATAATACGGTAGGTTATTGTATCCCCGCCTACAGCAGCGGTAGCGGTTCCGGGGATTATACAAATCTTGTTGCGCTCAATACCCTTTCCAACAGCGCTTCCGGCCCATTGCCCACGCCTTTCTATACCCTTTATCCACAATCACTACATACTACTACATTAAATGCCGGTTCAGTTTATACTATTACCGTGCAGTCCGGTTCTTACAACGGAACATTCAATTTCGGAATATTTATTGATTTTAATCAGAACGGAAACCTTTCCGATGCCGGCGAAAAAATTGCTCAGATAAATGGAACCGGATCATTCGTCACGACTTCTGCTACTTTTGCTGTACCTAACGGTGCGACAAATGGCGATACAAGGCTGAGGGTTAGGAATTGGTATTTTAACACAAACATTGATCCTTGTTCTCAAGGCGGGTTTGGAGAAACTGAAGATTATATCATTACCATCACCGGCGGTGTTAATCCGACCAATACATTTACATGGACCCCCGCTGCTAATTTATCATCTCCAAATGCATCTGTTACTGCCGCAAACAACCTGTCTTCCTCTACGGTGTTTACCTTGAATGCCATCAACCAATTCGGATGTCCCGGATCGGGAACCGTTCAGGTAAATGTTAATCCCAGCCCTACCATTAGCGTAAACTCTGCTTCCGTTTGTCAGGGAAACAGCGCAACCCTGACAGCATCAGGTGCATCATCTTACACATGGAATACGGGTTCAAACAATGCCAGCATCTCTGCAAATCCTTCTGTAACTACTGTTTACACGGTAACCGGTTCTAACGGAACCTGTACGGCCAACCAAACAGCCACCATTACCGTTAATGCGCTTCCTTCTGTTTCCTTGTCTGCTGCTCAAAATACAGCATGCTTGAACGGCCCGACTATCTCGCTTAACGGTAGCCCTTCAGGAGGTGTTTATACGGGTTCAAACGTTAGCGGATCCTCCTTTAATCCAATTAATACCGGAACGTTTATTCCTGTCTATTCTTATACAGATGCATCCACCGGATGTTCTAACAATGCGACTATAACGATCGTTGTTAATGCCTTGCCGGGGGTTTCATTAACTGCTGCCCAAAATACTGCATGTGTAAACGGATCTACCATTTCCCTGACCGGAAGCCCGGCAGGCGGTGTTTATACAGGATCGAATGTTACAGGATCTTCATTTAACCCTGCCAACACCGGAACCTTCACTCCTGTGTATTCTTATACCGACTCTTCTACAGGATGTTCCAACAGCGCTTCTGTAACCATTGTCGTGAGCACTTGCGCGGGCTTTGAGAATTATGAGTTAAGTTCGGGAATACAAATTGTTCCCAACCCCAATAATGGCCTTTTCCATGTGAAAATTTCCAACACAGGGTTCAACACCTTGCGGGTTTTAGACCTTACTGGCAAAGTGATTTTGAACAAAAACATCTCCGTTGAAAACTCCGTTGAAGTTAATTTGACTGAATTTGCCAAAGGAATGTATATTTTGAAAATCATAGGCAATGAAAAAGAAGAAAATTTCCGTATCATCAAGCAGTAAAAACAATCTTACATAACCAAAACCCCGTTGTTCTGACGGGGTTTTTTGTTTTTTGTAATTTCGGTTTTGAATTTTGGGAGATCACATAAAAAAAATACTAATCATACGGTTTTCATCCATTGGCGATTTGGTTCTTATTTCTCCCGTATTGCGTTGCATAAAAGAACAATTAAATGCCGAAATTCACTTGCTGGTCAGGGAGAAATTCAGATTCGTACATGAAGCAAACCCCAACATCGACAAACAAATTCCTTTTAACGAAAACCTGTTTGATGCCATTCAAAAATTAAAAAATGAGCGTTATGATTATATTTTGGATCTTCAAAACAATTTTAAATCACTAATAATTTCTGCCTTTCTTTTCACCCCTGTTGCACGACTCAACAAAATCAATATACGAAAGCTACTGGCCGTATTAACAAAATCAAGAAATATTCTTCCCCAAAAACACATTGTTGACAGAATGTTTGAAGCGTCAAAAAAAATAGGCGTAATCAACGATGGCAAGGGCCTGGAATATTATATCCCCGAAATATTTATAAAAGACCCCCCGGCATACGGCATATTGTCGCCTTATATAGCGCTAATACCCGGCGGATCTTACGGTACAAAACAAATTCCTGTTGAAATCATTAATAAAATACTCCAAAAAAACACGCGTGTTCAATTTGTTTTGTTGGGTGATCATGCGGATGCACAACGTTTAGCGGAGCTTAGATCGCCCAACATGATTAATCTTTGCGGCCGCATTCATTTTCATGAAAGCGCATACATTTTGAGCAGGGCTGCCGCGGTAATTACTTCCGACACCGGCCTGATGCACGTGGCATCCGCTTTTCAAAAAAAGATTTATTCCCTGTGGGGGAACACCATACCGGAATTCGGCATGGCCCCGTACAATGCCTCTGCAGACAGTAAAATTTTGGAAGTGAAAGGCCTTTGGTGCAGGCCGTGTTCAAAATTGGGATATAAGAAGTGTCCTTTAAAACATTTTAAATGCATGAAAAGTCAAGACATTGAAAAAATTAATCTTTGACAAACAAAGATTTTAATTCCGTTGCCTCTTCGGGCTTCATTCTTCCGGCGATGACCAATGAAAGCTGCCTTCTGCGCAAGGCGGCATCGTAACGTTTTTTTTCTTCTTCGGTTTCGGGTTCCAGGGGCGGAACGGGAAGCGGAGAACCGTTTTGGTCCACAGCCACAAAAGTCAGAATGGCTTCATTACATTTGGTTTTCTTTTGCGTGACGGGGTCCTCCACAAATACATCAACGATAACTTCCATGCTGCTGTTAAAGGCGCGGCTGATGTTCGCCTCCATGGTTACTACGCTGTTTTGTTTGATGGGGTTTTCAAACGAAACATTGTTGATGGCAGCCGTAACCACCACACGCCCGGAATGGCGTTGTGCACACACGGCAGCCGTAATGTCTATCCATTGCATTAACCGCCCCCCGAATAGGTTCCCGAGATGATTTGTATCGTTGGGTAATACCACTTCGGTGTTAATCGTGCGTGAATCGGAAGTTTTTTTGGGTTTCATAGAGGTTCGCAAATTTATCTTTTAATTTGTTCCTATGGAATATCTGTATTTGAAATCACTACACATCGTTTTCATGGTTACCTGGTTTGCCGGGTTGTTTTATATGGTTCGGTTGATGGTCTATACGCGCGAGGCACAGGATAAGCCCATGGAAGAACGGCGCGTCCTTACCCCTCAGCTCCTGCTGATGCAGGGCCGGCTTTGGTATATTATTGCTTGGCCTGGCGCCATAGGGACTTTGATTTTTGGCGTATGGATGCTGATTGTAAATCCGGGCCTTTTAAAAATGCCCTGGATGCACGTGAAGCTGTTGATGGTGGCGGGCCTTTTGGCATATCACCTCCGATGCGAGAAATTATACAGAAATCAAAAAAAAGGTTTTTTTTCAAAGACATCTTTTCGCTTGCGTTTATTTAATGAAATTCCCACTCTTATACTTGTAGCGGTGGTGTTCCTGGCGGTGGTGAAATCGGAAAGCGGCCTGATGTGGGGGGGGTCGGCAGTGGCCCTGCTGGGTATTTTGATTTTTGCTGCGTCATGGGTTTATAAGAAAAAGCGCGAGTCCAAACAAGATAAGCTTTGAACAATATTGGGCATAGATCATCGTTTGATAGAAAATTTTATGCGTAATGCCATATGGAGCATAATTTTTAGTTTGATACCGTGTGTTTATTTTCCGCAAATCAAACACACCCTAAGCGGATATATTTATGAAAAAGGAAGCATGGAAAACCTGCCCGGGGTAACCGTTCACGTACCTAAACTAAGATTGTCTGCTTCGTCCAATGCTTACGGTTTTTATTCCCTTACATTACCCGAAGACAGTGTGGAGGTATATTTTATATATGCGGGCTACAAAACATTTAAAACTAAAATCTACCTGAAAACCAACATTCACCTGAATGTGGAACTTGGCCCCGAGGAGTTGGCAGAAGTGGAAGTTACGGCAGAGGAAAACAAGCGCATCAGCGAGGATGTCAGGATGGGCCATATTGAGATACCCGTTGAACAAATCAAACAAATCCCGGCCTTGCTCGGGGAAAAAGATGTGTTGAAAGTGATCCAACTCTTACCGGGTGTACAAAAAGGCACGGAAGGTTCGGCAGGAATTTATGTGCGCGGAGGCGGGCCCGATCAGAATTTAATTATACTGGATGAGGCCCCTGTGTATAATGCCAATCATCTCTTTGGATTTTTTTCCGTTTTCAACGGCGATGCCCTCAAAAGCGTAGAACTTATCAAAGGCGGATTCCCCGCACGTTACGGAGGGCGGCTATCTTCGGTGATTGACCTTCAGATGAAAGACGGAAACAAGGAAAAAATGGCGGGGGAAGCAGGCATCGGTATTATCTCGTCGCGCCTTACCTTGGAAGGCCCCATCAAAAAAAACAAGTCGTCGTTTATTGTATCGGGAAGAAGGACTTATATTGATGCGCTGATTTATCCGTTTATGCCCAAAAATGAAAAAGGCGGATATTTTTTTTATGACCTGAACGCTAAGGCCAATTATTTCATAAGCGACAAAAACCGCCTTTATGTAAGCGGATATTTCGGCCGCGACAAATTTTATGTACGATCCCGCTATGAGGATTCGGAAAACAAAGCCGGCCTGCAATGGGGAAATGCCACGGCCACCGTACGTTGGAACCACCTGTTCAGTAGTCGCTTGTTTTCTAACCTTTCCTTTATTTTCACGAATTATCAACTGAATATCACGTCTTACGAAAAAGAAACAAATGAATATTGGTCGTTAAATTATCGTTCATTAATCCGCGATGCCGGCATTAAATATAATTTTGATTTTATGCCATCACCACGCCACTATATTCGCTTTGGAGCAACGGCCGTGTGGCATTATTTCTATCCTCAGGCATTGGTTTTACGATCCAGCACTCTGGAAGAAAGTTTCACCATACGCTCGCGCGATTATCATTCCCCTGAGGCAGGAATTTTTTTTGAAGACGATTGGGAAATTACCGACAAACTCAAAATCAATCCTGGCTTTCGGATGAATGTATTTATGAATAACCGAAAATTTTTCTATTTTCCAGAGCCCCGTTTTTCTGCCCGTTATATGCTCACCGGATCAATGTCGGCAAAGGCCTCGTATGCTTTGATGAACCAGTTCCTCCACTTGCTAACCAATACCGGGCTCGGCTTGCCCACCGACCTGTGGGTTCCGGCCACCTCACGTATTTTGCCCCAACGTTCACAGCAGGTGTCAGCAGGATTAGCCAAAGATTTAATCGGTAAAAATATTTTGGTCTCTGTAGAAGGATATTACAAATGGATGGACAGGGTAATCAACTATAAAGAAGGGTCAAGTTTCTTTGATATCACGAACAACGATGAAACCACCGAACTTGTTGATTGGCAAGACAAAGTGGTGCAGGGAAGAGGATGGAGTTACGGCGTTGAAATTTTCCTGCAGAAGAAAAAAGGAAGATTTACGGGTTGGATAGGTTATACGCTTTCCTGGACCTGGCAACAATTTGATTCGCTGAACTTCGGAAAAAAGTTTCATCCGCGCTACGACCGCCGTCACGACATTTCTGTTGTGGGAATATATAAAATCAATGAACGCCTGACACTTTCGGGCACATGGGTATTCGGAACCGGAAACGCCATTACCTTGCCCCGTGCCACTTATCCGATACTCTACCATTACCCTTCCAACAATAATTATAATTTAGTTGGTTATAGCCATGCAGGGGTGGACTATGGAGAGAAGAATTCGTTTCGGATGGCGCCCTATCATCGCCTGGATTTGAGCATACAGCACCATAAAAAACTGAAGCGCTGCGAACGCACTTTTGAATTCAGCATATATAATGCCTATAATCGTATGAATCCGTTCTTCTATTATATTGAATACAATACTGAATTACAAAAAAACGAACTTAAGCAGGTTACACTTTTCCCTGTTTTGCCGAGCCTATCATGGACATTCAAATTTTAGCGGTATGAATAAGCGGTTGATTCTGTTGATTTTCATGGTATTAATATCGTGCACCAAAGATGCCAAAATAAAATTACCCAAAACAAATCCGGTTCCGGTGGTTTATTCCTATATTTCCCCTCAGGATAAGGAGATTTCGGCCAAGGTATATTGGTCAATTCCTTTTTTTGTTGAAAGCGGAACATCGGGGAACTTTGGTGATGTTGTAAACAATGCTACCGTGTTCATCAGTGATTTTTCCTCTCAGGCCTTATTGCCTTTTTCGGCACAAAAAGATGCGTATTATCTGCCGACGGCATCTTTCCCTATCTTGCCGGGTAAAACCTATCAATTAAAAGTTATCATGCCTGACGGCCGGACGGCATTGGCCGAAACCACGGTGCCTGAAGACCTGGTAAGTGCGGAGGGTTTGGAAAAAGAAAATTTTACCGACAAATATGGAAGCGGAATATTTTTAAAATCGTGGTTTTATGATGTGAAAGGAAAGAAAAACTACTATCGTACCCTGATGGAAATGGGAACCAAAAGCCACCAGAATCCAAATGACACCTTGTTTTTTTCGATTGGCCTTGGGCAAATATTAACGGATCATACAAACGACGGCGGGCATTATGTATTTAAAGAAAAAAATTATACAAACGGGCAAGACACTTTTATATATCGCGTTAGTTTGCTTAATTGTTCTTATGATTATTTCAGGTTTCATCAAACGATGAAAATTCACTATGATCCCGACAACCCTTTTGCCGAACCCTTGTTGATTTATACCAATGTAAAAGGAGGTTTAGGGTGCTTCGGGGCTTATACCATTACCCGTAAAATTTTTCATTGATTAGAAAATGTTTTTATTCAAAAGACTAAAGATCATCAATAAGAATGTTTAAGGAATAAAAAACCAAACTAAGCTCTTTGCAAAGCTATTGAATTGAGAAGATTATAAAGAAAATTAAATGTTTTTCAATAAATATATTTTAAATTATTTAATTAAATGAAAGTCTTTTCATTATTAGAGCTTAGGAATAAAACATTTAAACTTTTTTGCAACATTTTCATGGTAATTTAAATATGTTTTCGTCAATTTATGAGTTTTGATACAGTCTCATTACATTCTTAGCTTTTACAATGAGAAGATAATGTTATACGCAACCTTGTTGTAGGTGTCTATGGATGTTTGTTGATATATTATACCTTAACAGATGAAGATGTTAACTCAAGTTTTGTTAAATATTAAAAGCTTACACAAAATGAAGAAAGAGGGAGGGCATTTTACTTTAGAAAAAATGATTATCCGTTTTTTCTTATCTTAAGAAATCTGACTCAATTATGTACTAATAACTTTACAATTATTTATATGCTACAGCAAAAGCCAAATTTCCCTGCAATTCTTTCCATTGTTGAGGGTTGTTTTTATTATATAAGCGAACTTTCAACTGTGCTGTGATTTTCTTAGTAGGGTTCCCGTTTTCATTGTTATTAAAATCTGATACAGATATTATATTAAAATAAGAAGTTACAGGTTGAGAATTAGCCGTAGAAATATACTCATTTTGATTTTCATCAATCCATTTGATAATTAATTTATTTTTAAAGATTTTATTGTATTGAGGTGTTAACTGACAAGTATAGGATGGAATACAATGGAACGTAAATGAATATGGATTAAGATGAATGGAAAACGAAGCAATATTACCCAAATTATCTTTAGCAATTACATAAGGATAAACACTTGTAGTGAAAGTGGTGTACGTATAATTATGAACTATAGTGTATGTATAGTTATTAAAAGCCACAAACTGACCGTTTCCATAATGAAGCGTATATGAAACAGGAACTGTATTTTTATTAGATGTTATTGTGAATGTAGTGATCCCAGAAAAGGATTTAGCACTCAGATTACAATAAAATAAATCGTTCTGAACAAGAAAGGTATTTGTTAAGGAGGACTGGCATCCTGCTTGTGAATTATATCTATTCAATGTAAGTGAAAACACCATAGGAATGTTGGTGATGTTAAGCGTATGATTAAGAGAAGGAGTATTAGCTACAGGATTATTATTTATTAGGAAAGTATAGGAATTAAAACCGCTGATGGAATCTAATGTGATAGAATTAATTTTAAGTTTCGAAAGAGTTGAATCAAACGGTGAGTAATAATAATAATTCCCTGGTATTATATTTGAAATATTGGGCTGGTCGTTTATGTTTTTAATGGTATCATCAATCAATGTTAAGTGTAATGATCTGGGGCATGTATGGCACTGGTAATCAGAAAAAATGCCATTTAGAAAAAAAGTTTTTAATGAAGTGTCATATAAAAAACCTGAATGCATGTAATAATTATTCCTTCCTGCTTCAATCAGATATGGGGTGCCATCTATCGTACCATTGAAAAAAAACTCAACCGAACCTTCGGTTGACTGGGAATGTAAATTTTTGATTTTTTCCTTTCTGCAGGAAAACAATATTAATAATAACAGAAATAGACAAATATGTGTTTTACCTGACATTATTAAATTTGTATTTAAGCCCCACTCGCAATCCAAGTATCCGGTGATTAGTTAAAGGAATGTCTGAAATATTAATAAAAGCACCATTCAGATATGATAAATCCATCGTAAGATTAATTCTTTGGTGTATTTTATATTCTGCTCCAGCCCTAAAAATAATAAAATGATTATTATTTATTCCTGAGGGAAGATAAACAATTCTATTACGGGAGACAAGATTTGGTTTTACATCAGCGTTTTCTTGTATATATTTAATTTTTTCACCATTTGAACTAAGAAGCACTTCCCATGAAATGCCGGCATTAAAGGAAAATCTTTGATAAGTATATCCTAACATGAATGGAATAGAAATATAATTAGCACGAGACAATTGAATAACAGTAGAATCTGTTTTTTTGCCAAAACTATATTCAATGTTTTTTTCATAAACAAAATTTTCGGCAGGTCTGTGAATAATATTCACTCCGATACCAAAATGATAAAATACATTTCTATGAATATGTCTTTCATGTCCGATTAATACACCATACGACAAAATATTTTTTTGAGAATAAGCATTACCTGAAAACATAGAAGTATGAGAAAATAAATAGAATGAATTTTTGTTATTTTTTGGAAATAATTTTAGCAGTGAATCGAAGTTCTTATCTTTAATTATCAATTCTTCGGGAATATTAACATTGAATAAGAACAGAGAAGGATTAAGTTTTTCAGGATAGACAACTGACAAATTATTTTTCTCGAACATTTTAGAATTGTTTTCATTTGTTGTATCTTTATTATAAAATATTTCATTAAATTCATTCTGCTTGACATCTTTATACCTTGAATTTTCCTTTTTCTTTTTATCGGTATTTATACTGATTAAATTATTTTCAGAATTATGATAGTTTGTATTACTTTTTGTATAATTTTGATTAGATGCTGTCGATTTATTGATGTTTTTGTTGTTAATTATGTTTAATGTCATGGGTTTCTCTTTTGTTCTACCGACTTCGAAATTTTTATGATCAAAATTTAATGTATTTGTTTTTTTATTCTCATTTTCACTTGCATGTTTTGATGTAAAGCTATCTGACTTTTTTATTTTATTGGTAGTACGGACTTCTTCTTTTTTTAGTTCCTTGTAATGGATATTATCATAGGCCAGTTTCAATAAAAATGAAATAAGAAGTGTGAGTAAAACGAAGGGAATAACCCTGGAGAAGCCAAATTTATTTTTAAGATATTTAATTTCAAATTTTTTCCAATTTTGATCAATTAACTCCGGTTCAACATCAAAGGATGAATCTAACTTTTTAGAAAAAAAATTATCTAAATTGAAATCATCAAGTTGAGATGAAAATTTGTTAAATTCCTCTTCGGAAAGTGGGAAAAGCTTATCCTCGTCGGATTGTTTAAATATTTTTCTGAACAGCTCGTCTATGTTGTTTTTTTCAGCCATCACTAATTCACTACTTCAATTTTGTCATGCAAATCGTGGAGTATCCATTTTTTAAGTTTGTCGCGTGCTGATTTCAGGTAATACCTTGAAACCTCTTCCGAACAATCCAGTTCGTTTGCAATCTCTTTGTGCGAATATCCATCAATAGCAAACAAATTAAAAACTGTTTTTTCCATTTCATTTAACTTGTCTAATAAGCGGTATAAATCAATTGCCTGAAGTTTATGCAATGCTTCGTTAAAAACTACCGGCTCAAGATAACATTCTGAATCCTCAGATGTTGATATATCATTAAATATTTCATGTTTCTTTTTATTTTTCCTGTATGTATCAATTATCGTATTTATTACAATTTTTGTCATCCATGTTTTGAAAGGCATTTGTGGATTATAATTGGCGATATTTTTCAGAATTTTAAAGAAAGAATCATTGACAATTTCTTGTGAAGTTTCTTTTGATAAAGTATATCTGAAACAGATACCCATCATATAAGAATATGTTTTTTTATAAAGCCATTCCTGACATTCCCGTCTTCCTTCTTTACATCCTTCAATAATTTCCTCAGGAATATGCATGATATGATTTACAAATTTAAAAAAACCGGATAAATCACATTAATGTGATTTATCCGGTTTTGTGTTATAATATTTTGTCAGTATTATTCTTTGATGAATCTGAAATTAGATTTACGATTATGGGTCATTTCCATTTCAGATATGTATAATCCACTTTGTAAGTCACCAACTTCAAAGACCTGAGTATTTCCTTTTTCAAATTTGATGCTTTTTACTAATGTTCCAGTAACATCGTAAATTTTTAATATTCCTTCGCTTGCATCTTCAAGTTCAACTACCAGCTTGCTTTCGGCAGGCTGTGGATAATATTTTCTGAGCAGACGATTTGATTTAATGGTTTCCAACCCGGTTATCCCAACCGTAACACTTATGCAAGAAGCTGTATATGAAGGACAAGTAATAGTATCGAGAGCCAACCCGCAAACCCAATATACTCCGCCGGGCGAAAGGTTAAGTAATACTGTATTAGAATTTCCGGTTTGAATACTTCCGCTTGATGGACCGTTCCAGTGCCACTGATAATTAGCAATGTTAGTATTAACCGGTGCGCTTAATGAAAACTGGTAAGTGGTACCGGTAAAAGATACTACACTAATAGTGGGTTGACAAAAATTGGGGTTGGATGTTATGGTAAATGGCATACAGGTTAAAACAGAATTTGAGCATCCCACCGACTGAGGTGCAACACATAAATCATATACCCCAACTGCAAGGTTATTCAAATTAAGTGTATTGGTATTGGTGGTGGTTGAAAATGTATTAGGACCAAACAGGTACCAAATAAAAACTCCTGTGGTAGGGTTGTTTGGAGCAACATTGACTACTGCAGAAACATTATTATTATTCGATACATTAATATTTAAAAAAGCTGTACAACTATTACTTGATGATGCCGATACGGTTACGGTTATACATGATGTTGTAAAAAACTGACACGCTGCAGAGTCTAATGCAAATCCACACACATTATATACACCATTCTGAGTCAGGTTCAACGATATTGTTGGTGTATTGCCTGTGGATGTGTTTCCGTTGGATGGCCCGCTCCAGAACCAATGATAAGTAGCATTAGGCCCAACAGGAGCATTCATGATAAAGTTATAGCTGCTGCCATTGGATGACAACAAACTAATGGTTGGCTGGCAAAAGTTTATTTGTGAATTCACTTTCACAAAGCCCAATAACAGGAATGTGTAAACAAACTTTTTCATAGTTTTCATAATTTTTTCTTTTCTACCGGTAAATACGATATGAATAAATGCGTTGTGAGGAAAAAAGAACAGAAAAATTATAAATTATTGAATATCAATATGTTGTGTTTTTGTTGATTAAAAAAACTTTTTTATTTTACCAATGTTCACTTTTAATTCTTTGAGCACATAATACTATCTGAATTCAACTCTATCTTACGATAATTTGAGGGGTCGTTATAAGGTAGTTTAGATTTAATCTAACTAATAATTAAAGGAAATTTTTAAAGAAATAACAAAAATTAAAATCTAATTGTTATTACATGAAAAATTAAGAAATTTGGAGGAATGCCTTGTTGTCATTCAGTTATAGTGATTGTGTTTTATCACAGATAACATTTCGCATATCTTTTTATACTTTTTGGCCTTAGCAATCATAATTGCCGTTTTGCCATAATTATTTTTTGCCATGGGATTGGCGCCGTGTTTTAATAAAAATTTCACTGCTTCCGTTTTTCCTTCAGCTGTAGAAATGATGAGCGCTGTGTTTCCGCCTAAGTCCTTGTCTTCCAGATCAATCTCGTATTTCATGAATAACCTCATCATCTGTATATTTCCTTTTTTACAAGCCAACATAAAAGCAGTTCTGCCAAGGTTGTTCTTCACACCCGGAAAAGCTCCGTGTTCCAGAAGAAATTTTGCAGTCAACGTATCATCGTTAACTACGGCAAGCATTAATGGTGTTTTTCCGTAGTCATCTTTGGCATTGATGCCAGTTCTTTTGTTAATAAGATACTCCATAATGAACAGGTTTTTACCCATGACGGCATAATGCAGATACCCCTGCCCGACGGAATTTCTGAGTTTGAAGTTTTGGTAGTGTGCTGCCACCAATTTGAAAATTTTTTCATTGCCTGTTGCAGCCGCTTCCATCAGTGGGTCAATCAAAAATTCATCCCGTTTTTTAGGATTTGCTCCATGCTTCAGGAGCAATTCCACCATGACGTCATCATGGTTTTCAATGGCAAAAAATATAGCCGTTCTTTTGGATGATGCCTCGCGTGATTCAAGGTAAGCATTGTGTTTCAATAATAACTCTGCCACTTCCCTGTGCCTGTTTTTTACGGCATGCATCAATACCGAAACCTTATCCATGTCAAGGGCGTTCGGATTGGCCATCTTTTTCAAAAGCAGGCGGCATGTTTCTGTGTGTCCTGCCATTGCTGCCAGCATCAGGGGCGTTTCTTTGTTTTCATTCTTAATCTCCGTCGAGGCGCCCGCATTTATCAACAGATTGCAAATTTCTGTATGTCCCATCATGGACGCATACATCAGGGCGGTATATTTTTTTTCGGTTTTGAGATGGACATTCGCATTATGACGAATTAAAAGTTTGCAACTTTCGGCTTGGCCTGCTTTTGCAGCAAGCATCAATGCGCTTTCACCCTCAGAATTTACAGCATTAATTTTTGCCCCGAATTCCAAAAGTAAGGATGCAATATCCGATCTCCCGAGCATGCTTGCGTGAATAAGCGGAGTGTTACCCGCTTTATCCCAATATTCGGTATCGGCTCGCCGGCTGAGCAGATATCGAACGGATTCTTTTTTATTGCATAACACGGCAAGGGTTAATGCACTGCAACCGGATTTATCAGGATAATCAATATTGGCACCATACTTAAGTAACAGAGTTGCCAGGTTGAAATGCCCCAGAAGACAAGCCCGCATGAATGGTGTTTGGCCGGAAGAATCGGCAAGATCAGGAATGGCGCCTGATGAAAGAAGCAGTTCAGCCACATCGGTTTTGTTTTCTTCGGATGTCAGGTACAGAGCCGTACGCCCCTTTTTGTCCCGCATGTTAATTTTTGCTCCTCTGCTTATCAGGAAGCGGCAAATTCCCGTGTGTCCGGCAAAGGAAGCAATCATAAGCGGAGTGTATCCGTTTGAATCAGTGCTGTTAACACGATATTTCTTAAGCAAACTCTCGCATGATGGCATGTTTCCGTTCAAAGCAGCATAATGCAAGGGGAATTTTTTTGCATAAGACACTCCGTCCGTGTTTTGGACTTCCCCGATTAGAAGTCCTTGAAAACAAATAAAGGCAAGAATATATAGCAACTCAACCATGCTTTCAATATTCGAAACGAAAAATTTAATTTTTGTTACAAAAGAAAAATTGCACTATACTATTGTCAAAATAAAACTAACATCATGGTACGACAAGAAATGTCGCTGCAATGAAATTTAAGATCGTGATTTGATTTTTAGGGCATTTTATTAATAATCATCCTCTTCTTCTTCTTTTTTCTTTTTCCATGCAGGGGGCTTATCGGGCTTTTTGTTTTGGGATGGGGCATCTTCCAGTTCAAATTTGGCTTTGGAATTATTGGAAGCGGTGTCTTTTTTGCCTTTAAACTCCTCCTGGAAAATTTTTTTCAATTCCGACTTTTGGTTTTTAAAATCTTCCGCAATTTTTTCGCGAATGCCTTGCTTGTCAATGCTGAATTGTAGTTTGTCCATCGGCCCGTAGATGCGTATAAAGGCCTTGCGCTTATTTTGCTCATCGGGAAGGAATTCATCACGGCGCTTGCTTTTTTTACTTAAAAGTTCGGAAAGTAAAAGGGTGACGTGATAGTCCACCGTGTTTTGGAAAGTGTGTTCTCCTTTAAGCGTGATGTTCAGCGCTGAGTTTTTAATATCAGTGTTGGGAATAAGGATTTTTTGATTTTCCACCGAAACGCTTCCGGCAAGGTCGTCAAAGCGGATGTCGTTCNACTCTTCAATAGAAATGAATTTGGAAAGCCCCCTGAGGGGTTCGAAGTTTTGGAGGCGGCCTTTGCGGATGGTGTATTCTGCCTGTGAAAGGATGCTGCCGGGCAGCACGTTGAAATTTTCATCCCAAATGCCTTTGAAAAGGTATTTCCCGCTCACGGTTCCGTTCAGGTGTTTGTGGGTAAGGGTTTGTTGCCCGAAGTTGTTAAAGGAAAGAAAAGCTTCGTTCATCAGGATGTCGGAAAATTCCCCTTCCGAAAGAAAATGATACTGATTTTGAACCATATCCATCCTGACGGCTGTGGAAATCCTTCCGCCCATGCATTCCATTCGAATATCTTCCGCAAACACCTGATGGTCTTTCCAATCCAGTTCCATAAAAACATTTTTTGCCCCGAAACCGCCAAATTTCACCACATCGGCAGTTACTCCGACATTCAGGCGGTAACCGGAAGATGAAGACGAGGTTGAAGCGCCTGAACTTGATATCATGCTCCATTGCAACACCTCTTCTAACCATGATTGGATGTCCCATTCCTTATAATATAACCTGCCTTGTATTTCAAGCGGCTCGTTACCGAACAAATAACCCATGAATTTTTTCCATTCTCCGTTAATCAACGATTCATTATCGCCCATCTTTACGGAAAGGTTTTGGATTTGCACCCTTTGGTGATCCGAGAAAATTTCTCCCGAGTCAACCCTAATAGATTTACGGATGGGTTTATATTCAAATAATAATCCACGTGGTTTGAGGTTAAGATGGATTTTGGTGGAGGACATGATTTCTTTTTTATTGAATTGTTCGGCCGGGCACTCCAGCGTTAATGAAGCCGTTAATTCCCCTTTGCAGGAAAACAAACTGTCTTTGCCGGATAGGGTTAGCAAAAGGGGAACGGGAATTTGGCCATTGTATGTCATGCGTAGTTCGGGAAGTTCAGCGCTGTTATATGAAAGCATGGCAGCAAAAGGTTTTTCATTCCATATCCCTTCAAGTGTCTCAATCGATAAACGAATGTTTTCCGGTTTTTGTGAACCCCATTCGAAGGATCCTTTCAGGTTTACGCCGGTTAATGTGCTGTTCCATGCTTTATGCCTGATGTTCAGTGAGCGTCCCTCGAACCGACTGCTTAAAGCATGTTTGTTTTGATCAAAAACATAATTTCCCTCAATGTGTAATGGGTCGTTGGTTTGGGGAAGCATTTGATTTTCATAAGCCACGATGGAAAGTATGTCTTCGGGGTGCAGGCGGTCGCCCGAGAATTGAACCGATGCCTTTTTAAGTGTGCTGTCATAAACAAAATGCCCTTTGGCCGAGACGCTCATGTCGCTCAGGCGAAAACGGGCCTTATTCAAGGCATAGTTATGTTTTTCTTTTAGCAATTCCGATGTTAGTGAAAAGCTTTTACGTCGGATGATGCTTTTGTTTTTGTTTTCGATGTTATCGGCCATGCCGTTTGCATTTAAAAAGATCTCCATATTGCTTCCGGAAAGAGTAAAAGCAGAATTTAGATCTTTGAAGCGAACGATAATTTTATTTTGATGCATGAAATCAATATAGTGCACCAAAACGTTTTTTAAACTGATGCTTTCCAGGTCAAGCCGGGCGCTGCCTTCACTGCTTTTATTTTCTTTTTCCTGTGTTTTCAAAAAAATCCAGTTTTCTTTTCCGTCTTTTCGGAGTATGGCATTAATATTTATGCCTTCTCCGGAGATTTTGTGGATGACGATGTTGTTTTGAAGCACTTTCCAAATGGAAAAATGAAATTCGATGTTTCTTAAGTATGCAAGAGTATCTTTGTGTTTCGGGTGTGAGCCCATCATCAGCACTTCCCGAAAGCGAAGGGTGGTGTTGGGGAAAGTGCGCAGAAAAGTGATTTGAATATTTTCAGGCCTTACGCTTACGGGAGTATTCAGGTATTCGTTGATCTTTTCAATGGCTTTGGATTTGATGCGATTCTCGTTCAATAACAAAATTCCCAAGGCAAGTAAAACAAAAAACAAGAAAAAAACCAAAACAAAAAAAACGAACTTTATGATTTTTTTCCAAAAAGTTTGCACGGGGTTTTTGGCCAAACCGGCATCCATATAAACAAAAGTAGATTTTAATAAAAAACGACAAGGGTTACTTAAAAATTATTTTTCCATGAAAGCTGTGTGAATTGATTTACGGAACAATAATTTTTCTGGGCTTCATATTGCTGCCATCCAAGGTGACGGTATAAAACCCTTTTGGCAATGATGAATGTGGAATAAAAATTTTACTGCCGGGGTTAAGAACCTCTCGCAACATTACTCTCCCGGTAATATCTGTAATGCAAAGGGCTGGAGCATGAAGGAAAAAGCCATTTAATGTAAATTCATAGCCCTCGGAATTTTGCTGAATCAATAAAGGGTTAGAATCCAACGTTAACAAAACGTCTTTAATGTAGAATTTTTCCTCAGTAAGATTTTGGTTAATGATGGAAAGCTTATAATAAAGATACGTGGCAAGGCTGAAATTTTCGTGGTGGATAAAAGAATATTGCTTTATGCCTTTGTTATTTTCAGCTGCAACGATGCCGATATTGCGGAAAGTAAGCCCATCATAGCTTACGGAGATTTCATAGGATTTAACCCTGTTTTCATTCAGGGCAAGCCAAAATAGTTCAATGGAATTGTTTTGAGTAATACGGGCGCTGAAATTTAAAATGTCTACGGGCAGTATGTTGGAACAGCAACCGGCAGGAGCCGTCATGGTGTAGGTAACGATTTCATCGCTTCGGTTTACCGTGATTCCGACAAACATGGTCCCTCCGGTTTGGGCATAGCTTAATATTGCACCCGCGTTTCCTGGTGCTCCGGATGAGGAGGCGGTTAGGGTATAACCGGTTGCATTTGAAATGGTACCAGAAACTGCGGTTCCGGTACCTGAGAAACTCGTAAACACTGGAGTTGTTGAATTGCCACCCACTCTAAGTTGGTCGCCCGAGTCAAGACCAGAAGCCCCGCATCCTGAACCCGAAGGGCTTGTATTAGAGCAACTTGTTCCGCAACTTGTACAACCGTTCCCGTTACAACGAGTACTTACTCTTGCTGAAATAGTTGCCGTGCATCCGGAAGGGATTTGAAATGTTGTGACGGATGTTTGATGATTATTTGAGCAGTCTCCAGAGAAATGGGTGCCATTGCACATAGTTCCAAACCAACTAAATTCTGAAAGATCACATCCTCCCTGACATCCCTGGCCTCCTGGCGGAGAACCGCAATTGGAAAAAATTCCTTTAGCGCCGGTAAAGCAAGTAGTTTGTGAAAAAAAATTTATAATAAAAAAAATATTTAATGCAAGTATTCTAATCACAGGATGTAAAAATAACATGGAGGGTTAAACACGCCTTCAAATTAGAGTTAATTATTTTTTTAGAAATCTTTAAGAACATTTACCTACTTTTACATTGTGCAACTCCGCTTGCCGCTATTATCGCCCAGCCCCGAGGGGTGGATAAAATCCGTCATGGCCAATTTTGATTTTTTTCTTCAGGATCATGCCGATTGCGAGCGTAAGGCCTCGGCTTTTGCGATGAGCTTGGTGGCCAAATACCCTAACCGCACGGAAATCCTCCCAACATTGATTGACACAGCCCTCGAGGAACTGGAACATTTTCGGGATGTGTATCAAATTATGGAAAAAAGGGGAATACAATTGCAGCATGAAATTAAAGAAGATCTTTATGTTAAGCAATTGCTTTCCCATTGTAAAAAAGGTCGCGATGAGCATTTTTTAGATCGTTTGATTTTAGGTTCTATCATTGAAAACCGGGGCGCAGAACGATTTAAAATTATTTACGAGCACCTTCCTGAAGGGGAATTGAAAAAATTTTATCATAATCTTTGGGCAAATGAGGCAAAACACGGAGAAGTTTTTGTGCGAATGGCTTTGATTTATTTCCCTGAAAATCAAGTGTTTAAAAGGTATGAGGAATTCATTTTACTCGAAAGTATTATCATGAAATCTTTGGAATTTACGGGCAGATTACACTGATTTTTAGCCTTCCATGTTTTATTTTTATCTTTTGCAAACTTTTTATAAGGATTTACCGTAACTATTTAAAAAATCTTTAACTTTACATAAATTTTAAATAAGGAAGCTATGAAAAGAAAGTTACTTTTTGGAACCGCTGCCATTATTGCCATTTCGGGCATAACGGCACAAAATGCCCGTCAGAACAAGCCGGTGGGCATTATCAATTACGCTGAAAAACTCAGTTTAAAATTCAGTTCCGATCCAGAGGCAAAGCCATATTCCGGTAACTCGGCTTTTGTTCCCTCGAATGCACAAATGTCTTCATCGGAATTAAAAACTTCAGGCACACAAACTGCCGTTGCTCAGTTTACCATGATTTCCAGGTCCGAAAACATTTTTGGTGCATTGGTGAGCCATTCCAAGCCATTGGATTATAACAATGAATTAAATACTGTTTCTTTTGTTCACAGAAAATCTCCCACTTATCCCGTTCCTGGAAGTGGGGTAATTGTGGTGGATTTATATAAAAATATGACAACTTGGGACTCTACTTGTGTTTGGGAACCCGGAGTTGCTAATGACAAAAGGGGCCGTTATCCTCAAGGTTCAATTCTTAACCCGGTTGGAAACACTAATTTAAACAATGCCTATGTTGTAGCTACCGGTCCTGTAACCAGCGGATCAGGATGGACGGGAGGTTTTTATACCCATAAGCAAATCGGTGCTGCAGGAACAACTGTGGTGCCCACTACTACTGTATTTGCTCCTAATACCCCTCCATACCATACCATCATCAAGAAAAATGATTTTCCGCGCTATTCATTCTCATCCATGGATAATGGAGTGTTTTATTCCTTGGGTATAATTGCCAATGATATTAACGCATCCGGTGCTGCTGCCCAAGCGCTTCGCGGCGCTGCCCTGATCAGCGGTTCGATTGTTGCTGGTAATATGGTATATAAGTATGACTCTATTATTCCGACAACAATTATGCATTCTCAAGGGTATAAAGTCATGTTTGGCCAGCCCTGGATGGCATGGAATGAGGCCGGAACTGTTGGTTATGTTGTTTTTATTGGAGCTAGGCCCGGACAAACGCTTTCCAATGTGGGATATCAACCCATTATCTATAAAACTACTAATAGTGGATCTTCCTGGACACAAGTTAACAGTATTGATTTCAATGCAAATGCCAATCAACCTGGGTATTCCAAATTGTTAAATTCAATTTATCCTGTCAATACTAACACAAACTTAGTAATACCCTTCTTCACCCCCGCAGAAGGTATTGATTTAACCGTTGATAAAAATAACAACCTTCATATTGTTGGAACTATGGTTGGAACAGCAAGAAACCACCCCGACTCTTTAGGCTATACTTGGTTACTACCCGTTTGCTCAAACACAACTGATGGCAGCCATGGTTGGACATGGTGTACCAATGAGTGGCCTTATATTTTTGATTTTACGGGAGACGGATCTTCTAATTGGACCTGCAGAATTATTGATAGTTTATCTACAGAAGGCCCTGGAACCGGTTCTGATCCAAGCGCTGCATGGAACGCTTGGGGAGATGTTGTGTCTGACTCAAGAATCCAAGTGTCCAGAACTAATGATGGAGAGTATTTAATCTATACCTGGGCAGAATCTGATACAAACTTCACAACCAACGGATTTAAATGGAATCAATATCCCAACCTACGTGCAAAAGTTATGAATATAACATCCGGCGTACTTTACTCTCCAAGATATAAGCTTACAGATAATACCGGAAACTTAGTTAAAGATAAAGCTTTCTTCCATTACACTAGCGCCAGAAGCTCTTACACTAATTCATGTCCCACTCAATCGCTGTTTATACGTATGCCTGTGGTAGTAAGCTACAATGCAACTAACACGTCTACCGTACCGGTTAATAATTATTATTCTACGGTTTCTTTCAGCATCTCTTGTACTTTAGGTTCAATTAATAATTCACCAAAAGGGTTCATTTCAAATGCTTATGCTTACCCAAATCCTGCACAAAACTTTATTAATGTGGTTACCCAAATGAACAAAGAAGGACAAGGGGAAATAAGCCTGTATAACCTCATTGGTCAGGTAATTTACAGCGAAAAAACAAGCTTTAATGTAGGTGAAAATACCAATCAGGTACCTGTTTCTAATCTTACCAGGGGCGTTTATTTCCTGAAAATAAAATCCGGAAACGACGAGGTTACTCATAAAGTTATAGTTGAATAACTCTAATCTAAAGTTACAATAAGCTAAAAAGCCGGACAATCGTCCGGCTTTTTTTGTTTCATGGAATTACTAACCAAAATTATGCTGCTTGTTTTTTATCCAGCGGCACCATTTCATTTCCCACGATGTCGGTAACATAACGCTTTTGCCCGTCTTTGTCCTCGTAGGAAGAATTTCGGATTTTCCCGTCAATCAGCACACGCGATCCTTTTTTAAGATATTTCTCGGCAAATTCTGCATTTTTTCCCCAAAACACCACTGTATGCCAGTGAGTTTCTTTTTTCAAATCACCGTTCATGGTTTTGTAATATTCGGTAACGGCCAGGGAAATTTTAGCCATCTTGCCGTTTTTGAATGTTTTAACTTCCGGATCTTTTCCCAGATTGCCAAGGAGTTGTACTCTGTTTTTTACGCTTGTCATCATACGCATTGTTTTTTAAGGTTAAACATTTTTTATTTTTGTCAGATTGATGTTTTGCCGGCATGAACCATCAAAACGACGATGCAAAATTCAGGTGGAAAATCTTTAAAAGACGGAGGACAATCGGCAATATTCGAAAGTATCCGGTTGCTTTCGAATAATAATATTCGTCTAAACTCAGGAATGCTTATTTGTTATGGCAAAATGATCGAAATTCGCAAAAATCACAATTAGAACCCGTTTCCGTTTGTTCAATAACCGGATTTCTCAGAAAATGGCTTAGGAATTGAATTGTTCCTGCCTCAAATTCACTTAGTAATTCTTCGGGTATTGAAGGGTTTACCGAATTTTTTAGGGAAATGTATTTGGGTTCTGCATGATGGAAATTCAGGGGCATAATACATGCAACTAAGGACTTTGATTGAAAATTGCTTTTTTTCAATAACAAGGAATAAAAAAGTAATTGAACGGATTTTTTCATGTAGGCATCATGCCAGTATTTTTCATCCCAATCATTAAACAAAAATTTATCATAAGCTGATATGTTGGTTTTATAATCAACGATTCGGGTTACATCTCCAAAGCAATCTACCCGATCGATAATTCCTTTGAATTTTACGTTAAATTCTCCGGCCTCTTCTGTTATACATATTTCATTCTCAAGCATTAGCAATTTAGATAAAGTTTTGCTTTGGATATCGTGAATATCGGCTTTAATCCTTCGGTTAATAATTTTAGTGGCCAATTCGCGCTGAAGGGAATAAGCCCCATGTTCCCTAAAATCATTTCCGAATTTTTCCGCGAAAGCGGCATTAAGCAAATTCTCAATTGTCTCATTGTGTAAATTCAAAATTTCATTTACTCCATCTTTAAGGGCCGGACTATATAATTTTTTTAACACATTATGCAGGATGTCTCCGAAATCAGAAGGCGCTGCCATTTCATCCACTTCATCAGGTGTTTGAAAACGGGCAATTTTTTTAAGAAAAAATTTTAAACGGCAATTCCGTAAATCCCATAAAGATGAAAACGATAATCCTTTTTGTGCGAATTCGTTCTTCAACAACTCCATTTCTTCTTCAGTAAATGGCCTGACAATAGGGGCTTTGCCCGCAAGTTTATAGACCTGACTCTTTCGAATTCCCTGTATACGATGCTTTAATCCTAATCCGGGCCATTCCAAAAACATTTGTAATATAAATCTTGATAGTGAATGATTCTCGCCAAAGCGCCCTTTTTCATATACCAGATGAACGGTTTGAGGTGAGTGTAATAATCGGTAAAAATGATAGGCGAAGACGGCATCCCTGTCGGAATAAACAGGAATTTTAAAATGCCTTTTTAATTCGATGGGCAGGAAAGAATCTGTTCTAAGTCCCGAGGGCAGTATACCTTCCCTGACGCCTAAAATCATCACACGGTCGAAATCAAGGCACCGGCTTTCCAGAAGCCCCAAAACCTGAATGGGTTTTTGGCTTTCTGACGACAAGGGGACTTTTAATGTGTTCAAATTCCTGATTAACCAGAAAAAAGCTTCTTTAGCCCATCTTGGCGGATAGTTATTCCAGTAATGTTTTACTTCTTCCAGCCACTTGCATATCATATCAATCAACTTCAATTCCGTTTTAGTTTTATATTCAGCAATGGCCGGCAATTTTAAAAAAGAAATAATTTCGTCCAGTAATTGAACTAATGAACCGTGGGGGCGGGTAATAAAAGGAGGTAAAATGTTTTTGATTTCATTTATCCTTTCATATAAGATGGTATTTTCAATATTGGGAGGACGAACTCGATGCTCGCTACATAATAACGATCTTACGGAATGGTCGTTCAGCCAAATTTTATAACATAAGAAAGGGTCTGCTGCTTTGTTAAAAGGGGTACCGAATTGTTGGTGGTAAATAATTTCAAATAAGGCCTGTACGGATGCAAAACCGGCAAGGTAATATACGGGAATTTCAATAGATATATTGATATTGTTGATGTACTTATTCAGCATGGGCAACATTAAGGGCCATAATTTTTCATCAGCCACGACCAAAGCGGAAGTTGTGTTTGGCTGTGCGGCTTCCGAAAGATGGGTTACAATAAATTCAGTTCCCTCATAAGCTTCTTCAGCAGGCCCGGCCACTTCAATAACTTTTATGTCTTTTTCAGAACGGCCTAAATAATTTTCAATCCACCTGAATTCCTTTTTTAATTTTTCTTTATGTTTTCTGAGAAAAAGGCCGTATTCCTGATGCGGATCGTTCAGTAATGTTTCGTCGGCGTCAAACAGAAAATTAAGCTTGCCTTTTGCGTATAAATCATAATACACTCTTTCTTCGCATGCATTTAATGCGTTCAGCCCTGACACAAAAAAATGTTGACAAGTCGCAAAGCTCTCCGAAATCAACGTCAGATTTTCTGCCAAATAACGGAAATGGAACGAACCATAATTAAGGCGATTATCTTTCAGAAAATCATAAAAATCCCGGTAAATTTTCCCTAAAGCTTGCATTAAATTCAGGTACTCTACCTGCGACGGCGAAAGTTTTTCTGAATTTAAGCTCCAGTTTTCTAGGGTTTTCAGGTTGTGAAGGTTTTCGAATATCAACTCCGGACAAACCAACGATCGGTTGATTTCATCAAAATCGGCCAACATTTTCGGTATGTAATAGTCAAGAGTATGAATGTCGTCTTGAATTTCGGGAAGATGATTTTTTACTATTTGACTTAAAATGTTCCACGCCAACCACTCATTGGCCTGCTCCAATCCTGATGCTTTAAGAAAAAATTTTTCTGTGGTAAGGATGTGAGGCAAAGGCTTTGTTGTTTTTTCCGAAGTCGCGGCCCAGATTTCTTTAAAGGCATTTGCCGAACGCTGCGATGGAAAAATTACGGCAAAATCCTGAAGATTTTTTTCATGAATGGTTTTTAAAATAAAATCAGCTACTTTTGACAGGAATGACATGATAGGTTACCCTAAAGTAAGAAAATTCCCTGTATATCTGAAAGATCAAAAAACTGGTAACATGACGGCAGTATTGTCGGAAAGTGAATGGGAAAGCATTCTGGTGGTGGGTAAAAGAAGAATATATTCCAGGCATAAAGCTATAACCTATGCCGATAAACTATATGTGCAGGATTTGCTGACATCAGGCATGGAAGAAATAGACGAGCAGGAGTGGTTGACGGAAAAAAAAGCTGCTGATACCTTACAATAAAATCTACAATGGGTTTTATATTGCGAAAAGTTAAAAAAAATAATGAAAGCATGTTATTAATTGAAATAGTTTTTCTTTTCTTTGAAAGCAAGTAAATGATACGGCCTTCATTTCTGAAATCATCATTGGTTTATACGGTGGGAGGAGCATTGCCGGTATTGGCGGGGATTATTTTGTTGCCTTTTTATACGAATTATTTATCCCCTAAAATTTTTCTTCAACTTACATTTTATATCAGCATTTCTTTATTTGTACAGATCTTTTATAATTTTTCTTTGGATACTTATGTGGGCATAAGATATTCTGAACTATCAGCAAAAAATGTTAGTTATGCCTCTTGGTTTGTTTATCAGACAGGTCAATGGACATGGTTATGGGGCATTTTTTGGAGCATGATTTTTATTTTATCGGGGCCATCTGTTTTTCGTTGGGTTTTTAAATCCGAAATCGGTATGGAATTTGGAGGGTGGGCCATATTGTCATTACTTACGGGGTTTTTCAATTCCGCTATTCGGACAGGATTGCAGGTTTTAATGTATGAAAAGAAGCCCGCCAGGCATTTTTTGATAAACGGTATTAATTTTGTTTTAACCACAGGGCTTGGAATCTGGGGGACAGTTTATTGGGCCGATTCACTTGCCGGCCCCATCTGGGCAAGATTTATAAGCACGGCGATTACTTTTTTAATAATTCAGCCCGTATTCTTCAGGCGTGAAAAAGGAATAACCATCTTTCATGAAATTAAAGATATGCTGGATTTTTGTTTCCCGTATTTTTTGTTCCTGTTGGCCACATGGCTATTGTCACAGGCAGATCGGTATTTGCTTCAGCACCATTTAAACGAAAAGGATCTTAATGCTTATGATGTTCTGCAAAAATGTTATTTGGGCATTGAGTTTGTTCAAAACACCTTTACTGCCGTTGTATTGCAGGCCATTTACATCCAGTGGGCAAAAAGCGGGATACAGACTTCGGAAGAAAACAATCGGTATTTCCACGCATTTACCGGATTAAACCTCTTGATTTTGCCCGCTTTTAATGTGTTTGTTCCAATGGTGTATCAGTTTTTTATTGTGAAGCAGTATTTTATGTCGGCTTTGGATTACATCGGACTAATGGCTTGTTGGTATGCATTTCGTCCTCTCAGCATCTACTACATGGCCGCATTCCTTTATTCAAAAAAAATATATCCGCTTATGGCGATATTTTTGGTTTCATCGGCCATACAACTATCCGGCATATATTTTTTTACGACCGAATATGGAATTATGGCGGCATTGGTTTCCGGTATCATCGCACGTATTGTACAAGTAATTCTGATGCATATCTGGCTTGCCCGCCAAGGTATAATGTTTAAATATAATCCTTACAAGATGAACTTTCTACCTTTGCTTTTCCTGATAATCAATATAATATTTTACTTCCTGCATCCGCGTTACAGTTATTTGTTTTTTTTGTCTACGGAAGCTTTGTTTTTGTTGTTGGTGTATATGCTTTACAGAAAAGAACTTTCAGTTACTTACGAACGATACAAAGCCTTATTATTGTCAAAGTTTTGACCGCTGAAAGGTGTAACACATTTTGGAATTCAACATTTCATTGTTATTAATCGTAAAATGTAATGCTGATACAGTAGGGGCAATGCTCTAATTTTAGTCAGATGAAGTTTATGAACATTTTATTGCAAATACAAACCACGCCGGTTGTGGTCGACAGCCTGACGGGCGATGTTATTACCCCGGCAGGAGCAAGAGGCGAGGTAAGCATATCGTTAATGGAAATGATTATGAAAGGGGGGCCCATCATGATTCCGTTGGGTTTGTTATTGGTGCTCACTTTGTACATTTTCATTGAACGCATGCTGGTGTATGCGAAAATAAAGCCTCTCAAAGACGGTTTTGTGTCTTCGTTAAAAGAATACATTGCTAAAGGGGATATTAAAGGAGCAGTGCAATTGTGTGAAGCACAGCAAAGCCCCGAGGCCATGATGTTAGCCCAGGGAGTAAGGCGAGTTGGGCAACCCCTGCAGGAAATCAGGACAGCCATGCAACAAGCCGGGCTATATGAAATATCGCTTTTGGAAAGAAATTTAAGCGTGCTGCTTATTACCGGAAGAATTGCCCCTATTTTCGGATTTATCGGGACTATAGTAGGGGTGATCAAGATTTTCTACGATATCTCTTTGGCCAAGACTGTCGAAATTGAAGTAATATCCACTGGCTTATACCAAAAAATGATGGCATCGGCCGCCGGTTTGGTGGTAGGTTTACTGGCCTTTGTTTTTTATCATTGGCTGAACTCTAAAGTAGATAAAATGGTCCAGCATCAGGAAAAAATTCAGATGCAATTCCTTGATATTTTAAGTGAACCTTAAAATTCATAATTATGCGTTTGAGAAAAAAACATACCGAAGCTGAAGTCAGCACCGATTCCCTGAACGACATCATGTTCTTTCTGTTGCTGTTCTTCCTTATCCTCTCTACCATGGTCAGCCCCAATGCCATAAAAGTGAATTTGCCCAATGCCAAAGCCAAAGAAACCATTGACAATCAGAAAAAACCCGTACACATTGCTGTTACCAAAGAAAGAAAATTTTTTATTAATAATCGTTCTGTTGATTTCGGAAATCTTGAACAGGAATTGGCAAAGGAAATAGCCGGAAAGCCCGACCCCACCATTGTCATGCACCTCGACAAAAATCTTACCATTCAGGACGAGGTGGACATCATGACCATCGCGAATAAGCTAAAATGCAAAACCGTGTTGGCCACTTCGGCATCCAATGCACAATAAAACATGCATATCCCCGATTCATATTCGAGTCCCAGGGAAAAAACACAATCGGCGATCATAACGGCGCTTTTTTTTACATGCCTGCTTTTGTTTTTGTGGTTTTATAAGCTGATAACTCCCGATCCTCCGTTTCCTGAAGGGGGAGGAGGTGGTGGCATGATGATGGCGCTGGGCTTGGCGGATATGGGTTCGGAAAATATTGATTTTCAACACATGGGCCAGGCAGAACAAATCATGACGGAAGAAGAGTTCAAAGAAATGAAAGAAGAAATTCTGACGGACGAAGAATCGGATGTAGCAATAACAAAAGACGACAAGAAGGAAAATAAAGAAGAGAAAAAGGAGGAAGTAAAGAATAAGCCTGTAATTATCAAAGAAGAAAAACCACAAAAATCAGAAGCAGAACTTCTGGCGGAAAAATTCAAGAAGAACCAGGGAAAAAATAATTCCGGAACAGGAGACATCATTGGCCAGCAAGGCGATCCAAACGGAATTCCGGGAGGAACGGGAAGTGGTGGCCAGGGGGGTGGAAAAGGCGGGGGCATTGGCCCTGGTGAGGGAGCCGGATCGGGCCCCGGTAAAGGAACCGGCATTGGTGGCGGGGTGAGGTTCGACCTGCGCGGAAGAAGCATTGTCAAACCGCCCTTACTTCCCAGGGATACTCAGGAGGAGGGCGTGGTGGTGGTGGAAATTGTGGTGGATGCCGATGGTAACGTCATTGAAGCCAATCCTAACGGACGGGGCACTACCACCAACAGTGCATTGCTTAAAGCCAAAGCACGACAGGCTGCATTAGCTACAAAATTCAATAAAGCCGATAACGGAATAGAAGAACAAAGAGGGACCATTACCATTGTTTTCTCGTTCGATTAATGACCTATAACGAAGCCCTTAAGTTCCTGTACTCGCGGCTTCCTATGTTTCAACGTACGGGCCCACCTGCATACAAACCCGGACTCGGTAATATCCTGGAATTGATGAGAATTCTGGGTATGCCGCATGAAGGCGGGCAATACATTCATGTGGCCGGCACCAATGGCAAAGGAAGCACATCCCACATGCTGGCATCCATCCTCATGGAGTCGGGATACAAGACGGGGCTTTTTACCTCACCTCATTTAGTGGACTTCAGGGAGCGGATTAAAGTCAATGGTAAAATGATACCCCGCAGTGCCGTTGCACAGTTTGTGGAAAAATACAGGAAAGAAGTAGAAAGCATTAACCCCAGCTTTTTTGAATGGACCACTGCCCTGGCTTTTTGGTGGTTTAAGAAACAAAATTGCGACATCAGCGTGATTGAAGTTGGAATGGGAGGGCGCCTCGATTCAACCAACATTATCGTCCCGAAAATATCAGTTATTACTTCCATTTCCTTTGATCACAAAGAGTTCCTTGGAGACACCCTACCGAAAATTGCTGCCGAAAAAGCCGGAATCATAAAAAAAAATGTTCCTGTTGTTGTCAGCATCAGGCAAAAGGAAGTATATAAGGTTTTTGAAGAGAAAGCAAAAAAAGAGCATGCTCCAATCTTTTTTGCCGACCGGGAATTTAAGGTTCAGAAATTAGTCCCCTTTAAAAATAAAAATATTGCCTTCATAAAAAATAAAAACAAAACATTAAAGTTTTTGGTTGGCCTTGGGGGGCAATATCAAAAGAAAAACATTCCCGGAGTATTGAAAACAACTGAACTTTTGTCGGAGATGGAGTATGGTATTAATGAAAAAACAATAAAAAAAGGACTGGAAAGAATCACGGAAAACACAGGCCTGATGGGGCGCTGGCAGGTGGTAAAAAAATCCCCGCTGACAATCCTGGATACCGGGCATAATGAAGATGGAATCAGACAAGTGGTTCGACAAGCCCGTTCATTAAGAAAGAAGAAGGTGTATTTTATTTTTGGTGTGGTAAAAGAAAAAGATATGGAAGCCATATTCCGGCATCTTCCTAAATCGTGGGTCTATTTATTGGTTAGACCTGAAGTGGAACGTGGCAGGGATGCCTTGGAACTGGCAACAGAATTCGTAAAGAATGGATATCAAACGGTGGTTTGTTCGGATATTCAGATGGCTTTTAAAACAGCCATGAAATTATCTTCCAGGCAAGATCTGATCCTTGTAGGCGGAAGTACATTTGTGGTGGGGGATTTTCTGAGGAAAGTCAATTAAATTAAATTTTAAAAAATTTCTTATAAGGTAATTATGTTCAAAATTTAAAATTCAGACAATATAGTATTTTTGACCCATAAAACTGTGTTGTGAGAAAGAAAATCGGCGCCATTATCCTTTTTCCCTGTTTTGTCATAAAATATTTCAAAGTTTTTTTGAAGATTTTATTTCATTTTATCGAAGCACAAAAAGCAAAAGAAAAAGTTGCGCGTTTGGGATACCCGAATGGAATACCTACGATTGAATTAAAGGATTTAGTGCCTGAACTTAATGCCAGGATTGAAGCATACACCTTTTTAGACGGAACTTCACCACCTTTAGATATTGCCTTATTACAAATGCTGGCCCGAAGTATGGATAATCCTGCTTATCTTGAAATCGGAAGTTGGAGGGGAGAAAGTTTGTGGAATGTTGCTCCATATTGTTCAGAATGTGTTTCTGTGAGCTTATCGAAAGATGAAATGCGAGCCTTGGGGTATTCGGAAAACGCCATTGAACAAGATGGTTTATTATTAGATTCCATTCCGAATTTGAAAAGAATTATGCAGAATTCTTTAACTTTTGATTTTACAAAACTCAATAAGAAATTCGATTTGATTTTTGTTGACGGTGATCACAGCTATGAAGGGGTGTTAAACGATACGCGAAAAGTTTTCGGTTTGCTTAAAAACGAGAATTCTGCCATCGTTTGGCACGATGCCGGTCATGGAAACGAGGGATTTCGTTGGGAGGTATTGGCAGGAATTCTGGAAGGTATTCCGGAAGAGAAAAGAAAGCATGTTTACAGGGTGTCGAATACCCTTTGCGCCATATACATTTTAAAGCCATTATCGGCTGAATTTGTTCCCATACCCAAAAAACCAAAATATTTTTTCAATTTAAATATTGAATATAAAAGATAATGATTTACTAATATGACATTCCATGGCACGCCGGATCTTTTGCCGGCAGGCGTATATTGATGCCAAATCCATAGATAAAATACCAGTCCTTGGTGCGAGGGTTACCGCGCATGGTGCCGCGTGCTTCAAAAAAATCTCGGCTGCGGAAGGAATATAGGTGTTGTTCTGTAGCTTCAGGGCCGATGGTTAAGTTCATGGGATAATTCTGGCTTACATCGTCAAGATAATCGGTAAAGGTTTTCCTTGGCCCCCATTCCACATGAAAACCAATAAAATCCGAAACCGTCCATTTGAAGCCGATGCCGAATGGAATGCAAAACTGAAAAAGGGAATAAGACCTGCCCTCGGTTTTTAATTCGGGTAGGGAACGCCAACCCTTGCCGATGTTTCCTTTCGGGCGAAAATAAAATCCGCCTGCACCTAGGAAGGTGTAAAACGACATGATGTGCTTCGGATGCCCCAGGCGGTAATCTACAAAATTAAATTCGGCATTTATGGAAAACTCATACAGGGAAGATTTAAAATTCAGATTTCGTTGTTGCTGCAGGGGGTTATTAAAATCTTTGTCGGAGGCATACAAACTACCTGCTGAGAAGCCTGCACGAAAGGCATAACGATAGTGAGGACAAAAACGGTAAAAAAGAGTACCTGCCAGGCGGGGATATCGGGAATGAAAATAAGGGTTGATATCGCCGATATAATAGGAAAAACCACCAAGCAGGCCCACCTCATGTTGCCTGAAATGACGCTTTTGTGATTGGGCATTGGTGCCGATAAAACCGATTAAGAACAAAATCAAAATAGCCCGCATCAATTGATAATCAAACGCAAATTATTTTAATTCATTGTGCAAGTTTTGTACCACCGGAATATTTTGGTATTTACGGATATTTTAAGGGCTATATGTTAATATGATTATTTTAGTTAGGGGTGTCTGCCGCCTGATGGCTACTTGTTTTTTCGGACGAACTTTCACCTTGTATGCTCTGACTTATGCTGTTTTTAAAATCGTCCCAGGCTTTTTTAAGTGTTTTTCTTTTCTTTTCGATTTCGTTCAACAAGTTGGTTTCGTGGGCAATTTTTTCATTTAATTCTTTCAACATGGGGTTGTCGGCTTTGGCATGGCGAAAGAATGCTTTATTGTTTTCATAAGTCATGAGCCGCTGCTTCACTTCATCATATTGCTTTCGCAGAAAGTGATTCTCTTTTTTAAAGAAATCTTCCGGGTCAGCCGAGGTCAGGGCTTGCTTCAAACGGCTTTCAAATTTCAAAGCATGCATTTCCGATTTGCTGAGTTGAAGGCTGCTTTGGGCAGTGCGGATGAACTTATGAAATTCGTCGATTAATTCTTTTTTTTCATCGCAGCGCGCATTTCCAAGGGAATTCCATGTTTCTTCCCAGGCTTTGATCTGCTGAATGGCTTGTGATTTGTCAGTTGGCAAGATGGTCGCTTTAATTTCTTCCAGGAAGGCTTTGCGTTTTTGGATTTCCTCTTCTGTGGCAGATTTGAGTTGTTGGTAGTGCTCTTGTTTTCGGTTGAAGAAGTGTTGACATGCCTTTCGGAAACGGACATAGAGTTTTCCTTCTTCGGGGTCTTTTTCAATAACGGGAATTTTTTTCCAGTTGTCCTGTAGTTGTTGAATTTTTTTGGTGGCTTCGGCCCAATCGGTGCTGTCTTGCCATTTTTCGGCTTCTTCCACCAAGGCCAGCTTCATAGTGCGGCTTTGTGCCTGGCGACGGTGCAACTCGTTGAAAAATTCTTTTTTCTTTTGAAAAAAGGCATCCGACAAAGCGCGTTGTTCCTTGAAAAGCGCATCAAATTCTTCTTCTTTCACCCGTCCGATTTCTTTCCATTTAGCCTGAAGTTCAATCCATTCTTCCGATGCTTTATTCCATTCTTCCGAAGAGGTGAAGCCGGCCGAATCGTTTAATATTTTTTCCATTAAAGCATGTATGGCTTTTTTCGATTGGGCATTTAATTCTAACTCTTTCTCAACTTCTTCTTTATGTGACTTATAAATTTCTTCAATTTTATCTTCGGCCTGCTTGAATTCCGATTTTAAATCCTCCCACTTATCGGGAAAGACAGGACCGATGGAGTCCCATTCTTTTTTAAGGCTGCGAAAGGCAATCATCATTTCACGCACTTGGGAAGCATATTTTTCAGGAAGTGCCCTGATTTTTTCCAGTATTTCTTTTTTTAGCTCGTAATTCCTTTTGAAATCATGCTCCTGCAATTGTCGGTAAAGCCGGAGGTTATGATGGAATTCGTCAAGCGCTTTTTGATATTCGCTTTGAATTTCTCTGTAATATGCAGCCGGCACTTCTCCGGTTGCTTTCCATTCTGAATTCAGCTCATTAAGTTTTTTTAATGCTGCTCCGACATTTTCACTGTTGGAAGTCAGGAAACGGATACGGCTAATGATGTCTTTTTTTATTTCAAGGTTTTTTTCACGTTCCCGGTTAATTTCATCTTTCCTTTCATTCAGTTTTTTCTTAAATCTTTCGGCAATGTTTTCAAATTTAATGTCTTCATCTTTTTTTATGTAGATAAAATCCTTTGCTTTTCCACCGCCTTCCACAAATTCCCTTTTCTGCTCTTCAAAAATTTCTGTCCATACTTTTTTAAATTCTTTTTCCAAACGATGAAAGTCCCTTTGTACCTCTATGGGATCTTTCTCCAATAATTCCTGCATTTTGGCAACAATGCTTTTTTTCTCTTCCGTCAAACTTCCGGCTTCCATGATTTCCAGGTATTTAAAGATATAATCTAAGGCATTTTCAAATTTTATACAAATATAGAAAATTCGAATAACAATTAAATTACCTCATGTGTTTTTCTTTGATTTCATGAAAAGAAGGCAGATCATTATAATGCCAATAATGTATGACCGTTGCAGCTTTTATAAGCATAATTCCCGGATTACTCCTGATCATGGTCTTTAGCACTGTTCCATCGGAAATCAGGAAATCCCATGGAATTTGATATTCATGCTTGAATTTATCAATTTCCCCGGCATTGGATGATGTCAATGCAAAAAAAGGTATTTTTTCCTTTTCCGAAAGGCGGTAAATATCATTCAGCTTTAAGTACACTTCCTTGTCGGAAGTGGACTTGCTTAAATCATACATCACAATCCAAAACATATAACCTTTAAAGTTCAATAAAGAATCTGTCAGATTGTTTCCGTTCAGGTCCATCAAATTGAAATCCTTTATCTTGGGCGGATTCTTTTCTTCCTGAACCAATTTGTTCATGGTGGAATCGTGTGCCCAGTTCAATGTATCTTGCCACGGGTAATTGCTCATGTCAAATTCTTTGATTTCACCCGTTTTTAGGTTTTTATAGAGAAAACGGGTTTCGTATTTGGCCGGTTGATAGTTCGGAGGATATTCCATGTTCTTTTTAATATTTTCCCCAATGGCATAAGGACGGAAATCAAAAACAGGCAGGTGCCTCCAGGTGTAAATGGGGAACCATATCGAAACTATCAATGAAATCACAGCCAAGGTGTGCAGTGTAAGAGGATTAGTAACGGGGCGTATTTGCTCTTTTCCGCCAAACAGAATGGTGATGAAAAAAGTGAGCACAACATCTTTCCAAAACGACTCCCATGGCTTGAGTTTTATAAAGTCGCCAAAGCATCCGCAGTGGGTAACCTTATTAAAGCAGGCAGAATAGAATGTAAGAAAAGTGAAAAAGATGATTTGAAGTATTAACAACCAAAGGGTAAGACGCACCCTATATCCGAAAATCAGGAAAAAACCCAATGCCATTTCAAGCGCACAAATGAAAATCGAAAAGAAAAGTGCACCATGTGCCATCCAATCGAGTAATCCAATGCCGGTGTCGTTCTTGAATACTTCAAAATATTCTTCCAGTTTATAGGAAAAACCCACCGGGTCGTTGGCTTTGATGAATCCGGAAAAAATGAACAGGCCGCCCGTCAGGATTCGAACCGACCAAATCAGCCAAGCCCGGTTTCCGTAAATGCCGGAAAAGTTTATCAGCAGCCATTCCAAAGCCAAAAGGATTAAAAGGGTTGTTTTATCAAAGCAATCGGGGCAGATAAAATAAATTAAAGCCATCAGCGCTCCCGACCAAATAGCACGGAAGAACTTACCCTGCAGGAATTTTTTCATGCAATAAAATTACGAAAAAGTATCAGCAAGGTTTTTCCCTAAAAGGAGCAATAGAATAAATAATGTTAAACGGCAGGCATAAATTATTCCTTAACACATTTGGTATGATGAATTTTATCATTGGTTTTCCATTCAAACAAATAGATCCCTTTGCTCCATTCCGAGGTTTGGATATGCTTAATTTTGAATGAAGGGATGATTTCATTATAAATTATTTTTCCACATGCATCATAAACATTTAGGGTTAAGGGAAGTGAGGTTTGATTGGAAATGGTAATTAAATGCTCAAAGGGATTTGGGCTAAGGATAACAGATTCGGTTTGTTCAAAGTTAATCAAGCCCAAACAACTGTTAACCACAATTTGAATATTGGCAGTATTTGAGCACGTATTTGCATCAGTATATGCATAGGTTAATGTATAAGTTCCTGCACCTATACCGGGATTAAATGTATTGCCTGTTACGCCCGGACCGCTGAATATTCCGCCGCTTGGCGTTCCGCTTAAAGTTACGGGGGCGTCAGTGGTGCACACGAATGTCTGAGATGCTGAAGCCGAAACATTGGGTAGCGGATGGACCTGGATAGTAGTTTGGCCGGGTGAGGTACAGGAATTGGACGGTAAGTAACTGACAGTATATGTGCCCGGAACTGAAGGAACAATAAACTGATTACCGGATACGGAAGTTCCGCTGAAAGTTCCGCCCGCGGGGTTGGCAGAAAGATTGACCGGCGATCCACCAACGCAAACCTGATTGGAAGATGCGGTAACGGTGGCTGTACCGACAGGGTTGACGGTTACCGTTACGGGGACAGCATTGCTTTTACAAGGCGCTTTTTGAACCACCCAGTTATAAAACCAATAATAAAATCCGCTTCCCGCGCTGCTTCCGGTAATATTTATGCCGCCGCTGATATTATATGGATAAGATACTCCACTATTGGTTCTGTATAAAGATCCGGTTGAAGCGGAGTTTAATCCTAACTGATAAGACGTTCCCAAACTCAGATTATGATTAAGGTTAAGCGTATTTAATCCGGCATTTAAAGTGAACACCCAGCTTGCCAAAACCACATTGGAACTGTTTCGAAGTTCAAAGGTCCTTGTTTGCGCTGATTGAGCATAGACGTTCACCGATACAAGCACACAAGGTTGAACGACATCAAAAATTAAATAATGGGCAGGGTTGTTTAAAAATCCCCCACCGGTACCGGTGGCCGTATTACTCGGAATACCGCCCGAAACAGGGGTGTTGGTCAGTTGGTTAACCACATAATATGTGGTGTTGGATGAAAGGTTGGGTGTGGTATATGTATTCCCGATCGACAAAGGGGTAACTGCTGTCGATGTGGCATACCATGCTATTTGTCCGCTTCCGCTGGCCGACAATATGGCATTTTGATTTTGGCAAATGCTTGTTCCTGATGCGGTGGGGTTGGGCGGCAGGTTAATTTGTATATAGGAAGTTTTAATAATACTGTCCACTGTGTTATTACAACCGTAAGCTTTTAACTTAATGGTATAGTTC
>JAOAHO010000050.1 GCA_026415195.1 Bacteroidia bacterium | reverse complement strand
ATAATATCCCATCCAGGCTCCGGCACCCATATAAGATTCGATATTCCCGGTTGTTTATTACCGAATTATTCAAAGTCAACGGTTTATTGGAAATGATACCAGAAGTATCGATAAAAAAACCGTGGAAAACAGCTATGCTGTCTGTTTTTCTTTTTTCTACACCCCCAATGCTGTCGGAATATTTTTTCCATTTTGCTTTGTCAAAAACCTCGCAAATCTTAATCCTCAGGTACATACTGTCTTTCCTTTTAGAATTTTCCTGCACCTGCTCGATCATCAGATCCGAGTAAAAATCCTTTCGCGGAATACTTACATGGATGCTGTCGCCTTCCTGAAATTGGTTTAAAATACAAAACAATTTGCTGAAATATCCCCCACGGATAACCAAAAAATTATTAGTGATATCTTTCCGGGGTTCCCAAATGATTTCATCATGTTTACGGCAAGCTGCCAATTTTATGTCATAAGCAACCGCCGAGTCGGGATGCAAAGCGCTTCCCTTTTCATTTTCAAAAGCCATCCACTCGTAAGCATATCCGCAAACAAATTTTTCATGAGATAATTTCTGTTCATCGCATGAAAAGAATATGGTAAAGATTAAAAGTATTAGAACAAATCTCATTGTCGAACGCTGATATCAACAAGTATGGGGCTTTGAGGCGGAATTTTATCCAGGTCGCCCAGAAGCCCGTGTGCCAGGTAAGAGGGAATGATCATGCGGGCCCTGTCGCCTTTTTTCATCATTTGCAACCCCCGGTGTATGCCGCTTTCCGTGTGATCTTTTTCCACCAAAATTACCTGCGGCTTACCCCCCTCCGATTGATAACATAAGGTGCCGTCCAGCAAAAATATTTTATAATCAACTTCAAGCCTGTCGCCTGCCCTGATGCTGTCACCCTTTTCAGAGGATTTAACCATGTATATGTAAATTCCTTTGGAAGTATAACGATAGGGTTGTAGGTGATTTTTGATGTATTGCTCGATGATGTCGCGTTCCCTTTGAAGGTTATGTTGGTTGGCTTTAATGAATTGCTCTTTTAATTTCTGATGATCGATTGGCTTCACCGGTTGTTCTTCACTTCCGCAGGAAATAAAAAACAAAATATTGGCGGCTAGGCAAACACAAATTGAACTTTTTAATAGCGATAATAAACGGAAGCATTTATGCCCCATAAGGATTTTGGTTATAAAGTTTTGGATAAGGTACAATTATTTTTCATCTTACGATTGCTTTTGTGAAATTGCCTAAAACAAAGTTCATTTGGTTCCCTAATTTATGGATAATTTTACAACAATATGCCCCGAAGTTTTGCACCCCGTAACATTCAGCAAATCCTGGACGCTTTGAAAAAAAAATTCCCCGATGCCCAAACGGAATTGAACTACAGCACCCCTTTCGAACTTCTGGTTGCGGTTATCCTTTCCGCACAATGCACTGATAAAAGGGTAAACATGGTCACCCCTGCCCTTTTTCGCCGATTTCCTGATGCAAAATCCATGGCGGAGTCATCTCCCGGGGAAATATTCAATTATATCAAATCCGTCAGTTACCCCAACAGCAAATCCAAAAACCTTTGGGGCACGGCCAAAATGCTGCACGAGGAGTTCGGAGGGCAAGTCCCTTCCGATGAAAAATCGCTCATCCGCCTTCCCGGTGTGGGTAGAAAAACCGCCAATGTCATACAATCCGTTTTGTTTGAAAAACCCGCTTTGGCCGTCGACACCCACGTGTTCAGGGTTTCGGCCCGGATCGGATTAACCCGCAACGCCAAAAACCCTTTACAAGCCGAGGCCCAACTGGTGAAAATTATCCCGGAAAAAGAAATCCCCCTTGCGCACCACTTGTTTATTCTGCATGGGAGGTATGTATGTACAGCCCGTAACCCGAAATGTAATGAATGCTTAATTAAAAATTATTGTGATTTTTTCAAAAAACAAATAAATTTGAAGCAATCAAAAAATTCAAGCCATGGCAACAAAAAGCAAAAAGAAAACCGCGAAAAAAAAGCCCGCGAAAAAAGCAAGCAATAAATCAGTAAAAAAAGCAGTCAAAAAACAAAAAAACAAAGCCGTAAAAAAATCAACAATAAAGTCCGCCAAAAAGGCAAACGCCAAAAAAACGGCGGTCGTTAAAAAAAGTGCTCCAAAGAAAAAATCTTCTTCGCCGAAAGCCAAAACACCAGTAGAAAAATTCACACCACATTCCACTTCTTTGACTCCCGGCATGCAGGCCCCGTTTTTCTCTGGCATCAATCAACATGGCAATGAAGTGAAATTATCCGATTTTACGGGAAAAAAAGTAATTCTTTATTTTTATCCTAAAGACGACACTCCCGGTTGTACTGCCGAAGCATGCAGCTTAAGAGATGGTTTGGCCGACTTGGCAAGCCTGAACATGGAAGTGGTGGGCGTCAGTGCCGACTCGTCGGAATCACACAAAAAATTTGCCGAAAAATACAATCTTCCCTTTCATCTGATTGCCGACTCTGATAAAAATATCATTAAGGCCTATGATGTGTGGGGTAAAAAACAATTTATGGGTAAAACGTTTGATGGAATAATCAGAACCACCTTTATCATCGATGAGAATGGAACCATCATCCATGTAATCAAAGACGTAAACACCAAAGACCATGCTACTCAGATAAAGGAACTGATGGGGGCGTAATTACTTTTGAAGCACGGCATTAATATAAAAATCCAAAAAGCCACAAAGGAATATAATTCATCCGTCCTACTTCCATATCATCCAGCACATAATACACTTTAGCTGATTCAGGTTTACTTTTGTTTTTACTTGGCTTTTTGTTGCTTCCTCCGATTTCGAAAAGGAATTTTCCGTCCACCAAAAAATCGGCCACATCCGAATAATTCACACGATGCAAGTAGGATGTTTGGTTCAGAAAAAAGGTCTCGCGCAGGGTTCCCGTGTCGGGCATAAGGCCTGGCCAGGCAAACATGAGGTTGGGATGATGCAGGTAAATTTTTTCGGGTTTTTGCAAAAGTTTCAGTCCGCTCTTATGCGCATGTATCATTTTAATCAATTCAGCTTCCTGCAGAACCGATAAATAACGGTATAAAGTCCTAAGATCCGTTATGTACAGTTGCCTTGAGATTTCCGATAAATTGGGCTTAAACGGCACCGATGAAGCCAAAACGCCCAACAACATTTTCATGCGAGCCACTGCTTCACCCCCTGTTTCGGAAATCGAAGGCACATCCGACTCTAAAATGGCGGAAATGACCTGCTTCATTTTCATGACATAATGCTCCTCTCCTTCCTTAAAGTAAGGATAGTAGCCGTGTTTTAAATATTGGCGGAAATGGTAGAGGATTTTTATTTTTTTTGAAATTTGTCCTGCCAGGCGTTCATGATGTTTTAATATTTCCTGAATCGTAACCGGCTCAAAGTTACCCTCTCCCGTAAAATTCAGGTATTCCCGAAAGGAAAGCCCCGGAAGGCGATAAGAGATTTTTCTGCGGCTCAGGTCGCCGTTGCCTTTCTGAAGTGCAAGCATGGAAGAACCCGTATAGATGATATGCAGTTCCCTGAGTTGGTCATAGATATTTTTTATTTCCACCGACCAGTCGGCTTTTCCGAGATGATGCGGATATTTATGCACTTCATCCAGGAACAGCCACTTTCCCCCCATCCGATAGAATTCCCTGGCCGCATCCGATAAAGTATGCCGGTAAAATAACGGATCATCCAGGGAAAGGTACAGCACCTGGCGGGGCCGTCGCTGATAGAGTTCCTGTGCCTTTTGCAGCAAAAGGGTGGTCTTGCCCACACCCCGTGAACCCCTGAGTTCAATAAGACGCTGCGACCAATCAATAGTATCGTATGAAAAACGGCGAAAACCGCTGTCGGCAGATCGAATCAGCCCATAATAAAACTCAAATTCTTTCCATAAGGAATCCATAGGCCTCAAATTGAATTTTTATGTTATTTATCACACAAATTTATTAAATATTTATGTAATACAAAACATATTTTAAATATTTTTTATGTAATAAATCACATAATTAGTTAAATAAAATATGTAATTGATTACATGAAATTTTTTACTTTTAAAGGGATTAATTACAGAATCTCTTCGTTGAACTCTACTTTTTTGTAAGATTCCAGAACTTTGCTTAAGAAAGCAACCGGGTCTTTTATTTTTTCCCGATACGATATTTTTTCTTTTATTTTCTTTGAAAGTTTCATCAGGTATTCACTCCCCAGCACCTCGCGATTCTTAAGGGCCTTGTCAATTAAATCAATATCATCATCCGTTAATAACGTAATGTTTTCAAACAAAGGTTTCTTTTCTTTCGGATCGTTTTTTTCTTCCCACGATATCATATCCAGCGTAACCCTGTCGCTTAATGATATAACGGTGGTCCCGGCAGAAATATCCCCCAGTCGCTGTCCTTTCTTGCCGGAAATAATGGAAAATACAGCCACAATGCCGCCCATAAAATATACATCAATCAAACGCATGGCTGAACGAATTGCAATGGCATAAAAATCAGGTTGGGTTCCGTCAAGCTTCACTACTTTTATATTCATCATCTTTTTGCCGAAGGATTGACCATCCATGAATGATTCACATAAAAAATGATAGATATAACATGGAAAGGTTATCAATATGAACACAATTGTAAGGTTTTCATTATATTTTCGGACCCTTTCATATTCCTTCAAATCATGTTCAATATTTCTGAAATAATCATATTTATGATATAACACGTCAAAAAAAATCACATACAGAAGATACCAATAAGCAAAGACGATTAAAAAATCTATGATTGCGGCAGGTATCCGTTGTCCCAGGCCCGATAAAGAATATTTAATATAAACATTTTGCGTGGTTCTGATTTTTATATAAAACATTTTTTCTTACTTTAGTATTTCGATTATGCGACGAATTGTTTTCCTCAAATATAATAAAGATAAATGGAAAAACTATGAAAATGTACTTGCCAACCATAAAAATGCCAATCCCGTTGAACTCACCCATATGCTCATTGACATTACCGAAGACCTTGGATATGCTCAAACCCATTATCCCGACACCGATGTTGAACGTTATGTGAACAACCTTGCATCTCGCATTCATCAATCCATTTACAAAAACAAAAGGTACGGAGAAAAAGTATTTAAAAAATTTTTTCTAAATACCATTCCCGATTTAATCTGGAAAAATAAACGTTATTTCTTTTATTCTTTTGCGGCTTTTTTCTTATCAAGTTTGCTGGGATTTGTTTCGGAAAAATTCTACCCCGATTACGTCCGGTTGATTTTGGGCGATTATTATGTGGACGCCACCATTGAAAGAATCAAAAATGGCGACCCTCTCGGGGTCTATAAAGAAAAACAACAATTTTTGATGTTTATTCAAATCGCATTCAATAACATACGCGTAAGCTTTCTGATTTTTGCAGCCGGATTGCTTACATCATTCGGAGCATATTATTTATTGTGTTTTAACGGTATCATGCTGGGCAGTTTTTTTGCCATGTTTCATAACTACAACGTTTTTGATCAGGCCTTAAAAGTGGTGTGGATTCACGGCACCATCGAAATTTCTTCCATCATTATTGCCGGGGCGGCCGGAATCATGATCGGAAACAGTTTTCTTTTTCCAGGCACGTATCCCCGTTTGTACCACTTTCAAACCAAAAGCAAACAAGCCATCAGCCTGATATATGCCCTTATTCCTTTCTTTCTTGTTGCAGCATGGCTGGAAAGTTATGTAACCCGATATACCCAAATGCCTTTATTCCTCAGTTTGATTATCATCATCGGATCGTTTATCCTGATGACAGGTTATTTTTTCCTTTTTCCTTATTTATACCATCTTAAATTAAAAAAATATGAACAACGAAGCAGCTAATCCATTTGTCCTCTATCGGGAAAGAACGATCAATGAACTATTCTCCGTTGGTTTTCAATATGTAAAAAAATACAAAAAAAGTTTTTTAATTCCATTGGTCCTTGTGAGTATGCCTCTCCAAATTATAGGGTTTTACCTTTACATGGATTACTATGGTTCCATGCTTCAGAACAATCCGTTTTTAGGAGGAGGTATAGGAAGTAGTTTAACATCCTTGTACAGCAGGATGATGTTGATGGTTTTGTTTATTTTTTTGTCGCACGGCTTCTTATTCAGTTTGCTTTACAATCACTTAAGCACCCATACTTTTCAATCCTCCTTACAACAAGACTATGAACCTGCTGAATTCATCCGAATGTCGTTCAAAACTTTACCAAAAAGCTTTTTGGCAATGATTATAACCTTTTTGATGTTTTTGCTTCACATGATTCCATTCTTATTACTAACCGGATTATTTACTCTTTTAATAAGCCTGGTGGGAAACATATTGGGGGGAGTTTTGGTTTTTCTGCTTGTCGTCGCTTTTATATTGTTGATAGTACCACCGTTTTTTTATTTATTCTCCGTAAGTCCATTTGCATTCATGATAAAAAAGAAGGAGAAAGGATATTTTGAAGTTTTCCAAAACTTATACTCCGGTATTTTTAAAAATTTCAGGAAAACTTGGTTATTCTCTTTCTTAATTATTATTTTATTCTATGTAGCACAATTAATGGTGTATTTTCCAATGTTGTTCATCTCATTATCAGGCCTTTTCACTCCAGTATCTGCAGGCCTCGTGGAAACTCTGATGAAAGTAGTCATTACTTCATTCAGTGCATGCATGAACATATTCTTTTTTAGTGTGCTTATATTAAAGTTTACCTTTCTATATGGACATAATGATGAAGTTTTAAATAAGCATTCGCTCAAACAACAAATCGAGAACCTTTGATATCTTCAAAACAATATTTCATAACGACTATTCTTTGCATGCTGTCTTTTTTGCCTCTGTCTCCGCAAGACAGCACAACTTATAATCGAGTTGAAACGAAGATTTTTTTTGATACTTCCTACACAAAACTTTCCATACCGGAAAATGAAAAAAAGTTGTTCGAAGAATATGATTATTCCGAAAGCGCATCCTCATCATTTAATCCTTTAACTGCTCTTATCTCCTACATTTTACAAAAATTCTTCGACGAGGTTTCGTCACAAAAAATTGAAAATGCGCGTAAAATTTTCATCTGGATTATCGTCATTGTATGCCTGTTTATCATATACAAAATATTAAAAAGGTATGGATTCGGAATCCCCCTTCTTAATGAAGAAAAAAACAGAAAAGGAGCCCCCTTGTTCTCCGACATCAATAAACCTTTAAAATATTATGATTTCGAAAAAATAATACAAGATTATATTTCCAAAAAAGATTACCGTTCGGCATTCCGATGGGCATTTATCAGTTTGTTGCATGAACTTGAAAAAAAACAACACATCACCTTTGAACCCCAAAAAACCATTAACGACTTTAAAAAAATGGTATCAGGAAAGGCCTTCAGCCAGGGATTTTCGGAAATATGCCTATTATTTGAATACGTTTGGTATGGAAAATTTGAAATTAATGAAATTACGTTTTCGTCGATATTGGATAAAACCAACTCATTGAAAGGAAGCATTACGAAATGAAGCGTATATATTACATATACATCCTCTTCTTCCTTTTGGTATTTACCTATGTTGTAAATTCTGACCTAAAACGCGACAAAACAAATTGGAACAGGTCTTTCGATAACAAAGACAAAAATCCCATGGGGCTTTCCCTTTTTTATGAATTGCTGAAAACCCGTGGCGACTCAACCATCTCCTATTACGGTTCTGTTTACAAACTTAGCGACTCGGCCGTTAAGAATTCCGTAATAGTTTGTTTGGAAAACTATCCTTCCTGGACACATGAAGACAGTATAGCCGTAAACAAACTCATTCAAAAAGGGAATGATTTTATTGTAATTAATCACTATATCGGAAAAGCATTTGAAAATTTCAGAGTCAGACCGAGGCATCATTATGAATTTAATGACGATTCCCTATTAACCAAAATTACCATTACCATCCAACCTACCTATCAGTATGGCTTAAGCCGTTCATATTATTATCCTGCCTACTGCGATCATATATCATATGATGGTTTTGATACTTCCCTGGCCAAAATATTTTTAACCGATCCGATGCGTGAAAAATTCTATGGTCTTCGCTTTGATTTTCCGAATGGAAGCCGTGCTTACTTTATTTCTTTAACCGACATTTTCTGCAATTACTTCATCAGCCGGCATCCAAACCGATACCTTGTTTATTCTTTACTGGATTATATGATTCCGACGAAAAAAAACATCATTTGGCTTGATAATACCTATGAATACAAAAAAAAGCAATCTTTATTGGCCTTTATTTTCAATAACAAGTCATTATATACTGCCTGGTTGATTTTCCTTTTCACTATGATCTTATATGCATTTTTCGATAGCCGGCGTAATCAGATGAAAATACCCATTTATCATGCACCGGAAAACGATACCCTAAAATTCGTGGATGTGGTGGCCAATACCTATTTTAAAAGCAAATACCACCACCTGATAGCCGCTGAAAAAATAAACTTTTTCTCGGAATATATCCGCAAGCATTATCACGTAGATATTCTAAATGCCGGCGATGATACCTTGAACTATCTGGCCGGAATAAGCGGCAATTCATTTCCCACAACAAAACGGCTGGCTAAATTATGCAAAGACTTGATCAGCCAAAATTATGTTAGCGAATTTGAACTAACTGAACTTAACAAGCTCATAAAATTATTCCAAAATAAAGCTAAACCAAAAACCTAAAACTTATGTTCGAAAGCAGAATAGCACTTCAGGAATTTTCGGAAAAAATCCGGAAAATAAACGATCAGATTTGCCAATACATTTACGGGCAAGAAGAATTCATTCATCAACTGATATTGGCTATCATTGCCGACGGCCATGTGTTGATAGAAGGCGTTCCCGGTGTGGCCAAAACACAAACGGCCAAACTGCTAGCCCATAGCATCGACGCTTCTTTCCATCGCATACAATTCACGCCCGACCTCATGCCCTCCGATATCCTGGGCACCTCGGTCTTCAACATGAAAACTTCTGAATTTGAATTCAATAAAGGTCCCATATTCGCCCAAATTATTCTTGCCGACGAAATCAATCGTTCACCTGCCAAAACCCAGGCCGCATTGTTTGAATGTATGGAAGAGCGCCAGGTAACGGTGGACGGGAAGACACATTCGTTGGGTAAAATTTTCCATGTATTTGCCACGCAAAACCCGATTGAACAGGAAGGCACCTATCGACTGCCTGAAGCCCAACTGGACAGGTTTATTTTTAAAATCAATGTGAGTTACCCGTCGCAGGAAGCTGAAATTATGATGCTTCAACGCATTCATGAAGGCAAACACCTGAATGCTGCATCTACAAAAATTGAAAAAATTTTGAATGCGGAACATATCCTGATGTTAAAAGAAAAAATCAATGAAGTTAGGATTGAAGAAGGATTATTCAAATACATCAGCGAAGTAGTCAGAAAAACCCGCCAACATCCTTCCATTTACCTGGGCGCTTCGCCGCGTGCGGGCATCAATATCATGAAAGCTTCCAAAGCCCATGCCTTAACCCAGGGACGCGACTTCATCACACCCGACGACATCAAATACGTAGCCATTCCGGTATTAAGGCATCGTATCCAACTCACGCCCGACAAAGAAATGGAAGGCATACAACCCGAACAAGTCATCACCCAGATTTTGGAAAGCACTGAAGTGCCGAAGTGATGAAAAACTTCTTTCATAATTTATTTTCCATCCGCCTCAGCAACAGGTTCTACACATTCAGCGGGGGCTTTATCTTTTTATTTGTCACGGCCTTTCTTTTTGAGCCCCTGTATCAATTCGTCATGGCACTTTTTATAATATGGATAGTGTATTTGGCGTATGATGTGTATATGCTTTTCAAATATTCCATTCCGATTTCGGCCAATCGAAAAAGTTCTTACAGCAAACTCAGCAACGGGGATGACAATGAATTTAGTGTTTTTATCCATAACCTGGCCGGGATACCCCTGAAGATTACTTTTTTTGAAGATTTCCCCTGTCAACTTCAAATACGCGACCAATCATGGGAATTTGTCCTGGAACCCGGTAAATCAAAATTTATTGATTACTCTATCAGACCCGTCAGCCGCGGGATTTATTTATTCGGCAACTTGCATTTTCTCATTCAAAGAAAATACGGTTTTATACGGAGGCATTATGAAACCGATGCCCAACGTGAAATGGCGTGTTACCCTTCGTTTATCCGATTAAGGCAGTTCGAATTTCTGGCCATTCACAACCGCCTCCATGAAATGGGCATTAAGCGTATCCGTAAGATTGGCAGGAGCACGGAATTTGAGCAAATCAAAGAATATGTGCAAGGCGACGATATCCGGGTAATCAACTGGAAAGCCACTGCCCGAACCAAAAAACTCATGGTGAACCATTATGTGGATGAAAAATCACAACCGGTTTATGCCGTTTTGGATATGGGACGCACCATGTACTTGCCCTTCAACGGCATTACCCTGCTGGGCTGTGCCCTCAATGCCACATTTGTGTTCAGCCATATTGCCTGGGTGAAATCCGATAAGCCGGGCGTGATTGCATTTGAAAAAGACATAGCATTTCATATTCCCGCCCTGAACAAAGGCGACCAATTGTATAAAATCCAGGAACAACTTTATAAAGCACAAACGGCCTTTGAAGAGAGCAGTTATTACTTCTTATATAAAAACATCCGCAAACACGTGCGCCAGCGTTCACTGATGATATTGTTCACCAATATCGAATATTACATTACCCTACAAAGAAAAATTAAATACCTGCAGCGTATAAATAAATTTCACCGGTTAGTGGTGGTGGTTTTTCAAAATACGGAATTGAAAAAACTGATAGATGCAGATGCCGAAACTACATACGACATTTACAAGCAAGCCATTGCCATACAATTTGAAAACCAAAAAAGGAAAATCATTCAGGAACTCAGCCGTCACGGTATTATTACAATTTACACGGCTCCTGAACATTTAACCGTAAATGTAATTAACAAATACCTTGAACTGAAAGCCCGGAATTTATTCTGATTTCGGCTTACAACACCCTTTTAATCACCCGCAGGTAATGGGTATATTTTCGTAATTCGTGATTGTATATTCCGTAATGGTCTAACGTATCCATTCTTACTTTTCCGCTGGCATGGATAATTTTTCTGTCGGATGCCACCATGCCCACGTGGGTAATGTGGCCTTCTTCATTATGAAAAAATGCCAGGTCGCCTTCTGCGGCTTCTTCCACAAAATCCACCACCTCACCCATCTGCACCTGGTCTTTGGCATCGCGCGGAATATGTTTTCCGCACAATTTAAAAGCCATTTGCATAAGTCCGCTGCAATCAATCCCCCAGGGGGTTTTTCCTCCCCACAAATAAGGGGCTTCCAGATATAGCATGGCTTTCTTCAAAAGCGTTTTGGGGCCAATCCGTTCCGTGGAGTATTTTTTTAGCTTTTCGGCTTTCCATTCGATGTCGGATATGCGGAATTTTTGATCTGAAAAATCGTGTAATTCCGCCCCAGGAGGAACTACTAATACCCTTCCGTCTTTCATGCACTCCACGGGTTGGAAAAAATCCTGAACAATGTGTGGTTCTATATTTGAACGAAATTCCTTTTCGGTGATGGGAAAATGCTGTTTTTCCCAAATCCACGAAGTATAACGATCATTCAGGTTTTCAATTTTAAGCCATTCACCATGCCTTTCCAATACGGCATATCGTTCGCCGAAGAGCAATTGTGTGGTCATTTCTGAACGATGCGAAGGTCCTGCCCTGCATGGTATTACGCTTTGAATATTAATGCCATACTCCATCTTACTTAAATTAACCCGGTTTTTTCTGCAAATTCACGCTCGTCGATAATTTTAATTCCCAGTTGCCGTGCTTTATTCACCTTTTCAGGCCCCGGATTTTCACCGGTCAGAAGATAATCTGTTTTTGAACTTACAGAACTGGGGCATTTTCCCCCGTTCATTTCGATGATTTTTTTCAATTCTTCTCTGGAAATTCTGTGAAACACACCCGAAATGACAAACGACTTGCCATTAATGAAAGCATGATTTTCTTTGGGCAAGTCGCTCTTCGACATTTCCATGCATATGCCCTTTTCGGCCAAAAAATGAACCAAATCGGTATTTTCTTTTTTTGAGAACCACCGTCGGATGCTTTGTGCAATGATCTGACCAACATCAGGAATTTGTAGTAATTCATCCTCCGACATTTGCATTAATTTCCACATGCTTCCCGCATGTATGGCAATTTTGCGCGCAATGGTTTCGCCTACATGGCGTATGCCCAAAGCAAACAATACCTTTTCAAACGGTATTGATTTAGATTTTTCGATGCCTTCCAACAAATTGGATGCACTTTTTTCACCAAAGCGCGGCAACTTAACCAATTGTTCACGGCTGAGTTTGTAAATATCAGAAATATCCCGGATTAATCCTCTCTCGTATAATAACTCCACGGTTTCTTCCCCCAAGCTTTCAATATTCATAGCTTTTCTGGAAGCAAAGTGGATAATTCTTCCTTTCACCTGAGGAGGACAAGCATCTTCATTCGGGCAAAAATGCTGGGCCTCATCTTCCTTACGTATTAATTCATGACCACACTCCGGACAACGGGATATGAATTCCACCGGAGTTGAAAACAAACTCCTCTTGCTCAAATCTACCTCCACGATTTTGGGTATGATTTCCCCTCCTTTTTCAACCAGAACCGTATCACCAATTCGCAAATCGAGTTTCTTAATAAAGTCAGCATTATGCAGGCTTGCTCTTTTTACGATGGTTCCGGCCAGACGTACGGGCTTCAGGTGTGCCACCGGAGTTATGGCCCCCGTCCGGCCTACCTGAAATGAAACATCTTCCAACACTGTGGATGCCTGTTCGGCTTTATATTTGAAAGCTACGGCCCAACGGGGAGATTTGGCCGTGGATCCTAATTCGGAATGATATTTTAAATTATCGACTTTGATAACTACTCCGTCGGTTTCGTAATCCACATCATAACGTTTATCTTTCCATGTATTGATATAATGTTCCACATCTTCCAGCCCCCTGCAAAGCCTTGAATGCGGGTTAACTTTAAAACCCCATGAACGAAGTTTTTGTAAACCTTCATGATGGGTTTTTATATCAAATTCAGATTGGATCAGATAATAAATAAAGCAGTCCAATTTCCGTGCTGCCACCTCGCTGCTGTCTTGCATTTTCATGCTACCTCCTGCGGCATTACGGGGATTGGCCAAAAGCGGTTCACCGGCTTTTTGCTTTTCTTCGTTCAAGCGAAGAAAAACACTTTTAGGCATAAAAATTTCTCCACGCACCTCCAATTCCTTTGGAAAATCTCCCTTTAATTTCAAAGGAATACTTCGAACCGTGCGTACGTTATGAGTTACATCATCTCCTTTTTCACCATCGCCTCGTGTTACTCCATGTGCAAGCATTCCTTTTTCATAATGCAATGAAATAGATATACCGTCAATTTTGAGTTCACAGAAATAGTCGACAGGGTCAGAAATCCGCAACCCCAAGCCTTCTTTAACACGGCGGTCAAATTCTGCAATTTCACCCCTGCTGTAGGTATTGGATAGGGAAAGCATAGGGTGTTTATGCACAAAAACGGGAAAGAGCTTAGTAATGGCACCGCCCACCCTATTTGATGGAGAATTCGGATCTTGGAACTCGGGATGCAGTTTTTCCAACTGCATCAGTTCTTGCATCATTTGGTCGAATTCGAAATCAGATATTACGGGATCGTTAAGAACGTAGTAGCGGTAGTTATGTTCCTCTATTTCTTTACGTAGTTGTTCAATCCGCTCTTTGGGGTTCATGAATATTATTTGCCGGTAATCAACTCCAAAGTGCGTTGAAGATTTTCATCATTATCAAAATACAGGATAAGTTTGGCTTTTCCATTTCCAAGACGTTGGAAAGAGGATTTTTTTCCGAAATACTTTTGTATTTGGTCGTGAATGGTTTTATCTTCTAAAGCCATAGGTTTTTTGGCTTTTGTAACTTTAGGCGGGTAGATGTTTTTGTTATGCTTGATGATGTCTTCCAGTTGTCTTACGGAAAGTTCCTGTTCAATTGTCAATGAAAAGAGTGCCAGTTGTTTGTCGGGGTTTTCGATGCCCAACAGGACTTTGGCATGCCCCATGGTGATTTGTTCATCACGCAAGGCCTTTTGAATTTCAGCCGGAAGCTTCAGAAGGCGGAGGAAATTCGTAACAGTACTGCGTTGCTTGTTCACGCGTTGGGCCAGTTGCTCCTGGGTAATATTGCATTCGTCCATCAGGCGCTTTAAGCTAAGGGCAATTTCGATGGGGTTAAGGTCGTCGCGCTGAATATTTTCCACCAGCGCCATTTCCAGCATGCCCTGGTCGTCGGCCACGCGGATGTAAGCAGGCACTTCCTTCAGCCCCGCCATTCGGGCAGCACGCCAGCGCCTTTCCCCTGAAATGATTTGATAGCGATCGTATCCTAATTTCCTGAGAGTAATCGGTTGGATAATACCATGGATTTTGATGCTTTCCGCCAATTCTTCCATTTCAAGGGGATCAAAATCATTACGAGGCTGAAAAGGATTGGGCTCGATGGCATCCAGTTCAATCATACTGACGGAATGCAAAGTGGGGGCATGAACACCGTTCTTTTTGGTAGTGATATCGGTTTCAGCATCCTTCAAAAGAGCACTCAGCCCTTTACCTAAAGCTTGTCGTTTGCTCATAATTAAAAATCTTCTTTAAGTTCTTTTTGTTCTTCTTCCAGGATATTAATTCGTTTTTTGCTGATAGGTATTTTGGTAAGTCCGTTACGTTGAAGGATTTCCCTGGCAAGGTTCAGATAGTTTACTGATCCTTTTCCGCCCACGTCATGCATCAGGATGGTTTTTCCGAAGCTGGGCGCTTCGGCAAGTTTTGTGTTGCGGGTAATAATAGTATCAAACATCATGTCCTGAAAATGCGTTTTCACTTCTTCTGCCACCTGACGAGCAAGGGAAAGGCGCCCATCGTACATAGTTATCAGAACCCCTTCAATATCCAGGTTTTTATTGAGATGTTGCTGAATAATTTTAATGGTTTGCAATAATTTTCCCATGCCTTCCAACGCAAAATATTCGGCCTGAACGGGAATGAGGACGCTGTCGGCAGCACAAAGCGCATTCACCACCGTCAATCCTAAAGTTGGGCTACAATCGATGATTATAAAATCAAAGTGGTCTTTAACTTTATCGAGTACCTTCTTCATCAGAAATTCTCGTTCCGGATGGTCGTGCATTTCCACGTCGAGCCCAACCAAATCCATGCTGGAAGGAAGGATGGAAAGAAAAGGAGTTTCGGTTTTTTGAATGGCTTCCTTGGGATTAGCTCCTGAAATGATAATATTGTATAAATCCCGTTCGATGTTTTTAGGGTCAAGGCCCACGCCTGAGGTGGCATTGGCCTGAGGGTCAGCATCCACCAATAAAGTACGGAACTCCAAAACAGCAAGTGCTGCTGCTAGGTTGATGGCAGTGGTAGTTTTACCCACTCCGCCCTTTTGATTGGTTATAGATATGATTTTTCCCATGCAATTATTTTTCAATGGTTTCTCCGATGGACATAAGCTTTAAGCTTGCCCCTGCCCTTTTGAATTTTTCTATGGCTTCCTGTTGGTTGATTTTGATGAAACCAAAAGTGTCATAGTGCATGCCAATGATATCCTTACAATTGATGAAATCGGTAGCAATGATAGCATTGTCTACGCCCATAGTGAAGTTGTCGCCAATGGGCAAGAAGGCAAAACGAATAGTTCTGTATTCTCCTATGAGCTTCATGCTATAGGTAAGAGCAGTATCACCGGCATAATAAAAATTGCCTTCCGAGGTTTCTACAATAAAACCCATGGGATTTCCGGCATAGGAACCATCGGGGAAACTGCTGCTATGCACTGCTTCCACACACTTTACATTCCCGAAATCCAACTTCACCTTCCCACCAGTGTTCATGGGGTGAAAATTTTGTATACCTTGCTTACTGAGCCACATGCAAATTTCCCAGTTCGAGATCACTTTGGCCCCACTGCTTTTAGCAAGGTCAAGGGCATCGGCAATGTGGTCTTCGTGACCGTGGGATATCAGGATATAATCGGGCTTAATGGAACCGAAATCAATGTGTTTGGCCAATTCGTTGGGGCGAATGAAAGGATCGAAAAGGATTTTTTTTCCGCCAACTTCTATCTGAAAACATGAATGACCAAAATATGTTATCTTCATAACAAACAATTTATTAGTAGATTTGTAAAAATACGCTATCATGAAGTTCCAAATCGCTGTTTTTTTTAACAATTCACATGTGGTTTACACATTTTTTGTTAACAAATTCATTTGAATATGAAAATTTCCATCATCAGTAGCACGCACAGGGAAGGAAGCTATACGCTTATGGTATCGGAATACCTTAAGGGCATCATATCAAACCATGTGGATATGTATGTGCAAGTTATGTCTTTAAAAAACCTTCCGCTTGATTTTGTATTCTCAGCATTTCGAAAGGATCATGAGGTATTTAATCGAATGACTAAAGAATATGTTTCGGATGCTGATGGTTTTATTTTTGTTGCACCGGAATACAACGGCAGTTTTCCGGGCATCTTAAAGGCCTGGATAGATTGTATTCACCCTACACTATTCAATTATAAACCCGCAGGTTTGATAGGGATATCATCGGGAAGAGCAGGCAATTTAAGGGGACTGGAACATTTGGCCGGCATATTGCAATATCTTAAAATGCATGTGTTTCACCAAAAGCAACCCATTTCACGAATAGAAGAAGTTTTTGCAGGTGGAGTACCAAATGAGGAATTAAAAATACTTCTTGATTTGTGGATAAAGGATTTTTTAATTTTCAGTAAATCAGTAAAAAAATTATTTGAAATAAAAAACGCCTAAACTTTTTAGTTTAGGCGTAATTTTTTCTTTTTGAATTAATTACTCTTTTATAAATTTCAGCAATGCCGGTTTATAGCTGTTTTGGAAGTTTACGGTAATGAAGTAAATACCGCTTTGTAATTCATTAATTTGAATTTCTTTGGTGAATTTAGAGGTATAAACCGTTTTTCCAAAACTATCTCTAATGGTAATATCGGTAATCATTGCGGAATCATCCGTTTTCAAATATAAAACATTTTTTGCCGGGTTGGGACAAACAAATATAACATTTTCATCGGAAATCTGTATTAAACCCGTACAATTCAATACATTTACGGAATAGTTAACGGAGGACAAACAGCCAAAGGTGTTGGTTCCCGCAACCAAATAGGTAACAGGACCGGGACTTGAAGGAGCAGTAACGCTGATTGCGCTGGAGGTAGAACCATTAAACCAGGTATAGGTTAAAGC
>JAOAHO010000049.1 GCA_026415195.1 Bacteroidia bacterium | reverse complement strand
CCGGTAAGAAAATTTAACTATCTTACCGCTAACCAAATGCTACTCAAAAAAATTGCACTTATTACTTGAACTTACAAATCTATTAGTGTTTTCAATTTTTTAAATTAATTTATAAATTAACTAATATACAATCATGTATAATTTTCACTTTATAAATTTCACAAATTATCGTTCCTCCGATCCTCTATTCTTTTTTTCATATCAAACTTTTTTAACCTTTAATTCAATATAATACAGCATATATTTTTTAATGCCTGCTTAAATGATTACCAAAACATAAAAGCATATTAAAAATTTTTGAACTTTAGTTATAAACTTTGAGTTTATGTCAAATTGATGGAATAAACATTCATTTTTGTAAAACATGTCTTAAAATAAAATTTTTAATGTAAGTTTATTAACTTTTTTATATTGAGTTATTTGTATTTTATACAAAAGCAACGCAAAAATCAAACCTCAGTTTTTAAAATATATTTTTGTATCTTATAATAAATTGACCATAATTTTTTTATTAAATAAATCAAATACACAAAAATAAATCAACCGTTAGAAATTTCATTTTTCATAAATTTTTATTTTAAATTAATAATCCCGGTATATTAAATTTGTTGAAAGACATGAAATGTAATATATTGCTGTTTATATTGTTATTTACATTAGCTAACATAAATTCTCAGGAAGACCATTTTTTGTTATATAAAAATTTAAAAAAAGAATATATTATTTGTACATACAAGGATTTTTTTCAAAACGACAAGATATATCTTGATAGTTTAATGAATTCTCTATGTATAAATTGTGAAGATAAAATATTATTATCATCAGAATGGAATGATAACCATGTAAAATGGACATTTAAACGACCAATTCCTCCTGACTTAATAAAATATTATTTGCATACAAGATTTTCAAAATACAACTTGTTGATATTTGAATATTAAAATGAAAATCATAAAAAAAACATTATTAACAATAATAGTAGCATTTAGTTTTCAACTAAAATCACAAACTCCATTTGCAAATATTAATTTCACTACATTTGACTCATGTATTAGTGTGATTAATGGAAATACATCATCTGTTTTTTTACATATTTTAAGTACAAGCAGCGGTTATTCTTCCTTAACTTGGACTTATACCGGATCTCCAAATGTTTTATGGGGCGGAAATATTAATGATACAGATATTGCACTGGAATATTCTGTTGCAGGTACATATTTTGTAGCTGTTGATGCATATAATTCTTCAACCAATCAGCATGATTATGATACATTAAAATTTAATTTATTTCTATCGCCTACCGTAAGTTGGACAACATCAGGCATAATATGTACTGGAAATTCAATATCTTTTAATACAACAATAACATCTGGTTCAAGTCCTACAGTAAACGGAATATGGAATTTTGGTAATGCAAGCCCTGCATTGGCATATGCCACAAATACTACTTACGTTTATGATTTTCCGGGTACTTATACCGTTACTTTCTATACATCCGATACAAAAGGGTGTTATGGCATGAATACTAAAACTTTAAGCCTCACAACAAACACAAATCTGGCTAATATAAATTTTGTAGTAGGTTGTCCTTGCAATTCGGTACAATTTAATGCCACGGGTACAGCAATAATGTTTCATTGGGATTTCAATGATGGTACCCCAATTATTATGGGTAGCAGTGTAACTCATACTTTTGAAGTTCCGGATCAATACCTGATACGATTAACAGGAACAGATGCAAACGGGTGTAAGTTTATAGATTATGAACCAATAGATATTTGTCCTAACGATTCATTGTGGAATAGTAAATCTGATGTCAACTGGGTATTTCCAAACAATAAAAGAGTACAATTTAATCCAAGCCCTAATAATATAGGAGGAACAACCATGTCTAATTCTAAAGGTTGTGCTGCCGTTTCTGATCCTGTTACTGGTAATTTGTTATTTTATACTAATGGTGCCGAGATCAGAGATGCTGCTCATAATGTAATGCCAAATGGAAGCGGTTTGATTACCGGTACTGCTACTCCTCAAAATGTTTTGATTATTCCTTATCCTGGCAATATTAATAGATACTATGTTTTTACTCATAAAGGCCATTTTCATTCTAAGCCACATGAATACAGATATTCAGTAGTTGATATGACATTAAATGGAGGAATGGGTGATGTAGTACCAGGAATGAAAAATTTATTACTAGCTTCGTCATCAAGCAATGATGTTTCAAATTCTGTTTTAGCAGGGGTTGTTAAAAGAAAACCAACATGTAGTAATCCGGGTGAATATTGGCTGATTACTTGTGCAAGCAACAATTCTCAAATTGAAGCATACCTTATAAATTCATCAGGAATTCAAGCTCCTATTATAAGCAAGATTGGTAATTTTTTTTCCTATGGTTTTTCAAGCTTTGCTACTCATAAAAGTATGTTTGCAAATATAAGTCACTATTATGGTGGTATTCAATGGTTTGATTTTAACTATTTTACTGGACAATTTAGCAGAAGAAGATTTTTCAGTGTTACATCTTCTGCCAGTTGGGGTTATGGATCAGAATTTTCCCATAACAGTAAATATTTATATGCAACAACATGGATGGGGAACAATTCAATAAATAAATTAATTCAAATAGACATTACTCATCCTTATGCCCAAACTACTTTATCATATGCTTGGGGCAGCGGATCTACTAATTTTATAAATTCTATACGTTTAGCACCGGATAGAAAAATTTATGGTTCACGCGCGGGTGGTTTTTTATGTGTAATTAATAATCCAGACATAGGAGGTGCGGGCTGTGGATTTGTTTATTCTGGTTTAAGTATAGGTACTTCCAACCAAGAACCTCTTCAAAATATTGTACCCTACTGGAAAAGAAAAAATGATCCCATATCAGCATCTTTTACTTATACCTCATCCTCATCTTGCCTCACTCATAGTTTCACTACTTTAAGTTCATTACCCAATTATACTAATGCATGTTCTTTTTTTAAAAAGTATGATACAATAAATGTTTTGTGGAATTTCGGTGATGGCAATACATCAAATTTGTTAAATCCCGTTCATACCTATACTTCTGCAGGAACATATACTGTTACATTAACAGTTTTCAGGCCACTTATGTGTACATCAAACACATATACATCCCTGGTAAATTGCTCGGTCCCTTTGTCAATAAATTTTGTTGATATAAATTATGAGTGTCAAAAAAATTATTTAAATTTTGAATTAACCAAGTCAAATTTCACAGACATACAATCATTAAAGCTATATTATTCTTCAGACGGGAACATCTTTATTGATAAAAAATTTACAATTAAGAAAAATGATGATAATGGAAATGTTGTTTTGAGCACTGAATATGAACAAGGATATTACAAATTCATAATAAATAAAAATGAAAATTACATTACTTTAAAAAATTTTTATATTCCTGAATGTACAACAGAAATTAAATTTTTCCCAAATCCGTTTAATGATTACCTGTTTTTCCAATCTAATGTAAAAAACATTAAAATAATTGATATGTTTGGAAGATTAATTTTTGAAGGCACACCTGATTTAGATAATAAAGTGAACTTAAGTAATTTAAGCAAGGGTGTATATCTGATCTTTATCAATGATAAGTATATGTATAAAATTTCTAAAATATAAAAATCGCATATTTTTATTAATTGCCTGGTCTCTTTAATTAAAATATTATATTAATAGTTTCAAACTCAAATCCAAACTTTTTACATGGTGCGTCAGGGCACCAATGGATATGAAATCCACCCCGCATAAAGCATAATCCCTGATGTTTCCTTCATGAATGCCGCCCGATGATTCCAGTTTTTTCTTCCGGCCCGCCATTTTAACCGCTTCCTTTGTCATTTCTAAAGTAAAATTGTCTAACAATATACGGCCGGCTAATTTGAAATTCAAAATCTTTCGGACATCATCCAGGGATCGTGCCTCTACGATTACGGGGATTTTTTTATGCTTTTGAAAATATTTTTCAATTTTGACAAAAACGGCATCGAGGCCGCCGTTGGCATCAATGTGATTATCTTTCACCAGCATCATGTCAAACAGCCCGTAACGATGATTGGTTCCCCCGCCAATGCAAACGGCCCATTTTTCAAAATACCGAAAAAGAGGTGTGGTTTTTCTTGTATCGGTGATGCGGGCATTTGTTCCATTGCACAACGATTGCAACCTGCGGGCATGGGTGGCAATGCCGCTCATGCGTTGCATGATATTCAGCACCGGCCTTTCCAAAACCAAAAGTTGTTGCGTTGGGCCTGAGATTTCAAAGGCCACATCGCCCGGCTTAACCAATTCCCCGTCTTTAATCCATCTTTTGAATTTCACTTTTTTACCCAATGCAGTTTTGAAAATTATTTCAGCTGCACTCACACCCGCCAATACTCCATCTTCTTTAATTTTTAAAATCATTTGTGATTGATGAGATTTTGGAATTAATGCATCAGAAGTAACATCAACACCATCGTTTAAATCCTCTTTTAGCAACTCGCGTACATACCCTTTCCAATGGAATTTAAGGGGCGGTTGGAATATAGGTGGCATAACCCTTAATCGTGGCTTTCGATCCGGTACTGATGAATTTGATTTTTCTTTACCAAAATGGAAACGCGAAAAACACCGTTGCCTGTTTGTAACGTTCCGGTGATGTATTGAAATTGTTCGGGGTTTCCGCTAAGGCGAGATCCTTGCAAAGCAGTAAAGGGATGCTTTTCAAAAAAATTTTTAATAAGGGCATCGGCCTGGTTTTTATTTAAAAAATCTTCCTGTTGAATAATTTTAACCGTCAATTTATCGGCAAAATATTTATGAATTTCCAACACTTTTCCTTGCTTATACAATTGATGAACCTCGGAACCAATATCCTGAGCTAAGGAAAATGACGATAAGCCAAACCAAAATAAGCAAACAAAATGTAGAAAATACTTCATAGATTTACTTAGTAAAGTTAACTAAAAACGCATTACGGATGAAACTGGAACTGATAATGATTGAAAAAAACAGTGAAAAATTCATAAATGATGGCTACGAACATTTTTTGAATAAAATCAACCATTACGCTAAAACAGAAGTTCACGTTTTAAGACCCCCCCCTGAATTGAGAAAAAAAAGCATTGATGAACAAAAAAAAGCGGAAGCCGAGATGTTGAAAAAATATATGACAACCGATGCTTTTAAGGTATTGCTTGATGAAAAAGGACAAAAAATGAACTCCGTTGAATTTTCAAAAGAGTTGGGAAAGTGGTTGTCGGGTTCTCAAAAAAAAATTCGTTTTTTCATCGGAGGTCCATACGGAGTTTATGATCCCTTAAAAAAAGATTTTCAGTTGCTGTTGTCATTATCCGATATGACATTTTCCCACCAGATTATCCGTCTGATTTTTTTAGAACAACTCTATCGGGCATTTACCATATTGCGAGGTGAAAAATATCATCATACATAAACAAAAAAGCCCCTTATTATAAGGGGCTTATAAAAATTCAGAATAAAGAAAAGATATGTTCTCTTATTCTTTTATCATTTTGCGAGTGAATGTTTGGTTACCCGCCATAATTTTTACTATGTAAATACCGCCAGCCCATTCTTTAGAGGATATGATGATGTTTTTGCCTTCTTCATATCTAATCATTTGTCCCAGTGCTGTATAAACATAAACCTTAACTTCATTCAAAGCATGAATATGAATGTTCTGATTAAACGGATTAGGGTACAACTGGAATGGCAAGTCGGTATATGCATTTTGTAACCCTGCACACACTGAAACATTCATGGTGAAGGTTGCCGATGCCTGACATCCGTTTGCATCCGTTCCGTTGACACTAAATGTATAGGTTCCTGCCGTTGAATGGCTGTTGGTGATGGCTGAAGTATTGGCTCCCGTATTCCAGGTGTATGTAGTGATATTTCCACTGGCAGTAAGGGTATAGGTCTGATTTATACAAATAGTATTTCCATTGGAGGAACTGATGGAAGCAGTAGCGCTGTTAACGGTAACCTGCGTGGTTTTTGTATTGGAACATCCTGAAGTTACACCGGTGACCGTATAAACGGTGGTAACTGAAGGCGAAACACTGATGGAGGCCGTGGTGGCTCCGGTATTCCAGGAATAGGAAGCGGCTCCGGAAGCCGTTAATACGGCAGAATTACCTGCACAGATGGTGGCAGAATTTACATTTACGGTTGGGGAAGGATTAACTATTACCTGAGTGGTTTTGGTATTGGCGCATGATCCGTTAAAGCCGATAACGGTATAATTCGTTGTAGAGGAGGGGCTTACGGTGATGGAAGGTGCTGTTGAACCCGTATTCCATGAATAGGAGGTTGCTCCGGAAGCAGTTAGGATTGCACTTTGACCGCTACAAATAACGGCCGTGTTCACGTTCACGGTTGGAGTAGTATTTACAGTCACTTGTGAAATTTGTGAATTAGAGCAACCTGCTGTGGTACCCGTTACCGTATAAGTTGTAGAAACGCTTGGGCTAACCACAATAGAATTGGAAGTGGCGCCGGTACTCCAGGAATAAGTAGAGGCGCCGGTAGCCGTTAACGTTGCCGATTGACCTGAACAAATGGATGCATTGTTCACATTCACAGTAGGTGAAGCATTAACCGTTACCTGAGTGGTTTTGGTATTGGAACAACCCGATGATGTACCTGTAACGGTATAAACGGTAGTAGAAGATGGAGATACCGTAATAGAAGGAGCTGTAGATCCTGTACTCCAGGAATAAGAAGTTGCACCGGATGCCGTTAATGTGGCCGTCGAACCGGAACAAATGGTTGCCGTATTAACATTTACGGTAGGTGAAGGAGTAACCGTAACCGTTGTGGTTTTTGTTCCGGAACATGAACCATTAGTTCCGCTAACGGTATAAACCGTAGTTACCGTTGGACTAACGACAATAGAAGATGCATTTGAGCCTGTGTTCCAGGTATAGGATGTAGCACCGCTTGCCGTTAATGTTGCACTGCCGGTGGAACAAATAGTTGCAGTATTGACATTTATGTTAAGCGATGCACTTACAATAACGGATGTAGTTACCGTATTGACACAAGTTCCTACAGATCCGGCAAGGGTGTAGGTAGTGGTGGTGGTAGGCGAGACAACAGCTTGTGTTCCGGTGATGCCGCCCGGGTTCCAGGTATAGGATGAAGCACCTCCACTTGCCGTCAGCGTGGCCGATTGTCCGGTACATATGGTAGCTGAAGTGGCAGCTATGGTGAAAGCACCCGTTATACTGAATAACTGGCTGTTTCCGTTATTTATGGTATAAGTATCAGGCCCGCTGTTGACACTGGTAATTCCCACTGTATAGGTATGAAGCCCATTGGATAATCCGCTGACCGGAGGCATGGAAATGACCAAACTGCTGTTTGCAGGAAGATTCCCCGACCAGTTGTAAGTCTGAGTATTAACGCCATCCACATTATACGTAAACGTTGCCTGCGTAATTAAATTAGAACCAAAATTTTTCAAAGCAATGGAAGGAGAAATGGAAGACAAACAGTTTATTACCTGGGAATATGTGGGTGACGAAACATACATGATACCCAAATCGTTGGTTACTGATGGCAGATTGCAAACGGTTGAAGTTAATAATGCTGCACGCATGGGTGATCCTGTCATGATGAGTTGTGCACGGTACATTTGGTCTTTGGTGAACATATACATGCATGCATCATCCACATAATCCATATAGTTCATGAACATTTTACCGGGAGGATTTGGAACGCCTGTGCAACCAGCTGCCTGAGGATATGTGGGACAACCGGCCGTTGAACCACTCTGAGTGGGAGTATCATTACAAAAATCAGAAGCACAGGTGCCGTCACCCCAAATATGGCGTAACCCGACCCAGTGCCCCACTTCATGTGTAGCTGTTCTTCCCTTATTAAAGGGTGCACCGGAAACTGCAGTTCCAATGCTTCCGAAAAATTGACTGCCTATAACCACACCATCAGTGGTGTTGGAGCCATAAGGAGGAGGTATCCCAGGTAATCCGGATGTTCCAGGATTAGGAAATGTGGCATATCCTAAAAGTCCGCCTGAGAGTTGTGTCACCCAAATATTAAAATACCGATTTGGATCCCAAATAGTAGCAGGTTTTATTGTATTATCAATATAAGACATTGAATATGGGGGGGCCGTCCAACCCATAGTTACTCTGTTTATCCTGTTTATGCCAGGTTCTGGCAATATGCCACCCGTAGGATTTACAACAGCAGGGCAAAAGCTAATGTTAAATTTACCAAGCAAAGGCTTAAATGGTGCAGGAATTAAAGCAGTGTCTGCATTAAGACCGTTGAAATCTTTATTCAAAATATTAATTTGATCATACACCTGATTGGCATGCAAATTAAGAGATGAGGCATTGGTAGTGGTGGGTGAATTGACAGGCTGGTTGTTATGAATAATGTGGACGATGACGGGAATTACAAAGTTCGACTGTTGAGCATTGTTGCCGAACTTAGCTTGAGCTTGTTGGTTAATACTATTCGCATACTGTTGCAGCCAAACTTCAAATTGCTGTGGCAATATTCCTGTTCCGCATGTCCTTTGGGACCAGATCTTAATGCAGAACAAAAACAAAAACGTTGTGTAAATATATTTTTTCATGGCATTATTTTTCAGTAAATTTAACTTTATTTCGCATAAAATAATAACCGTTCATCAAATTATTTGAATGTTTTTAAAAAAATTCGATGAAAAATGAAAAAAAAAAGACAGGATTGTTTTTTGGTTCGTTTAATCCTATCCATATCGGACATTTGGCATTGGCAAACTACATGGTGGAATATCATGAATTGCAGGAGTGCTGGTTTGTGATATCACCCCATAATCCTTTAAAAGAAAAAAAAAATTTATTGCACCATGCCCACCGTTATCGTATGGTTCTTGAAGCCATTGAAGATTACCCAAAATTCAGGGCTTCCGACATTGAATTTCATTTACCCCAACCTTCCTACACCATTCACACACTTACTTACCTTGAAGAAAAATATCCGGACAGGGATTTTTATCTGATTATGGGGGCGGATAACTTGAGCACCCTGCATAAATGGAAAAACCATGACGTCATCCTTCAAAAATACCATTTGTTGGTTTATCCACGCCCCGGATACGAAAACCACCCTTATGATTTACATTCGCATATTATCATGACCAATGCCCCCCTTATGGATATTTCTTCCACATTCATTCGAAATGCTGTAAGAGAAGGAAAAGACATTCGCTTTTTCCTCCACCCTGCCGTTTGGAAATACATGGATGAAATGAACTTTTATAAATAATTTTTTTTTATTTTAAACGATTCTTGCAGATTTGCTATATTTGCAAAGTCGAAGATGGAATACCTGAAAGAATGTAAATCCTGTTCAAGCGGAAGGAAAGGATGTAATTCTACCATGCAGGGGCTTTTGGATCACTGCCACAAACTGACGGTTTTCGATTGGCTTAATTTTCAGGGTGTAAAAACACACCAAAGCCCATGGGTGGAGGTACGCTTCAAAAGTACGCGTAAGGAATTTTTCAACAATGCATACAACCTTCCGCTTCAGGCCGGTGATTTGGTATTGGTGGAAGGAAATCCGGGAAAAGATGTGGGCATGGTGACTTGTGTCGGCTTTTTGGCAGAAGTGCAGATAAGAAAAAGGGGATTGGAAATGAACTCAGAGTCGGCAAAAAAAATAATCCGAAAGGCACGCCAGCACGATATTGATTTATGGAAAGTGGCAAAAGCCCGTGAGCATGATGTGATGCTGGAAGCCAGAAAAATTGCCCGTGACATGAATTTGGAAATGAAAATTTCCGATGTGGAATTCCAGGGGGATAATACTAAAGCGATCTTCTATTATATTGCTGACCAACGTGTGGATTTCAGGGAATTGATAAAAATATATGCACAGAAATTTTCTATCAAAGTAGAAATGAAGCAAATCGGAACAAGACAGGAGGCAGCTTTAGTAGGGGGGATCGGGCCGTGCGGAAGGGAGTTATGTTGTTCCACCTGGCTGACGGATTTCCGATCGGTATCCACAACTGCCGCCCGCTATCAGCAACTTTCCCTGAATCCGCAAAAATTAGCCGGGCAATGCGGAAAACTGAAATGCTGCCTGAACTATGAACTCGACCATTATGCCGAAGCACTTAAGGCCTTTCCCAAAATGGATAAAACGCCGCTTCGCTTTATGAATCAGGAATTGATTTGGTTCAAAAACGATATATTTAAAAACCTGATGTGGTTTTATGATAAGGATAACCACGCTTTCCAATATGCCATTCCTTTAAACGAAGTTAAAATCGTCCTCGAAAAAAACCAACAAGGCATTTATCCGGAAAATATTCCTACCTTTATAACTACTTCGGGTGATGCGGAAAACCATCCCAACCAAAATGAAATTACACGGGTGCTGGAAGATACGGATACCGAAGCATTGGATGAACGACTGAAAAACCTAAAAAAGACATTTAAAAAATCGGAACACGGCGCTAAAAAAAGATTTAATAAAAGAAAATGAAAAATATTTTAATTCTCATACTAACATTGTACCTTATGTCCTGCCATAAAAATGTGGTTTATTCAAAGTACATAAAATTTGAAAACGAAGAATGGAAGCGTTCCGACACGGCTACATTCGACTTTGAAATTTCGGACACGAAACCTTTATACAACCTTTATCTTAACATTCGCCATGCCGACGGATATCCGTTCAGCAATTTGTATATGTTCGTTCAGACCTCTTATCCCGACGGAACACTCAAGCAGGATACTTTGGAGATAGAACTGGCTGACCCTAAAGGCAGGTGGCACGGCAGCGGGCTTGGCGATATTTTTGACCTGCATGCTCCGCTAAAACAAAATTTTAAATTCACCCAACCGGGTAAATACCGCATACGCTTCATTCAAGCCATGCGCACCGACCCTTTGCCTTTATTGATGGAAATTGGAGTGGAATTAAAATTATCAAAGTAACAAATACTCTACCTTAACTGTAGCAATTCCCTGTACTTCGGCAAAGGCCACAAGGCATCATCCACAATATATTCCAGTTTGTCCACATGATAACGAATATCGTCAAAATATTTCAGCACATTGTCCCGGTAAGCAAAAGCCTGTTTTTTCAAATCAGTAATCTGGTTCGCCTTTTTTCTTTCTTCATTCATCTTCTCGGTGTTTTCCCTGATGAAATTAACCCGCTCGCTGATTTCACGAATCAATTCCAGTTGTGTCTTGGCTAAAGTTTTAAATTCTTTTTCGCCAAAAATCTCCTTTAAATTCCTGATATTTTCCAGCAATTTATTCTGATAGTTCAATGCTGCCGGAATAATTTGGTTATTTACCATATCGGCAATCACACGTCCTTCAATTTGCAACTTCTTCACATAAGTTTCCATATAGATGTCATAACGGGCATGAATTTCAGTTTCGTTCATCACACCGGTTTCCTTAAAGAGATCAATGCTTTCTTTTGATAAGTAGGCCTGCAAAGCATCTGGCGTATTGGTGAAATTATTGAGCCCACGCTTTGCAGCTTCTTTTTTCCATTCATCGCTGTACCCGTTTCCTTCAAAAAGTATTCTTTTTGATTTAACAATGTATTGCTTCAACACATGCAGAATGGCTTCATCCTTGTCGAGTCCTTTTTTGTTGATTTTTTCATCCACTTCCTCCTTGAATTCCTTCAATTGCTTTGCCACGATGGCATTTAAAACCGTCATGGCGGCTGAACAGTTGGCCGAAGAACCTACGGCCCTGAACTCGAATTTGTTTCCGGTAAAAGCAAAAGGCGAGGTACGGTTCCGATCGGTATTGTCCACCAGGATTTCGGGAATTTTTCCGATGTTCAGTTTGATAGCCGTTTTTTCTTCAGGAGTGAGCTTCCTGTCGGAAATGCTTTTTTCAATTTCTTCAATGACATGAGTGAGTTGCTGGCCGATAAAAACGCTCATGATGGCCGGAGGCGCTTCGTTGGCGCCCAGGCGATGGTCATTGGATGCGCTTGCTATGGAGGCCCTCAGCAGATCAGCGTAATCATGAACGGCTTTAATGGTATTGATAAAAAAGGTGAGGAACTGCAGGTTGGTTTTTGGAGTTTTACCGGGCGAAAGGAGGTTTTTTCCGGTGTTGGTAGCCATACTCCAGTTGTTGTGTTTTCCGCTTCCGTTCACACCTTTATAGGGTTTTTCATGGAAAAGGACGCGGAAGTTATGGCGGGCGGCCACTTTTTGCATCACGTCCATCAGCAACTGGTTATGATCGATGGCGATGTTGATTTCCTCGAACACGGGTGCACATTCAAACTGAGCCGGGGCCACCTCATTATGCCTTGTCCTGACCGGAATGCCCAATAAATGGGCTTCGTGTTCAAAATCCATCATAAAGGCCTGTACTCGTTCGGGTATGGACCCCCAGTAGTGGTCTTCCAGTTGTTGGCCTTTGGCAGGTGCGTGGCCGAAGAGTGTGCGGCCAGATTGTTGAATGTCGTGACGAAGGGCATATAGGGAAGCATCAATCAAGAAATACTCTTGCTCCCATCCGAGTGTGCCAATGACTTTGGTAACATTTTTATCGAAGTATTCCTGGCAAACGGCCGTGGCTGCTTTGTCAAGCGCATGCAGTGAACGCAACAAAGGAGTTTTGTAGTCCAACGACTCGCCGGTATAGGCAATGAAAATGGTGGGGATGCAAAGGGTTTTATTCCAGATAAATGCGGGCGACGAAGGGTCCCACGCGGTATATCCGCGGGCCTCGAAGGTGGAACGCACCCCTCCGTTAGGGAATGAGGAAGCGTCGGGCTCCTGCTGCACCAGTTGGTTTCCGCTGAAGCGTTCGATGGAACGCCCGCCTCCTATGGGTTCAAAAAAACCGTCGTGCTTTTCTGCCGTAGAACCCGTGAGCGGCTGAAACCAGTGCGTGTAATGGGTAACGCCATGGCTCATGGCCCATGCCTTCATCCCTTCAGCCACGTAATCGGCAATTTTTCTGTCTATGGTTTGGCCGTGCTCCACGGCTGCCATAACGCTTTTATATACATCTTCCGATAAAAACTGGCGCATGGCATCCTGCCCGAAGACCAGTTTTCCGAAATAAGAACTTACCTGCTTACCGTTTTGAAAAACCGGAATTTCACGGTTCGAAATTTCTTTCATTATAAGATGGCGTGTTTGCATAAAACTCAATTTGAAAGGCAAAGGTATTATTTTTTCAGGGGGTATATGAATAAGTACATGCACTTTTTTAAACATACCCCCCCTTTTTTTTGAACATTTCATAAAAAAATAATAAGAAATTAAACATCCGATTACTTTAAAGGCATTCAGTTATATGCGTGAGGGATGCGGAGGGGCGCAGCGCACCTTCCGGAGTGCGGCGAGCGAAGCGAGCCGCATGCAGGAAGTGCCGAAGCGAAAGCGAAGCCCGAAGCAGCCCGGCCCCGCTGCTTGCCTTCGGCAAGCGGCGGGGACACACCCAATTAAAAAAAACGGAAATTTCAGGCGGCTGAGTAGAACTAAATCAGTATCGGAGCCACCTGAGGGGTGAATACGCAAAATAAATTACCTTGCTTTGCTGCCTTTCAAATGCTCACTAAACGGATGCTCTGTTTTCATTTTTTCGAAAAGCATTTTCACGTCGAGTGAAGGAGAATAGTTCCTGATGTAATACATAAAACGAACCCGATTGCGGGCTGCATCATGGGGTTGAAGTTCATCGGTGACGGGAAAAACCGAAGGTTTGAACCAGGGAACCGCGGGGTCGGGGCTGCCGAACCAGGTGTATTTACCCGAGATTACGGCAATGCAGGCCCTGAACCAGGACAAAAAATTTTTTCTGACGAATGTAAGGTATAACATACACGACATTACCACCAAGGCCAAAGCCACATCCACAAAATATTTTTTTCTGCGGTTTTCGGGACGTGAGAAATAATTGTATTCCATCAGGTACAGGTCGCCGCGGCGGTCCACGTGGGAACTTCCGATGATGCTAACGCTTTCCGGCGGTGCAATTTTCACTTCAATGGGAAGTGAAGCCCATTCGGTCATCCAGCGAATAATGTCACCGGGTGGAACATCTTTCGGGCAAAAAATAATTTCATCGGCCCCGAACATCTTCACTATCTCTTTCAACAAGCCCACATTTCCCAGGCATTGCGGGTGAGAGCAGTTTTTTTCGGAAGTACTGATAAATCCCAATAAGTTCAAATTATAGGAAGGATTGGACAAAATCTGTTTTACCCTTTCAAACTCATCGGTATCGGCCACCACCAGCACGTCTTTCATCCAGTGTTTTTCGCCCGTATAAAACTCATAAATGCCAAATACATGATAGATCCAACGGCTGGCTAAAAACCAGAATATGGTTACCAGGGGAGCAATCAACAATATTATTCGCGAAAACCGCATCGTTTCGGGCAACAGGGCATAAATAATGAAAGCCGCCACCTGGGCCGAAGCCACCCCGCGCAAAATACGGCGCATCAGCACAGGGCTGTCGTAGGCCCCGTTAAAAAACAAGCTCACCACATTCAGCAACACATATACGGGAAATACTTTATATAATAAGTCCTCGGGAAAATAAGCGGCATCGTTTTTTACATGCACCGCATATTGTTGTGAAATAAATATCAGCATCAGTAAAAGCGAAAAAAAATCGATGATGTAAATCAGGAAAAACTGAAAAAAACGATAGGCCAGGGCCATGAATGCCCTCAGGAAAATGGCGCAATAAATAAAGAATATGAAAATATTTTTTTTGTTTCCCGAAAAATGCTTGCGGATGAATATCAGCATGGCCTGATAGAACACCCTGACGTAATTCAAACTGCCTTTTTTGGTGCTTTCGCCTTTATAGTGAATGATGGACGTTTGGGCAAAATAATAGTTTTTGTATCCAGCTTTTTTAATCCTGTAGCTCAGGTCAATGTCTTCCCCATACATAAAAAAATCCTCGTCCAGAAGTCCTGCTTTTTCCAGTGCGGCGCTGCGAATGAGCATAAAGGCGCCGCTGAGGATGTCCACTTCATGGTTTTTATGGGGATCCAGATAAGAAAGATGGTAACCTCCGAAAATTTTTATTTTAGGAAAAAGGGCGGAAAGGCCAAACATTTTGCAAAACGAATTCCATGGCGAGGGAAATCCGCGCTTGCTTTCAGGCAGAAAATTCCCTTTGCCGTCCACCATCCGAACACCCAATGCGCCGGCTTCGGGATGATTGTCCATGAACTGAAGGCACTTTTCTATGGTGTCGTCCTGAAGGACGGTATCGGGGTTCAACAGAAGCACATATTCCCCTTCGGCAATACGAAGGGCCTGGTTGTTGGCACGTGAAAAGCCGAGGTTTTCTTTATTGGCAATGACTTTTACGGTGCGGTATTTTTCCATCACCATGCGCGCCGACTGGTCCACCGATGCATTGTCCACCACATACACCTCGGCATCAACGTTTTTCAATGATCTAAACAAAGAGTAAAGGCACTGGTCAAGAAAATGCTTTACATTATAACTGACTATGACTACGGTAAGCTTCAACCCGCTAAATGTCGTGTAAGTTAAGGACTTTTCGCAAAACGAATTTCTGACGAAAAAATTTTAAATTTGCAGGCATTTATTTGGTCCCGTAGCTCAGTTGGATAGAGCAACTGCCTTCTAAGCAGTAGGTCGCGTGTTCGAATCCCGCCGGGATCACCGATTTTTCGAATTTTATTTCCCCCTTCCTTTTCTTTGGAAATTGCTGACAATTTTCAAAATTCCTTTAAATCCCTATCTTTGCCCAACGTATGCAATTGGGAATTCCAAAAGAATCTAAGCCCGGAGAAAAAAGGGTTTCCGTTACTCCGGATGTGGTAAAGGACTTCATTAAAAAAGGTTATGAAGTACTGGTGGAAAGCGGTGCGGGCAGTGGCGCTTCCTTTTCCGACCAAAACTATAAAGATGCCGGCGCACAAATCTGCGACAAGGCAACGGTTTTCAAATCTGATGCGGTGTTGAAAATCAATCCCCCTTCTTCTGAAGAGGTGGAAGCCATGAAATCCGGCGCTGTATTGATTTCCCTGATGTATCACCTTTCCAATCCTTCGTTGGTTGAGGCCTGCTGCCGCAAAGGCATTTCAGCATTCAGTCTGGATGCCATTCCGCGTATTTCGCGTGCCCAAAAGATGGACGTGCTTTCTTCTCAGGCCAACCTGGCCGGCTATAAAGCCGTACTGATGGCTGCCAACACCATCGGAAAAATTCTTCCCATGATGACCACCGCCGCCGGAACCATTCGCCCCTGCAAAGTGGTGATCTTCGGTGCAGGAGTTGCCGGATTACAGGCCATTGCCACTGCCAAACGCCTGGGTGCCGTGGTGGAAGTAACCGACATTCGCCCCGAAACCAAAGAACAGGTGGAATCCTTGGGCGGAAAATTCATCGAAGTAAAAGGAGACGAATCCATAAAAATTGAAGGCGGATACGTGAAGAATGTTTCGGAAGAATTCCTAAAAAAACAACAGGAACTGGTAGCCAAACACGTGAAGGAAGCCGATATTGTGATAACCACCGCCCTTATCCCCGGGAAAAAAGCCCCCCTACTGGTCACCGAAGAGATGGTATCTTCCATGCGCCCCGGATCCGTTATTGTGGACATGGCCGTGGAACAAGGCGGAAACGTGGCAGGAAGCGAATTGAACAAAGTGGTTGTTAAAAACGGAGTACATATCATCGGGGAAGGGAATCTTCCTTCCCTGCTTCCCACCAATGCCAGCGAACTTTTTGCCAAAAACATTCAGGCCTTCCTTTATCATTTATCCGACAGCAAATCCTTTAAGTGGGAAGTGGAAGAGGAAATCACCAAAGGCAGTTTGATTGTGCGCGACGGAAAAGTTGTGCATCCTTCCTTATTACAAACCCAACCGGCTTAATATAGTGCTCTATGGAACAGATTATCACTTTCGTATCGGAACATCGCGAGATGTTTTATTTTATCATCCTGTCCGTATTTGTGGGCGTAGAAGTCATTGGCGGAGTGCCCACCGTTTTGCACACCCCGCTCATGAGCGGTGCTAATGCCATTCACGGAGTGGTTATTGTGGGAGCCATTTACGTAATGCTCCACGTTGATCCCTCCGACTTTTATGCCCTTGCCTTGGGCTTTTTGGCCGTACTGTTGGGCACACTCAACGTGGTGGGCGGCTTTGTAGTTACCGACCGCATGTTGGAAATGTTTAAGAAAAAATAATTCATCGCATTATGAAAACTGGTTTATTGGAAATTATATATTTGATTGGTTCCGTCACATTCATCGTAGGATTAAAAATGATGGGGCATCCCAAAACCGCCCGCAAAGGGAACCTGGTGGGTGCCTTTGGGATGACCATTGCCATTTTAGGAACCATTTTTCTGACTGAGCATGATTTTAACGGCCTTATTTTGGGATTGATCTTTTTGGCTATAGCGCTGGGTACGGCCATAGGATGGATTACGGCAAAAAAAGTAAAAATCACGAAAATGCCGGAATTGGTGAGTATGTTCAACGGAATGGGTGGTGCTTGTGCAGCTCTGATTTCAATGATAGAACTAAATCACTATTATCATTCAGGTATCGGAGACATCCCTACCGGGACCATGCTGGCCATCATTCTAGGGCTTATTATAGGTTCAATTTCTTTCAGCGGCAGCATCATTGCTTTTATGAAATTGAACGGCACCATGAATAAGCCGATCCGTCTGCCTGCATACAACGTTATCAACACCGCTGTCTTATTGCTAACAATGATTTACGGTGGTTATATGGTAGCTACGGGTGGTAGTTCACTGCATGCATGGGGTATTTTTGCCGTCGCATTATTGTATGGTATGATGTTTACGATACCTATCGGCGGTGCCGACATGCCGGTAGTGATTTCCCTCCTTAACTCCTTCACCGGATTGGCAGCTGCATTCGGCGGATTTTTATATGATAATAAAATCATGCTGACGGGCGGAATTTTGGTGGGTAGTGCCGGAACTTTGCTCACACTGGTGATGTGTAAGGCCATGAACCGACCTCTCTCGGCTGTCATCTTTGGTGCATTTGGATCTTCTGGCGCTACAGGCGGACAGGATGTTAAAGGAAGCATCAAAGACAACTGTCATTTTCTATGCAATATCAGGAAATACTTCAACAAAATTTTATGAGACCACCCAAGGGGACTTTTGGTATGGCAAGTGGCTCAACTG
>JAOAHO010000048.1 GCA_026415195.1 Bacteroidia bacterium | reverse complement strand
TTCGATGGGATCACAACAAATGGTTTCCGTTCCATATGCTTTGTATGCTAAAACAGCAGGAAACATTAACCTATTCGCAGGTCAGGGCATTTCCATTACTAACGGAACCATCAGCAATACCGCCCCAAATCAAACTGTTAGCTTAGCACAAGGAACAAATATTACTGTTTCAGGTTCCTATCCGCATTTTACGATACATTCCACGCCAAGTTTATCTATTAATAATAATACATTAAGCATTTCAGGCGGTAATTCTGTTACCCTTCCTGTTTCACAAAATCAAACCGTTACTGGCATTAATAATGCAATAGTTAGTCAACCCGTTACGAATTCGTTTGTTGTGAATGTTCCCCAACAAACATTGTCTATCTCAAGTGCATTTTCATCCCCGACTTTGATATCCACGCTTGGAGGATCAGTTGCCATTCCTGCGCCCTCCATTTCAATCAATTCCCCTCACAATATAAGCCCTACTTCAGGTTATTCCATGAATCTAAACATCCAACCTCCAGTTTTAAGCCCAACTTCCGCCATATCATTAAATAATGTAGCACAAGTTACGTCCACTCCCGGTTCTCTTCAATATTCCATTACCGTGCCACCTGCATCACTCAGTATCATTAATGGTATTGGAACAAGTACTTTAACATTAAACCATGGCTCGCTTAGTGTTGCAACTGTAACTTTTAACAATGGGGCTGCAACAAATATAGGATGGTCACTAATCGGAAATGCTTTAGGAACCAATTCAATAACCAATTTCTTAGGCACAACCGATAATACCCCCATCAATTTCAGGGTCCAATCAATCCAATCCGGAAAATTTATCTTTGATAACACAGCCGGAAGAGGACTTCTTGGATTGGGAATTGCCTCAGACCACACTTTTACTCCCCAATCCCTATTGCATTTATCGATGCCTAATACATTTACCAGTGCTATACGCTTAGGACATAGTTCCAAGATTAATACAGAATGGCATTTCGACGTGGATATTAATTCCAATATGTTTTTAATTAATGAAAATTCCGGAAATCCCTTTACATCAATGACTTTTTCCAATAATGGACGTATTGGTATTCATACAAACAATTTAACCGGTTTATTTAATATTACCAATCCCACAGGAACTAATATACCTGCATTATCTATAAATAATTCAAATAACAGTTCCGGGATAAATATAAATCATTCAGGTAGCGGTGATGGCGTTACTATTACTAAATCAAACCTCGGCCAAGCAATCTATGCCTCTTCAACCAGCACTATTGGTGCTGGTATTTATTCAGAAAAAACCGGAAGCGGAATGGGAGAAGCCGCGGCTTTTTTAAATTCCAGCAGCACAAATACCTCCCCGGTTCTTGGAGTTTTTAATCAATCAGGTAACGGTGATGTTATATATTCCTATGCTTTTAGTTCCCAATCCAAAAATTGCCTGGTATTAAACAACGGACATATAAAATCAATCGGAAGCCAGCCACTTTACACTTTAACCGCTTCTTCCAACATTATCAGCATTGTTATTTTTGCCACAAATCCCAATAACACAGATGTAAAAGGAAATATCACTTTTAGTTTAATAGCCAGTATTGCAAATTTTGGTTCCAGTGATTTTATTAATTTAAAAGTAAATTTTAATAAAACTTACCAAAATACACCAATAGTGGTAATTGCTCCCACCGGAAACACAGACATGTGTAATTTAGGATATAGAGTTAAAAACGTTACAACATCCAGTTTTGAAATTGAAATATATCATCAAACGAACTCAGGAATAATTAGCGTACCTCCCGGTAAATCTTTCTCATTTAACTACTTCGTAATCGAATAATAATAAAAAAACAAAGGCACGGTTTCTATTCCTTTTAAGTAATTCCTTATTCCGAAATGTTCGTTGGGTGAATGAAGAGCATCCGTGTCTAATCCGAAGCCCAAAAGTATGCTATCCAGTCCAAGCACTTGTTTAAATAAAGCCACTATGGGAATGCTTCCGCCACCACGCGTAAATACCGGTTCTTTACCGAAGCTTTGCTTCACGGCTTTCTGTGCTGCCTTTAAAGCAGGATGATTTAATGGCACCACAACTGGATTTCCTCCATGATGGGGAGTTACTTTCACTTTTACACCCTTAGGAGCAATACTTAAAAAATATTGTTCAAATAACCTGGAAATTTTATGATGGTCCTGATTGGGCACCAGGCGCATGCTGATCTTGGCAAATGCTTTAGAAGGCAATACCGTTTTTGACCCTTCCCCTGTATAACCTCCCCAAATACCATTAACATCTAATGTGGGCCTGATGCCGGTTCGTTCAAGCGTTGTATATCCTTTTTCTCCCATCACTTCCTCTATATCCAGATCCTTTTTATAGGCCGCTTCATCAAACGGAGCTTTAGCAAAAATTTTTCTTTCTTCTTCCGATAGTTCCACCACATCGTCGTAAAACCCGGGGATGGTAATTCTTCTGTTTTCGTCGTGGCAGGAAGCAATCATGCTGCAAAGAATATTAACCGGATTGGCCACCGCTCCCCCATAAACGCCACTATGCAAATCCCGGTTCGGCCCCGTTACTTCCACTTCCATATAAGCCAATCCCCTGAGACCGGTATCAATGCTTGGAGTATCAGGGCCCAGCATGGCCGTGTCGGAAATCAAAATCACGTCAGCTTTGAGTATGTCTTTATTCTCTTTAGTCCAATTGACCAAAGAGGGAGAACCTATTTCTTCTTCCCCTTCAATCATGAATTTCACGTTACAGGGAAGTGCATTATTTTTCAGCATCCATTCCAATGCTTTCACATGGATAAAAAACTGTCCCTTGTCGTCGGCAGAACCCCGTGCAAAAACAGCGCCCTCAGGATGTATATCCGTCTTCCGTATCGTAGGTTCAAAAGGCGGGCTATGCCAAAAATCCAACGGATCGGGAGGTTGAACATCATAATGTCCGTAAATCAACACGGTGGGTTTTGAAGAATCGATGATTTTTTCAGCGTACACTACAGGAAACCCCGAGGTTGAACAAACTTCTACATTATCCAGCCCGGCTTTTTCCAGGGCTTTGGCCGTTACATCAGCCATTTTAAGAACCTGATCTTTAAACTTTGAGTCGGCGCTGACGGATGGAATCTTCAGCATCTCCATCAATTCGTTCAAAAGCCCGGAACGGTTTTCCTGAATATATTTTTTTAATGATTCATGGTTCATAAAAACAAAGTTAGGTTATTTTCTTCATGCATATTTCATGCTTTTGATCACCTCCAAACTTTTGAGGTTTCGGAGTTCCTGTACGTGGTATTGTAAATATTGGAGCCATGCGGTAACCATGACCGATTCATTTTGTCCCTCTACATTGCCCTTCATAATCACTTCGTGTACCAAATCGGATCTGGGCTTATCGAAAGTAAGACCGTCAGGATGATAACTCTTAACGAATCGTGACTCCGAAATAGAAAAGTACAATTCCTCACCCGATTGCCTTGGTACAGGCAACAACCCCATGGCTTCAGCCCATAACCTGAGGAAATGCAACAAAGTGCCCGACGGAATGGAATCATTCCAAAACGATGAATTACTTATAAAATGCTCCAATACGGAATATTTTTTTTTATCAGGAACCCTTGGAGGAATTGTCCTTAGGGCAATTTCCTGAATAAAACTTAAAAACAAAAACACGGATGGATGTTGGTTGTGAACGCGGAAAATTACCCGGACATCTTTTATTTCCCAATGTTCAGGGTGCTTATTTTTTTTGAAATTGAAATCTAAAATATTCATGGGTTCCAAAAGGGAAGGAAGAATTTTGCCTTTCATGGAACATTGTACCCCGGCATCCATCAGGCCTTCATAAGGTGTGAAAACTTTTAAAATGTAACGATTTTCCTTGTAACGCGTTTTGCGAAGTATTATCCCTTCCGATTGAAATTCAGTAATGGTCACTGCACAAGGATTTTACCCAGTTTTTTGAGTTCACCCGTTACCATGGCTGCATACACCACATACACCCCCGATACCACACGTTGGGCATTCATATTATGTAATGGCCATTCCACACGTCCCCCGGGGGCTTTGCCTTCCCAAACAATATTTCCTGCCACATCGGTAATTTTTACCTGGCTGTTGTCGACAAGGCCGCTGATATAAACACTGCCGGCATATCCGTTTTTCACCGGATTTGGAAATGCATGAAGGTTATCATAAGTTTCGAAGGGTTCAATGTAAACATTCCGGTAGGATTGCAAGCCATACGGTGTGGCAATATACACATCGCCTGTGGAATGATCAATTTTCAAATCAATAATTTCATTGGAATACAACGGGCTGTTTTCTTTGGTAAAATGATAGAGGGTCGATTGCCCGTCGGGAGAGAAGCAATACACACCTCCGGAGAAAGTTCCCACCCATTTATTGTTGGCAGCATCCACATCCATGCACGTAACCGTTTCTCCTTCCAGAAGCAATTCCACATTTGCCCCCTGAATAATTTTAATGGGCTGCCCGTCGGGATTATCGAAAATATTTTTGGGATTTGAAAATACGCGCAATCCGGTACCCGTGCCTACCCAAATGGTTCCGTCTAAATCCTGCACTGCAGAATATACTGCATTCGAACCCAGGTTGCCGGCATTTTCATTTTTATTTAAAATTTTTATTTTTTCAATATTGAACAGGTTACCGTTTTTCTTTGGCCTGATAACCGTGATCCCTTGTTCTCGTTCATGTAAAATCCACACGTCATTTTCTTTGGTTACCAACACTTTCCTGACGAAGCGGGCCTGTCCGTCGGGATTAAATTTTTGAAAGTTTCCGTCTTTGGTCCTGACGCAAATATATTCCGGCACATCGCTCACGGCAAACCACAAATTGCCTTCTTCATCCATGGCCTTGCCCGAAACCCTACACCACCCTGGGATAACCGGAGTAATGGCACCATTGGAGTTATTTTCATTATAGGCTGCAAACAATTCATTATTCCTGTATTCCGCCAACCCCTTCAACCAACTGGATACCCAAAGTTTATCAGGGTTTTTTCTGTCGATAAGCACATGGCACAAATCACTGAGGGTGTCGGAAGGATGGCCGGATTTTTTTAAATACAGCCATTCGCCATTCGGATTTTTGATGTTAATCCCTTCACCATCATAAGCAGCTGTGCCTGAATTGTCAATGAACACAGGCGACACTGCAACCTTGCCTTTGAATATGTCAATATTGGAAATCTTTGCCGAATGAAGGCCTCCAACATTAAAATATTGAGGCAAATAATAGGGTGATGATCCTTCCATTTTTAAAAAACCGGATTTTAAATCGGCAATCCAATATTTGGGATAGATGTCAATCATTTCCATATAAGCGTCGGCAACATCGGCGAAATTGCCCGGATAGGAAGTAACATAATCCTTATGTGTGTTGGTATTCTGAAAAAACTGAACGCCGAATTGGTCGATTACCGCCAACATTTGGTTACTAACCATCAATCTTTTTGCCGTATAGGGAAGGGCTTTGGCACCGAAAATTTGCCATGTGGTTCCATTCCACATAAAAATAGTATCCTTGCCGTGAACATTGCTTTTCAGGTAGTTCGACTGGGACGCCACAACTTTTCCCTGAAACAATACAACGCCGCTGTAATGTATAGGGCGCATCATGGAATTGGTTACCACCGACCAATTTATAAAATTGGCCGGATTTTTTTGTTTGTAACGGCATCGATAAAGCCCTTTGGATGTAGCTGCAAACATCACCGAATCGGTAAAACAGGTTTGATATATCTCCATAAAAGTTCCTCCCGCACCCAGGATGTAATTATCCTTAATCTCATTTTTCTTATAGTCGAACTTCAGAATTCCGAAGCCGCAGGATAAATAAGCAAACCCCTCGTGAAATACAACATCATAAATGGCCTTGTCGGCATTGAGGATTTTGTTTTTGAGGTCGGAATTATTGATGATCTGTTCGTCTTCGGTCAACAGATCAATATTTGAATTTTCATAAACAATAATTAAATATTTTTGATCAGGTGAGGCCCTGAGCAAGCGAATACCTACATCGCTCAAACCGTTGATGCGGTTCATTTTTTTCAGGGTTTTGTCGGTTTTATGATAAAAAAGAATGGAGGAATAATTGGAAGCCACAACGTAGGGGCCGAACCCGCATACAGAGTTGGAGGAATAGAATCCCAGGTGGTCTTTCCATTGCTTTACCCCCACTTCCTGTTGGGCACTGATTATTATGCAACCGAGTAGAAATGCAGAAAAAACAAATAAATTTGACCGCCTCATTCGATTTTGTAAAGATAACGCTTTATGTGCATCAAAATTGTAAAACGCGTACCTTTGCAATACGTTTTTGGCCCTGTAGTTCAATTGGATAGAACGTCAGATTCCGGTTCTGAAAGTTAGGGGTTCGAGTCCCTTCAGGGTCACTGTAAGGAAATAAACATATCGGGCTTAAGGATTTGCATGCTTTCCAATTCCTTTTTGTTGATTATCCATTTGGGCTGCAGGTTCTGAATATCCACGTTTTTAAAATAAAATTTTTCGTTTTCCAGAAACCCTCCCCAATGCCTTTTACCCGCTGAGTCATTCATTACGGCAACGTAATGATTTCCGCTTTGTATTCTGATTTGCAACGGAAAAAAGGGCAGGTTTTCCAATTTAACGGAAAAAGCATGGGGCAAATAAACACTTTGGATGAGTACATCATTGCTTTGTGACAACAATAATAGTATCATGTCGTATTGGCTTTGATTACTGATTTCCACGGATAAGGTGTCGGAAGCTTGGGGAATATAAGGCTTAAAAAATTCAGTATATAACCTTTTTCCATACCACCTTTTTGCTTCATTGTTGGAATTTTGATGGATTTCTTTAGCATTTGATAATTCTGTTTTTTTTATTTCCTCCATGGCATCCCCTTTTGGAACTTCCCTCTGATCAAACCAATTGATAATCCATAAAAACAACAAAACTGCCAAAGGTATTGCAATCAATATGTTTCTGAATTCGTTAGATAAGTTTTGACTTGACTTTTCCTCGTCATAATGGCTACTCGTCTTTTTTTGACGGGCATAGTGTTGTTCGTAATAGCGTCTTCTTTCTGCCTCTTGTTTGGACAATGGATTTTTTTCCTTAAAAGGAGATTTGGCACTACTGCAATTTTTTACAGACCCCGCTTGATAGTAGAGTTGATATCGGATATGTGCATCATACTTTTTCTTTTTTTCTGGATCGGAAAGTACTTCATATGCTTCCGCAATTTCCCTGAATTTTTCGTCACCAAGCGGATTTTTATCAGGATGATACTGAATGGCTAATTTTCTGAATTGCTTTTTTACTTCCTCGATCTCGGAAAACAACGGTAATTCCAATATCTGATAATAGTTTTTCAAAACAACAATCCTGTTTTAACCGACCATATTCCGTAATGAAAATAGAGGCGTGAGGCCAGAAAGTTTTTTTCGGCCAAAAATGAAGCAGACAGTGCCATATAACCGGTTTCCAAAAAAAACCTGACACGACTGATACCCAAAAGATTGTATTGTAATCCCAAAGTGAGTTCTCCGGCCGGACAGAAATATCTTGCTGGACCTACATTACGGTAAAGGCCTGAACCGTTTTTCCTCTCATATTTACCATCACGGGAAAATTCTATCCTGTAATATACAGGACCGGCAAAAGAAAATGCAAAACACATATAAGGCGTAAAAAAATATTTTTCGGAATAATTAAATTCATATTTAAAGCCAAGATCCATAGCCAGCAATATTGTTTGCATGCGGTAGGAAACCGGAAAAGTGTTGTCGTATATTTTCAAAGAATCGGGGTAAAAATAATAAGAACGAAAACGAATGGTTTGAAAAAGTGATCGTAATCCGAAAATAAAATGCTTTTTTTGTTCAGTTCGTTTGTCTAACGGAAAATGCAGCGACATGGAAAACAATAATGGAATATTTTTTTTTAAATCCCGCATATGGAAGGTATTATATTTAATGAAATTTGAACCTGTTCCGGCAAAAAAACATCGGTAAACCGGCATTTTATTTTGGGCAAATGATATTTGTAATATAATCCATATCACCAAAAGAGCCGGTTTCATAAAAGACACCGTTTTTAATTTCTGTTTATCACTAAAGGTGATGCCTGAGCCGCGGGCATAATCCAAATGTCTTGTATGTGCACATGCGGCGGCCTGCCGGCAATCCAATAAATGGCTTCTGCAATATCTTCCGGACGAAGTGGCGTAAGGCCTTCATACACTTTTTTTGCCCTTTCCTCGTTGCCTTTAAACCGAACCAAACTGAATTCGGTTTCCACCATACCCGGGCTGACCGAAGACACTTTTATGTTGTGCGGCAACAAATCCATCCTAAGCCCTCGGGTAATGGCCTCGACGGCAAATTTGGTGGCACAATAAACAGCACCATTAGGATAAACTTCCTTTCCAGCCACTGAGCCTACATTTATAATATGACCGCTTTTTCTATTCACCATCAGGGGTAAGAGTTGGTGTGTAAGATATAATAGGCCTTTCACGTTGGTGTCGATCATTTGTTCCCAATCGGCCCAATCGGCCTCGTGGGCAGGGGCAAGACCGGCAGCAAGACCGGCATTGTTAATCAAAATATCCGGAATTAATTTTTTTTCTTCAATAAACTTAATAAAATGATCCACATCCGTTTTCCTACGGATGTCTATCACAAAAAATTCGGAGGAATTGGGCCATTTTTTATTCAGTTCTTTCAAACGGCCTTCCCTTCTTCCCGTTATGACAACAAAGAAATCATTTTTCAGAAAAAGTTCAGCTGTGGCCTTTCCAATGCCGGAAGTGGCTCCGGTTATGATGACAATGCGTTTTTCCATTTACTGTTTTTGTAACCGTATAAAAAATAGATCACTAATCCCAACACCAACCAGCCCATAAAATACAGCCAATTTTTATATCCCAACTGAGAAAGCATATACAAACAACTTAATAACCCTAATCCGGGCAACAAAGAATAATTTTGCTTCACCGACAAGACGGCCAGGATTCCAAACACAACCAAAAACATGTAAAAAGGCATTTTTGAAAAAAATGCCTTCCCTGATTCCCACTTAAAATAATATACAAGCATTTCTTTGTCGAGATAATAATATAAAATAAAGAATAAAACAAACAGAATCATAAAAAGCCATTTACCATTAATATAAGGCATTTGAAATTTCGGTTTATAATCGGGTTGATTTTTAAGGTGCATTACCCCTGCACACACCATGACAAAGGCAAATAATGTGCCGGCAGAGCATATATCTGTTACCATATTCATATCCATGGTAAGTACACAAAGAGCAACGGTAATGCCGGTAATGAAGGTGGCAAAGGAAGGGGTCTTAAACTTAGGATGAATGCGTGCAAATGCCTTGGGCAACAAACCATCACGGCTCATGGAAAGCCAGATGCGGGGTTGCCCTAATTGAAAGACTAGCATCACGCTGGCCATGGCAACCACGGCACTAACGGAAATCACCCCGGCCAACCATTTTAAACTTTTAATTTTTTCAAACACATAAGCCAGTGGATCGGCTACGTTCAATTCTTTGTAGGAAACCATGCCGGTCAGAACCAACGCAATTAAAATATATAATACTGTGCAAATCAGAATGGAATAAATGATGCCGCGGGGAAGGTCTCGTTGTGGGTTGCGGCACTCTTCGGCAGTGGTGGAAATGGCATCGAACCCGATGTATGCAAAGAAAACAGCACTGATTCCGGCAGCCAAGCCTTTAATTCCATTGGGCATGAAGGGCGACCAATTTGATACATCCACATAAAATACTCCAACCACGATAACTAAAACCACAACGGCCAGCTTTATCAAAACCATGATGTTCCCGGCGGTTTTCGATTCTTTAATTCCCCGATAAACCAACCAGGTAATGAGCAGGTTCAACAAAAGGGCCGGTGCGTCGAAAATAATTTTTATGCCGAAAATTTCGGGGGCCGATGCCCAGGCATAGAATCCGGAGATTTTTCCCGCATGATCGGGCGTGTTTTTAATTTCTTCCAAAGGGACGCCTCCCAAAAGCATCCCAAGTATGGAATGGGCATGATCGCGGGCAGTGAAATAATCCATGGTTAACCAGTCGTATAATTCATAACCGGTTATGTTGGTGAGCAGCGAACAAAAATAATCGCTCCAGGAGATGGCCACGGTACAATTCCCGATGGCATATTCCAACGTTAGTGCCCAACCGATGATCCAAGCAAAAATTTCCCCGAAGGCCACGTAAGCATAGGTATAAGCGCTGCCACTGACCGGAACAAATGAAGCAAATTCAGCATAAGAAAGCGCTGCAAATCCGCAAGCCAGAGCCGTAAATAAAAACAAAAAAATTACGGCAGGCCCACCTTCGGCAGAAGCCTTGCCGATGGTGGAAAATATGCCCGCTCCGATGATGGCGGCAATACCAAAAGCCGTCAGGTCTAAAACCCCCAGTTGCTTTGATAAACCATGACCTTGGCTTTCGGAAGCAGAGAGCACATCTTCCACCTTTTTTTTTCTGAAAATCGACATCCGGCAATAAAAATAATGAAATAAAAATTATCCTTCTTCCTCAAACCTGAGGTGCCTTACGGAAATACCCTTGTTTTCAATTTCCTTCAATGCTTCAATACCGATATCCACATGTTCTCCCACAAAATTTTGCGTTACCTTTTTATCCCCTTCCTCCGTTTTCACACCTTCAGGAATCATGGGTTGATCGGTAACCAAAAGTAGAGCTCCGGTTGGAATTTTATTGAAAAATCCTACAGAAAATATGGTAGCCGTTTCCATGTCGATGGCCATGGCCCTGATTTTGCGCAAGTATTCTTTAAATTCTTCATCGTGTTCCCATACACGACGATTGGTGGTATAAACGGTGCCGGTCCAATAGTCACGATCGCGAAGGCGAATAGTATAGGAAATGGCTTTTTGCAAATTAAAAGAAGGTAATGAAGGAACCTCGGGTGGGAAATAATCGTTGCTGGTACCCTCACCCCGAATGGCAGCAATGGGCAAAATAAAGTCGCCCACTTTGTTTTTCTTTTTAAGTCCGCCGCATTTTCCCAAAAATAATACCGCCTTGGGCTTGATGGCACTCAGCAGATCCATAATGGTGGCAGCGGTGGCACTACCCATTCCGAAATTGATGATGGTAATGTTGTTAGCTGTAGCAGAAGGCATGGGCCTTTCCGTTCCATCTACCGCAACACCGTATTTATTTGCAAAATAAGTAACATAATTGTCGAAGTTGGTCAACAAAATGTACTGGCCGAATTTTACCAGGGGCACACCCGTATATCTCGGAAGCCAATTATTTACTATTTCTTCTTTTGTTTTCATCAAACGTAAAGTTAACGTTTTCATGTCTGGCGGATGACATTCTTTATCATAAAATAAAATCTATCTTTGCCTGAGCCAAATATGACCACTCCAAAAGAAATTAAAATTGCCGGACGCTCTTTTCAAAAGGAAGACCTCATTTTTACTGGTATATTGCTGATTCTGCTTTGGATTTTTTTCACTTTCCGATTGAACCTGAAAGGCATAGGATTTGAACGGGATGAAGGTGCCTATTCCTATTACGGAAAGCTTTTTCTGGAAGGGAAAATTCCATACAAAGATTTTTACGAGCAAAAATTTCCGGGAATTTTTATTTTTTATGCATTCATGATAAAATTATTCGGCTATTCCGTAGAAGCACTTCACAAAGGTTTTGCCTGGCTGAATTTGGCTTCGGCCCTTTTGCTTTTTTTTGCAGTTCGTTTGTGGATCAACCGTTACTCGGCAATGGCCGCTGCCTTGGCATTTGGCATTTACTCTATGAATCCATACATCAGCGGATACACCATACAATCGGAACACGGGGTGGCTTTTTTTACCTGCCTTGGTTTTTTCTTTTATATATTATTCCGAAAATCACAAAAGAAAAAAATCCTTCATGCTTTCCTGAGCGGCCTGGCATTCGGCTGTGCTTTCATGACTAAAACCAGCGGCATCATGTTTTTGTTTTGGGGTGGATTTGTATTGTTTTTGGAATATTTTATTTTCCCCTACTCACGGAATTTTAAAAAAGGGTTTCTATACTGTTTATCATATATAGCGGGAGCAGCAGTTGTCATAAGCCTTACTTTTTTAATCATTATCATCAAAGGGGCTTTTGATGATATGATCTTTTGGTCGGTTACCATTCCCAAGCAATATGTGAGCCAGGTTCCCTGGGAACAGGGTAAGCAGTTTTTGGGTTATTACTGGAAAACCATTTCGAGTTTTTCCGGATGGTTTTGGAACATTCCATTAATTACGTTACCCTTATTACTTTTTGTAAAAAGAAGCTTGCAAGACAAAGTGTTTTTAATTTTGTTCGGACTTTTGTCGTTTGCGGCTATTGTACCCGGGTATTATTTCTATGGCCACTATTGGATTCAAATGGCTCCGGCTATAGGGATTCTGAACGGAATGTTTGTTTTTGGCATCAGCCAAATGGCTGAAAACCTGTTCAAAATAAAATGGCCTTACATCCCTCATGCCTTATTGGTTGTTCTGGGCATTGTAGCATTTAATCATGTTCAATCGAAGAATAAAGAATTTTTCGGATATTACTCTTCGCGTGCAAATTACAATATGATTCTGAGGCAGGTATATGGGGAAAATCCGTTCCCTGAATGTGTGGAAATTGCACGATATTTAAATACCAAAATGAAACCGGAGGACCAATTGATTGTGGTGGGTTCAGAACCGCAGATTTATGTTTACACCAATAAAAAATGTCCTTCACGCCATGCTTATTTTGCCGCCATTGTGAATAGCGTGCCGCAACACAAGGAATGGCAAAGGGAATATACGGCTGATATTGAAAAAGCTGCTCCAAAATATTTGGTGTTCTTTAACCACCGGATATCACTCCTGGTTCAGCCCAATACCGATAATTATGTTTTCAACTGGCTGAACGAATACGTTAACAGACATTACCACCTGATTGGGCTTGCCGACATGAAATCCGGTCTGCCTACGGAATACGTGTATGAATCTGCTCTGAGTCAATACAGGCAGAGCGGTCAGCATCAGATTTACATCTATGAAAGAAATTAATGGATAAAGATTATTGTAATCATTTTAAAAACCATATCCTTTTGAACTTTGATTAGTTTTTGATACCTTAACTCTTACATTATTTTAAGAACCTTTACTGCGTTTACGTTTTACGGTAACAATTTTAAAACCCCAATGAAGGCATTTTTCATAAAATAAAAGCTTTAGTTTTATAAATCAAATATTAAAAACAGTTTTTTTTGTACCTATACAGTTCTATTTAGTTTAAAACTTTTTTTGGATATAAAGTTTTTTTTAATATATTTGTAAACGATTTTTTTAAATGGAGTAATGCTAAAAAAATTTTTATTAAATAACTTATTACTGACAATAGCCGGAATATTAATATTAACGCAATGCTCTAAAAAAGAAAAACATGTTCATATTGACGGGAATGAGTCGCCGTATTATGACAAGGTTCCACGGGTCAAAGTAGAAAATTACATTAACCGGCTTTTTATTGACATCATTGGACGCCAGCCTACTAATGCGGAACTGAAATCAGAGGCCGATCACCTTATAGCCAACCATTTAGCAATTTCGGTTCGAGAGGAACTCATAACAAAGCTTCAAACCGATCAGACTTATCGCCCCGGGGATTCTTCTTATGCCATAGCCGCGAGCAATCGACTTTATGACCTGCTGACCACTCGTCTGTGTGAAGGATTGGGTGAGAAAGATTTCCTGCACCAAAAAGGAATTTTTGTTTTTGCCGCCCTACAAGACTCTCTTCAGGGAAATTGGGCTGATTTTTATAAACATAAGAAATATATAGAAGAACTCGATAAGGCGGCCAAAGCAATGTGGCTTTTTTATCATAATCAAATTGAAATTGAAGAATATTGTTCCATATTAATTAATAATTATGTTACATTTCATCATACCAGCACCTATATGGGTAATGAAGATAACACGATAATTTACACTTTTAATGATTTGCTTTTCCGTGCCCCAACAGCCAATGAATTTCAGATTGCAAGAGACATGATATTAAATGGAACCTCCGGAATACTATTCGGACAATCCGGGCACAGTAAAGGAGATTATTTTCAAATCATCACGCATTGTCAAGAATTTTATGAAGGAACCGTAAAATGGTTATATAAGACTTTTCTCACCCGAAATCCGACCACCCAGGAAATCATGAAAGCCATGAATACTCTTCCCTTCGATAAAGATATTTATAAAATTCAAAAACAAATTTTTAAATCAGATGAGTATGCTCAATTTAGATAAGTTAAAAGTTAACCGGTTTTTATGTGTCTTTTTTATAGGGTATCTTTTTTTATCCTGTAAAAAAGAAAAAATTAATTACACCTATGGCGTTAATCATATTCATTTGCTTCCATCCAATGTTAACAAAACACGATTAAAATCATCGGAGCAATATATTTCGATTTTGTACACTAATTTATTTCAAAAGTCATTATCTTCAAATCAGATAGCAACCATTTCCCAAGCCTTCGAATCGGTAGGAGATCAAATATTGGCACGGCAAATATTTGTAGCCAATTTGCTTAACAAGCCCGGCGTAATTATACCCAGCGTTCAGGAAATGAATGCGAATCTGGAAAAATTTATTGAAGATACTTATATTCGTTTTTACGTGAGAAAACCCACTCAGGCAGAAAAAGAATTCATGTTACAAGCCATACAAGCCGACCCTAACCTTACTCCGGAATTGATTTATATGGCATTTGCCCTTTCGAATGAATACATGTATTATTAAAAATTTACAGAATGAAAAGAAAAGAGTTCATTAAAAAAACCGGATTGGCCGCAGCAGGCATGCTAGCATTCCCTTACATTTTGCCCTCAGGCAGGGCATTCTTTCGTACGCGTGCCCCTTTGGCCGATCATGTGGTGCTGGTGATGTTTGCCGGTGGTGTCAGGCATCAGGAATCCACTTTGCAAGGTTACCTTCAGTTAGGACAGGGTATTAAAATTCCAAGCTTAAATTCTCCTGATAATGCGGGCAACATTATGCCGAACATTTTTAACGGCCCTGCTCCCGATCCACTTAAAACCCCTATAGTTTATGGAACCGGAAATACCGGAGCCAATCCTATTCCTCCCATTCTTTCTCCTGCCAATTCCATACAATCGAAGGGGGTTACTTTCAAGGAAGTCAGATGCGTTACTGCAGGACATTATCAGGGATATACTGCGCTTCTCCAAGGTAATTTTATTGGTTCGCAAGGCCTTAAGCAAAAGCCGATTTTACCTACCATATTTGAATATGTTAGAAAATTCCGCGGTGAACCTGCAAGTAAAGTTTGGCTCGTGGGAAATACCATTGGCGGTTCCGTACCTTTATTGAACTACAGCGAATACTTTGGTTATGGAGCAAAATATGGTGCCAACTTTTTTGTTCCCCTTGTAACATTTGGCCAACAAGGTAAAACATGGTTTGAAGATGCCAAAAACTATCACCCCGAATCGGAACTTTCTCCGATGTATAAGTTGAAATATTTCCTTGACAATAATTTTTCAAACATCGGCAAATCCCTGCCCGATCTTAACAATACCGAACAGGAAAAATATGACATACATAATTTCATGAAGCTGATGTTCAACAAAACCAACAATAATTCCGTTGCTAAACCGCCCGGAGCAGATAATTCCGACGCACGAACCATTGGTTATACTGCAGAATTGCTTAAATATTTCAAACCCACGTTAACTGCCGTTATTTTAAGTAATGTTGACCAATGTCATCAAAGTTATACCGGATACTTAAGGGCCCTTCATCAGGCCGATCATTCTGTGGGTTGGTTATGGAATTACATCCAAACACAAATTCCTGAAATGGCCGGAAAAACTGTCATGCTTATTACACCAGAATGCGGAAGAGATTTATATCCGAATCCTATAAAAGATCAAAATAATTATTTCGCTTATGACCATTCCGATGCCAATTCCCTCAGAACTTTTGCTTCCATGATAGGTGTTAATGTACCGCAGGGAATTGTAAAAGGTAATGAAAACCAGCCCGTAGGATTAAATATCAATGTAGTGCCTACCATTGCGGAACTTCTGGGAATTAAGGATCAGGTAGTAAATGCCGGTTTTCTTTATAATGGCCCGTTTGGGCAGGCAAAATCCTTCTTTGAGTTATTAAGTTGATTTTTATGAAAAAATCTTTAAATATTTTTTTGTTTTTTTTTATAATGATACTTCCGTTCGGTTGTAAAAAAAAGGATACCGAGCAGTTTAAAAATCCTTTTGATGATCCTTCAGTCAAACCCCCTCCTGCTTCAAATGAACCTTTTGATCCTCCTTCCAATAGCTTTATATATATATATAAAAACGTATTCGTTACTACATGCAACAATTCAGGATGTCATGACGGTAGCTTTGAACCGGATTTCAGAAACCTTAGCAGTGCTTATAATTCTCTTGTATATGCTCCGGTAATTCAAACCATACCATTTGGAAATTATCAATACAGGGTAAAACCAGGAAAATCCAGTGAATCACAATTATACCTTCGCCTGACCCAGATGCCGGGTTCCGGAGCAGGAACGATAGGACAAGGCCGAATGCCCTGGAACGACACCATGTGGATGTATAACCCCACCCATGCTAATTATATCAAATCCATCAAAGAATGGATTGACGCCGGAGCAAAAGATATCTACGGAAATCCGCCGGTATTGGGTAACAAAAAGCCCAACGTTTTCGGATTACAAATCACCGATGCAGGTTCAACTACTGCTTTCCAACGTCCTAAATACATTCAGATTTCAAAAAACAACGGACCTGTTGATTTTTGGCTTTATGTTGTGGACGACTTAACCCCTCCCCAAAACCTGACTCAGGCACACATTAAACTCTCCCTTAACCGCAACGATTTTAGCAATGCACAAAGCTTCCCTGCTTCTTATGATGCAAATGGTCCTACGTTTAAGGATATTACGTTAACCAATAATGTAAAATATAATTTCAAAGTACCTAACGTAAATCTGAACACTATTTTGCCCGATACAGGTTATATTTTTATTCGTGCTTACTTTAAAGATGAACACAATTCAACTTTATCTGAAACCCCAAACAATGGCTCTTTATACTTCAATGATTATTATGTAATTAAAATTACACAGTAAAGATGAAGGATCATTTTATGATAATCAGATTACTTTTTCTTCTTGTTCTGTTGTCATTTTTTTTGTCATGTAAAAAAAAGAAATCTGCTCCCCCTCCCGACCCGGTTCCGGTCATTGAATTAGTGTCGATAACACCAACCTCGGTAATTCAATTTAAGGATTCTATCATAATTGTGATTAAATATAAAGATAACAATGGCGATTTGGGAGAATACTCTCCTGAAGATCATCCCCTTCATGTCAAGGACGCACGACTAACCCAACCGGATACTTATCACGTAAAACCCTTAGCTCCTCCCTCAGACAAGGATATCCCCATCGAGGGCAATCTTAGTATTCGTATAAATAATCTTTTCCTACTGGGAAGTGGTAATTCAGAAGTTACCCATTTTAAAATCAAACTTCGCGACCGTGCCGGTAACTGGAGCAATGAAATTAATACGCCACAGGTGATTATTCATAAGCAGTGATAGCGATCACATGAATTTTTTAAATAAAATATTTTTTTTAATTTTATTTACCTTCACTGCATTCTATGCTCAGATTCCTTCTTATAACATGGGCACATACACCGTTACAGATTGCCGTGCGAAATTTTATGATGACGGCGGGCCAACGGCGCCATATAATTCCGTATTGAATACCGTTACCACCTATACCTTACGCGTTTTTGTCGGTAGCCCGATTACTTTTACTTTTAGTTCTAATCCCAATCAGACTCAAATTCAGGCAGGTGATTTTATTTCATTTTACAATGGCCCCAATACGGGTTCCCCGTTGCTGGGTACCTTTTCTGCCACGACTGCAATACCTACGATGGTGGCCACCTCAGGGAGCATGACCATTGTTTGGAGCGAGAATGGTAATACCGTAGGTCATGGATGGAACGGCGGATGGTATGCCCAATCCATTCCTCCCCTACCTCCATCTACTACCATTACATCTGTTCCTTCCTGTGGTATGAACCAGATCACCATACAAACCAATCACGGGGTTTCGTGCGATTCGTTGAAGCCATCCTATTTTCTTGTTAACGGCCCTATGACTCCCGGTGTTTCCACTATCATTCCCGTGTCCTGTAATAATGGTACTACACAAACATTCCATATTATGCTCCAAAATCCAATCAACAAAAATTGTACCTATACTGTGAATTCTACCCTTTTCCGCTTCGATAACTGTGACAGTGCCTATAAATTTTCCAACATTATCAATACTTTCTCGATTTCCAACTGCCCTATACAGGCAAGCATTCAAGTGCTGCCATCACCCACGGTGTGTGCTTACAATTGCAGCGCTACCCTTACTGCCGTTAATCCTGCCACCAATTGCCTGAATTTCAGCTATCAGTGGAGCCATGGCTTGCCTCCTACACCCGGGCCTCATAT
>JAOAHO010000047.1 GCA_026415195.1 Bacteroidia bacterium | reverse complement strand
GGCAACACCTTAAGGTATTTTTACGATGGGGAGTTATATGGCGAAATTCCTGCCGACAGTTTGGTCCTGGGCGGAGGCGCACCGGTTTATGAAAGGGAATATAAGGAGCCCGCTTATTTTTCAGAAAATAAAAATTTTAACATCAATCAGGTTCCCTTACCAGGGAATTTGAAGGAGGTGATGCTTTTCCTTGCATCGCACCCTAACTTATGTTCAAAAAAATGGGTTTACAGGCAATACGACTCCATGGTGGGAACAGTAAACCGTACATCGAACAGGCCTTCATCGGCTCCAGTGGTGAACATTAAAGGTAGTAAAAAAGCCATTGCCATGAGCGTCGACTGCAACAGCCGATATGTGTATGCCGATCCCGAAACCGGCACTGCCATTGCAGTGGCTGAAGCTGCCCGGAACATAACCTGTGCCGGTGGAATTCCTTCGGCCGTTACCAATTGCCTTAACTTCGGTAACCCCTATAATCCTGAAGTTTATTGGCAGTTTGTCGGTGCCATAATGGGAATGAAAAAAGCTTGTGAAAAATTTCAAACACCAGTTACGGGAGGTAATGTGAGCTTTTATAACCAATCCAGTTTTGAAGGACCTGTTTTTCCTACTCCAACGATTGGTATGATCGGTATTCTGGAAGACAAAAACCTGCAAACCACCCTATCCTTTCAAAATGAAGGCGATTTGATTTACCTTCTGGGAAAAGAAGTTAACGACCTGGCTTCATCTGAATATTTGTACAGTTATCATAAAATAACCCAATCCCCTGCCCCCTATTTTAACTTAAACGAGGAATTTGAAGTTCAAAAAGCCATACAGAGAATCATAAGATCATGTAAAATAAATTCCGTTCAGGATTTAAGCGATGGTGGTTTGTTTATTGCCCTTTTGGAATGCTGCCTGGAGCATGGATTGGGCTTCGACATTCAATCTCATCCTGAAATCAGATTGGATGCTTTCCTTTTTGGTGAAGCTCAAGGTCGTGTTTTAATATCGGTGTCTAAAGATCAAGAAAAGGATTTTATTGATTTTTTAAACAATCAATTGAATGTATCTTACAGATGTATAGGTAAAACAACATGCGGTACCGTCAGAATTGATGGTATTGATTATGGCCATGTGGATGAATTTGCTAATAAATATCAAAATTCTCTGAAAGAAATTTTAAATTGATTAAAACCCTTATATTTAAGGCATCAAAAATGATAAATTATAACGGCAAGAATATATTATACCGTACATTACTCTTTACATTTTTATTGCCGTTAATGCTTATTTCACAAAAACCCCCCACAAAATATGAAATTGAGGAAGGTGATGAGCATTTCAGCCATAAGAATTACATTATGGCCATCCCTATTTATAAGTATTTTGTTAAAAAAGAACCTGATAATTTGAAAGCCCGGTACCGGCTGGCCTATTGCTATGTTCATACCCGCATCAGCAGGCCCGAGGCCATCCCCCTGCTTGAAGGTCTGGTTAAAGAAAAAGAAGGAAAAGACAATCTTGATTACTGGATGCTCCTTGGTAAGGCCTATTTTTTAAACAATGAAATTGAAAAAGCGGAAGTAACTTACAAAAAATGCCTTGAATTAAAACCAGGTAAAGACGAACAAAAACAAATCAACAGGCAACTTCGTTACATTGAAAATGCAAAAAAACTGATGGCTTCTCCGGTTAACGTTACGTTTTACAACCTTGGAAAAGACATCAACAGTGATGAACCCGATTATTATCCTTTTGTGAATGCCAACGAAACTTTTCTTGTTTTCACATCCAGACGTAAAGAAAATGTGGGTGGACGTAAGCAAGAAACCGACGGTTACAGGAACAGCGATATCTGGTTTTCAAAAGTGGAAAACGGAAATTGGGTGAAAGCCTTCAACGGTGGCCGTAATCTGAATACTTCATTCGATGAACAAGCCGTGAGTCTGAATGCCGACGGAACACAAATGATTGTTTATGTAGATAACATTGAAAAATATGGAGACTTATATATCACTCAACGAAAAGATCTTCAATCCGAATTCCCTAAGCATAAAATCATGGAACCCGAGATTAATAAAGAAATAGAACTTACAGGATGTTTGAGTGAAGACGGACAAACCTTTTTCTTTAGTAGGAAAGAAAAACTCGAAGGACAAAGCGATTTGTATTTTGTCAGAAAACTTCCCAACGGTAAATGGGGGCTGCCATACAAGCTTCCTTCCAATATCAATACTGATGAAAATGAGGATTTCCCTTTCCTCGGGCCCGACGGAAGAACGCTTTATTTTTCCAGTGAAGGCCACAATTCCATGGGAAGTTACGACCTTTTCAAATGCACCTGGAACCCCGAAACCAATACTTTTTCCGACCCCGTTAATTTAGGATACCCAATCAATTCCACCGATGAAGACCGCACCATTTCCGTAACTCCCGATAACCGCGTTGGTTATATCAGTGCCTACAGGCCCGACGGATTGGGCGACCTGGACATCTACCGTATCCGCTTTAACGAAAATGAACAAATTCACCGCATATTCCTGGGTAAAATATATTACAACGACACTTTGCCCTCAAGCCAGCCGAAAACCTACAATTGCCTGATTATCGCAAAAAACAACAAAACCCAGGAAGAATATCAGTTTAACGCACATTCCAAAAACGGAAAATTTGTGATGGCTTTGCCTGCAGGCGAATATAACATAACTGTGATGTCGACCGGATATAAAACCATCAAAGAAAAAATCACTGTTCAGGATATCGGAAGAGTTGAAATGGAAAAAAATAAAAATTACATTTTAACAAAGTAACTTCCGCTAATCATACCATATCACCAGGTCGGATTCACGAATAACAAAATTCACGGCTTCATCAATGTTCATTCTCTTTTGTTCCATGGTATCGCGAAATCTGACGGTTACGGTGTCGTCTTTCATGGTATCATAATCCACCGTGATGCAAAACGGCGTACCTATGGCATCGTGCCTTCTGTAGCGGCGCCCAACGGTGTCTTTCTCTTCAAAATCACAACGCACGTATTTTCTTAAACGCTTAAAAATTTTCTCGGCTTTTTCGGGCAAACCGTCTTTTTTTACCAGCGGGAAAACAGCCGCCTTAAACGGAGCAAGCGGAGCTGGAATATTCAGCACCACCCGTTCTTCATTGTTTTCCAGTTTTTCCTCCTTGTAGGAAGCGCTTAAAACAGCCAGAAAAAGGCGGTCTAATCCAACGGAGGTTTCAATTACATAAGGCACGTAGCTTTTGTTCAGTTCGACATCGAAATATTGCAATTTTTTTCCTGAGTATTTTTCATGCTGGCTCAGATCGAAATCGGTGCGGGAATGTATGCCTTCCAGTTCCTTGAATCCGAAAGGAAAGCGGAATTCAATGTCGCAGGCGGCATTGGCATAGTGTGCCAGTTTGGTGTGGTCGTGAAAGCGGTAGTGATCGGCCGGTATGCCCATGGCCAGGTGCCATTTCAGGCGGTTGTCTTTCCAATATTCATACCATTCCATTTCCGTGCCGGGCCGCACAAAAAACTGCATTTCCATTTGTTCAAATTCGCGCATGCGGAAAATGAACTGGCGCGCCACAATCTCATTCCGGAAGGCCTTTCCGGTTTGGGCTATGCCGAAGGGCACTTTCATCCGGCCCGATTTCTGGACGTTAAGGAAATTCACAAATATGCCCTGAGCCGTTTCGGGGCGAAGATATATTTCGTCGGCCTCGGAACTGACGGAACCCAGGCGCGTGGAAAACATCAGATTGAACTGGCGCACTTCCGTCCAGTTGCGGCTTCCCGATATGGGGCACACAATTTCGGCATCCACTATGATTTGCCTCAGTTCGGCCAGGTTGTTTTCTTCCATGGCTTTTTTGAAGCGCGAATGGAAAGCATGGTGTTTTTCCCTAAGTTCCAGCACACGCTTATTCGTGCTTACAAATAGTTCCCTGTTAAAATTTTCGAATTTTTTTTGTGATTTTTCAATTTCTTTTTCTATTTTGTTTTCAATGCCGGCCAGGAATTCCTCAATCAGTACATCGGCACGATAGCGTTTTTTGCTGTCTTTGTTATCAATCAGCGGGTCGTTGAAGGCATCCACGTGTCCGCTGGCTTTCCAGGTGGTGGGGTGCATCAGGATGGCAGCATCAATGCCGGCAATATTTTCGTGCCAGCGGGTCATGGCCACCCACCAGTATTGGCGCAGGTTGTTTTTGAGTTCTACCCCGTTCTGGCCGTAATCATAAACGGCGCCCAAACCATCGTAAATCTCGCTCCCGGGAAAAATAAAACCGTATTCCTTAGAATGGGAAATGATGTTTTTAAAGAGTTCTTCTTGCATATGAACAGGGTGCAAAACTAAGTATAAGTTAAAAAACTGTTATGTATTAAAACATTATTTTTGCTAACCTTTCAAATCATGCACCCTGAAATCCTAAGGCGCAGGACCTTTGCCATCATTGCCCACCCCGATGCAGGAAAAACCACCCTGACCGAAAAACTCCTGCTTTTCGGCGGCGCCATTCAAACTGCCGGGGCCGTAAAGTCGAACAAAATCAAAAAATCCACCACTTCCGACTTTATGGAAATTGAAAAGCAAAGGGGTATTTCCGTCAGTACTTCCGTGATGGCTTTTGAATATGGGGGATATAAGGTCAATATCCTGGATACCCCGGGGCACGAGGATTTTGCCGAAGACACCTATCGGACACTGAGCGCCGTGGACAGCGTAATAATGGTGATCGACTGCGTGAAAGGCGTAGAACCCCAGACACGTAAATTGCTGGAAGTGTGCCGAATGCGCAACACCCCCGTCATCGTCTTCATCAACAAGCTCGACCGCGAAGGGCGCGATGCCTTCGACCTGCTCGATGAAATCGAAAAAGAACTTAAAATCCGCGTCAGGCCCATGACGTGGCCCATCGGAATTGGAAAGTTGTTTAAAGGTGTGTATGATATTTCCGCCCATTCTCTTCGCCTTTTCATGGGGGATGCCAAAGACCGCATCGTGCCTTCCGTCACCTTCACCGATATCCATGACCCCGCCATCGACCGTGAAATCGGGCACGACTTTGCTCAAAAACTCAGGGAAGATGTGGAAATGATTGAAAGCGTATATGACCGTTTTGAAAAAGAAAAATATTTGAAAGGAGAAATTTGCCCGGTGTTTTTCGGTTCGGCAGTGAACAATTTCGGGGTAAAAGAACTGCTGGATTGCTTTGTGGAAATTGCCCCCTCGCCCACCGGAAGGATGGCCGAAGAGGGCTTTGTTTCGCCTGAAGAAAAAGAATTCAGCGGGTTTATTTTTAAAATTCATGCCAACCTCGACCCCAGGCACCGCGACCGCATTGCCTTTCTGCGCATCGTTTCGGGTAAATTTGAACGCAATAAATACTATCATCATGTGCGGGAAGGTCGTGAACTCCGCTTTTCCAACCCCACGGCTTTCATGGCCCAGCAAAAATCGGTGATCGATGAGGCCTGGCCCGGCGATGTTATCGGCCTGTACGACCCGGGCAACTTCAAGATCGGCGATACGTTGACGGAAGGAAGAATATTGCATTTTCAGGGAATCCCCACATTCTCTCCGGAACTTTTCCGATACGTCACCAACCTCGACCCCATGAAATCGAAGCAGTTTCAGAAAGGCCTCGAACAACTCACCGATGAAGGAGTGGCACAGCTTTTTACCCGTAAAACCGACGGCAGAAAAATCATCGGAACCGTTGGAGCGCTTCAGTTCGATGTGATCCAATTCCGCCTTAAGCATGAATATAATGCCAGTGCATCCTTCGATGTGCTCGACCTCCATAAGGCTTTCTGGATTACATCCAAAAACCCACAGGCCCTGAAAAAATTCATGGAAGACCGTGCCCCATACATTGCTTTTGATAAAAAGCAAAGGCCCGTGTTCATGGCCGAAAGCGCCTGGATTTATCAGATGGCCAGGGAAAAATATCCTGATGTGGAATTTCATGTTAAAGCCGAATATTGATGCAAGGAAATTTTTGGATTATCTTATTAATATTTTGGAGTATTATATCAACTTATTCCCAATCCTGGGAATTTGATGAAGTCATACAATTCATACGACCGCGCATTTTCACCCGCTTCTATGGTTTTCAACCCTATACCGACAATCCGCAAGGCGCATATTATGTCATGGAAAGCGGAGCCACATTTCCCGTAAAACACAAGTTTGAAGTCGGTTTAAGCAAAAATTTCCTGGACAATCTCCTGGAAAAAAAATGGGACAAGATTGCCGACATCCGTGCCTATACACTGTTTGGGGCTTTACAGGGAGGAGTCAGAAACCAAACCATACTCGATCGTGATGTTTTAAAAAACCAAAACTACTTTTTTCAGGGTTCATTCGGAGGTTTGCACCTAACAAAAAAACTGCGGATACTTTTCTGGCAGTTTCAGGGCCACCTTTTTGCGGAACCGCGCCATGCCTATTTTCCCGGAATATACAGCGGAATTGCTGGAATTTTCCGTTTGTATGGCCTGAGGAAATATCTGTACTACGGTCTGGCAGTGGGATATTTTAAAAATTACCCCATTCCCATTCCGTTCTTCGGCGGGCAATATCCGTTGGGCGATCATTGGAATCTGGTGGCTACCCTACCCTACCGCATAGGGATGCAATTTGTGAGCAACGGATTTTCCGTTATTACCGGCCTAAGGCCATCGGGATCGGTATTTTTGGTTCATGAGCCATATCGAAATTTTACATTTTACAGTCAGGGTTTGGCTTATTGCCAGTCGCGCATACGATTGGGTAAAGGCATCTTCCTTTACATGGAAGCAGCCTGGGCATTCTACGGACAATTTTTTATTCCGGAATACAACTACTCAAAAATTCAACGCGGGATTTATGTGCAGGGAGGGCTGACCTTTACGGGAGGCAAAACACTTTTGGAAAAACTGGCAGATCATATCTTTAAATGAATAAGAGCATTTTTTACATATTGATATTTACTTTATTAATATCATGCTCTGATGAAACTGCAAAAAAACATGTGCTTATCAAATACAAAGGCAAAGAATATCCGGTACCCCCAACCCAGGTTGTCGATGCGAACGACAGTGCTTCTTTGCGTAAAAAAGCCAAAGAGTTAGCCCTGCAGGAAATACTTTATGATGAAGCCCTTTCCAAAATCGGTGATGATCCCGACCTGGAAGAAAAAATAACAAACTACCGGAAAAAATTATACATTCATGAACTGGAGAAAAAAATCATTGAATATAATCTGGACACAGCCATTACCGAAAAAGAACTACAGGCCTATTATGCCGCCCATTCCGAAGATTTCCTGCTCAATGAAGCCATTGTAAAAATCATTTATATCCGTGTTCCGCATGACAATAAAAACCTGAAAAAAATTCAACAAATCATCAAAAACCTGAGTCCGGATAAGGAAAAAGAATTATATGACCTGGCTTCATTAAACGCTACGGCATTTACCGATTTAAAGAGTTGGGTATATTTAGATGACGTCAGAAAAAATATCGCTTTTCTGAAAAACACTTCCGATGATTACCTTACGGCAGGCAAGACATTTGAATTTTATGAAAACAATGAATGGGTATATTGTAAAATCATGGAAAGGAAAAACCGCAACACGGTGTCACCTTTCGGGATGGTGAGAAATAGATTGAAAGAGATCGTTCTGAAGGAAAAAGCACGCTTGTTGTTGGAAGAATATCGCAAACAATTGTTGGAAGAAGCCATTCAGAAAAAAGATCTTTATTTGTTTTGATTTTTTAGGATATGTATTCACCGAAAATTCAGTTAATTTGCCCGAAGTGAAAATAAGCTTAAGGATAGTTGTATTTTTCTATAGTTTTCCCATTTTTGCCCAAACCATCGATAAAAGTATTGCCGTGGTGGGAAAGCTTGCGGTATTTCTGAGCGATGTTCAGAATGCCATGCTGATTCAGGAAAGAAATGAAATGCCTTTGAACCGCTGCAAAGCTCTTGAAGAAGTTTTATTCAGGAAATTACTGGTTGTTCAGGCCGATAAAGACAGTGTAACCGTATCGGATGCAGAAGTTGAAAACGAATTGAACAAACGTTTGAATTTTTTTATTAACCAGTTCGGCAGCGAAAGAAAATTGGAAGAATTTTACGGAAAGCGTACTAATGTGATTAAAGACGAAATGCGTGCTGATGTGGAAGAACAACTCCTGGCCCAAAAAATGCAACAAAAAATATTCTCTATCGACAAACTGACCCCTGCCGAGGTCAGGCACTACTATGAAAGTTTGCCTGCCGACAGTTTGCCACTGGTGAGTGCGGAATATGAAATCCAACAAATTATTATAAAACCTGAAGTAAGCCCGGAAGCAAAGCAACTGGCCAGAGAAAAACTGGAAGGGTTAAGGGAAAGGGTATTAAAGGGAGAAAGCATGTCCACCCTGGCAAAACTATACAGTGAAGACCCCGGCTCATCGCATGAAGGTGGATTAATTGAAAACGTTTATCGCGGCCAAATGGACCCTGCGTTCGAGTCGGTGGCATTTCGGTTAAAACCCGGCGAGGTTTCAAAGGTTTTTGAAAGTTCGTTCGGTTATCACTTCATTCAACTTGTGGCCCGTAAAGGTGAATTGCTGGATTTACGACATATTCTGATTATTCCCAAAATGACCAATTCCGATTATTACAGAGCTAAGTTGAAATTGGATTCAGTCAGGAAAGCCATAAAAGAAGGAAAACTGGATTTTGAAAATGCCGTTCGCCTTTTTTCTTCCGACAAAGAGTCGAAAAACAGCAACGGACTGCTCATTAATCCGGCTTCGGGCACAACCAAATGGGAAATTGAAGACCTCAAGCAAATTGACCCCAAAATCGTTTTTGTTTTAAATAATATGAACCCCGGCGATATCAGTGATGTGGAAGAATATCAAAGCTTTATGGACCAAAGCAAAGGTTTCAGGATCATCAAATTAAAATCCAGAACCGATCCGCATCGTGCCAACCTCAAAGACGACTATCAGAAAATCATGAACCTTGCCCTGGCTGATAAAAAAAGAAAATTCCTGTATGATTACATTAAGCGTAAATCAAAATATATTTACATACGGCTGGATGATGATTGGAAAAAATGCCGCTTTGAATATCCATGGCATTTTCAAACGGACAATGCTTCAAAATAACCAATAAAGCATCCCTTCCAAAGCCAGTACAGATTCGGCCATAAGTAATCCCAAGTCACGGTATTTTTTTCCCAATAACATACTTAAGAACAATAAAATTGCTGCAACCAAAAGGGGAAACAGGTCTGGCTTTGAATAACAAAGCAGTAAAAAAATAAAAAGAATTGTCATGAATGCAAACACACTATTTTCATGATACACCGTAAAGAGGGTTTTTTGATTGTCATGTCTGTCAGTGGGCTTGTCGATATAATCAAAAGGCAACAAACACAATGAAACCATTAAAAACCTTTCTAATAAAAACAAACCCGTTTTGTAACTATAAACTAATTGCAAATCAGATATGAAAAACATTAATGATAACACATTAGTCCCTAACCAGCAAAAACCCACAGCAAAATACCTCAATATCAGATTTTCCCGTATGCCTCCGGGAATGACGTATCCCAAGCATAAAAGAGAACAAACTACGTAATTTATCAAATGACAGGCATTCAGGGAAGACCATATCGAGGTGAAGATCTTCCAGGCCGGTATAAGAAGAAGAAATCCTGTAATGAAAATCACCCTGCGATAATTTTTTGAATGATGAAATAAATCTTTTTCAATGCGAAGAAAATGATACGCAGCCCACGAAGCAAAAAAATGAAATGAAGCAAGATTAATTATCTGCATCTTATTTAAATATTCATTAAAAAAATTTGCTGTTATCAAGGTCTGAAAATAACAGGATAAACCCACCATAAAATTCAAAATCAGATGAAAAAACATTTTACGTAACATTCAAAACAAATATATGGCTTACATGGAGATTAATTTCCAATATTTATTTGAATAAAAACATCACATGTAAAACATGCTTCAAGAAGTATAACAGATAAAAAAATACTTAAACTTAAAAAAAAATGAATCAAATACACTTAAAATAATCGAACGGTTCCAGGCATGCATTACATTTATAAAGGGCCTTGCATGCGGTACTGCCGAATTGAGATACCATTTCCACATCATGGCTTTTGCACCTTGGGCAACGAATATTTTTGGGGTGAAGGGTAATTACGGATTTATCGACGGTGGTTTTTTCAGGTGGTGCTATTCCGTATTGTTCCAATTTTTGGCGGGCTTCATCGGAAATCCAATCTGTGGTCCAGGCAGGGTAATAAACCATTTCGATGATCGGGTCTGCAAATCCGTTTTCCTCCAATTTCTTCTTAATATCCTGCTCCATACGCTTCATGGCCGGGCATCCGCTGTAAGTGGGGGTGATTTTCACTACTGCCCTACCGTCCTCGCGAACTTTTGCTTCCCTCACCACGCCCAATTCCACCACCGAGAGTACCGGTATTTCAGGATCTGGAATTGCTTGAAGCAATGCCATTAAATCAACATTATTCTTCATGACCTACTCCATTCAATTTTTTAAGCATAATCAGATATATAATCAGGCTTGAAAATAATATTCCAATAATAAAATATAACCCATTTAACCTCCAGAAGTTTCCGTAACCCTGAACATATTCTTGTGTAACAAGACATGATATCAATACGAACAATAACAAAAGTATCGCATTCAATAAAAGGAAACTTGAAGTTAAAGCACGGGCCATATCTTTGTTTTCTTCTTGAATAACAAAAGGATAATTAAATTCCAAATTACTTCGGTGAATTAAGAACAACAATGCAGAAATAACAATTAAGATGAAGAAAACCACCAGCATTTGTGATTTATTTCCGATGCGGTCAATATTTCCGTATAAATCATAGTGAATAGGTAATTGCTGCGGCCAATTACTATAAAACAAAAAAAATGCAACGCTCACCAGTGGGATCAAGAGAAAGTATATAACTTTCAAGACTTTTTTGTAAAAATTAATTTTAGATAACCATTCATGCTTTTTCACATTTTAAACTTAAATATTTTCTGTAAAATAAAAAAATGAATAAATCAGTTTATATTAAGCCATGCAAGCGCGTTTTCGTAAGCGATTTTTTTCAGTAATGTTTTGTCGGAAATGCTTTTTCTAACCAATTCTCCCGGAACAGCTTCACCCAAAGGAAAAGGATAGTCGCTTCCTTGCATGATTTTGTCGGCGCCTAATTTTCCAACCAGATAATTCAGTATTTCGGAATCACACACATGACTGTCTACCCAGAATTTCCCCAAATAACTTGCCGGGTTATTGGGATTATCGACGGCCACCAGGTCGGGGCGGCATTCCCAGCCATGTTCAATCCTTCCAAGCGTAGGTACAAATGAACCGCCGCCATGGGCAAAGCAGACGCGTAACTTTGGAAAGCGGTCGAAAATTCCGCCAAAAATCATGCTGCAAATGGCCCTGGTAATTTCAGCAGGCATCCCCACTAACCAAGGTAACCAATATTTCTGCATGTGCTCTTGCCCCATCATTTGCCATGGGTGTACTAACAACGCCATGTCCTGTTCCTGACATGCTTCATAAAAATCATAAAAAACCGGTTCATTTAAGTTCACCTGATTCACATTCGTGCCGATTTGAAGCCCCTTCAGGCCATTTTTCTTACAACGTTCCATTTCCTTGACGGCTAATGGAACATCCTGCATGGGAACAGTGCCCAGGCCAATAAAACTGCCATGATATTGATGCACGATTTCGGCAATATGATCGTTCAGAAATTTTGAAAGTTCAAGCGTGTGTTCGGGTTTTGCCCAATAACTGAACATTACCGGTATGGTGCATATAACCTGCGATGAAATCCCATGTTCCTTCATTTCCATTAATCGAATTTCCGGGTCCCAACAATTGGCCAGGATTTCACGGAATTTTTTATTGCCCTGCATCATCCATGCCTTGCCGGGCTCATGATGGTGCAGTTGAATGAATTCCCCATACCCGAATTTTTTGGAAAAATCGGGAATGTGCTTCGGAATGATGTGCGTGTGAACGTCAATCATGACGGGGGTCTTGTCGAAAGAAGCTGAAGCAAACATTTCCATATTTTCGTTTTTCCATGAATTGTTCAAGATTACTGAAATCTGCTTTTGATGAGTGTTCAAAAACAAGCCAGCCGCCCGGGCTAAGCCATGAATTTTCAAATAATGTTATTATAATTTCTTTGCCATCATAAATATCATAAGGCGGATCGGCAAAAATAAGGTCATAGGTGTCATGTTGTTCATTTCGAATAAAATCAAATACATCAGTTTTAATTACCCTAACCGGCAAGTTCCATTCCATGGCCGTTTTTTGAATGATACGGCATGTTGTCATCATTTTATCCACGGCTACCACTTCCGAGGCTCCGCGCGAAGCCAGTTCAAGGGAAATCTGACCGGTGCCGCAAAATAAATCCAATACTTTTTTGCCTTCCAGCCCGAACCGATGGTGTAGAATATTTATCAGTCCCTCTAAGGCAAATGAAGTGGTAGGCCTCAGGGGCAAATCTTGCGGTACCTTCCACGACAAGCCTTTACACTTTCCTCCCAAAATTCTCATATTGTATATAAAAAGTGTTCCATAGAAGCCTCTTCCCAGCCCGATGGCCCTTTCTTCACCCGCAAATAATTTTCTAACACATGAAATAGATTTTTTTCATCAATTCCAAAACAACGAATATCAATGTGAGTATCTTCGGGATCAAAACCGAATTGTTGTAGGGAATTCAATACATAATACAACACATCCTCGGCTTTTTGGATTCCTCCCTTTAACATATTGTTGATTAATTTGCCATCTTTAGCCAATGAAAAATCCATAATGTTGTCTGCTATTTGTAAAGCTCCGAATGCGCCGCCGGTCGAGGAAGCTATGCTGGCATGCATGATGGAAGCACAGGATGCATGCAAGAACTGAATGCCGGTGAATTCATTACGCAAAAACCGTATGAACTTTTTTTCAAGCGGAAAGGTTAAAACCAATCCATGTAACCGATGCGAGAGTACATCATATTCCGTGAGGTCGGGTCGGAAAGTTTTAATTGCCTCTGTGTCTGCAGTATCCCAGCCCGAAGGAGCCAACATCATCGGCTGGGAAAACAACAAACAGGGAATTCTTTCCGATACATGACCGGGATTGAAAATTATGCTTCGACAAATATGAATAAAATGATTTTTTTCTTTTTCTGAATAAATTTTAAAGGCTTGAAGGTCCTGCGGTGAATCAGACCGAATTACAAAGATCTGCTTTTCGGGAATGGCTATGAAAGTAATGTTATTCAAATTTGAAATGGCATGAAGTTTAAAATTTCAAAATTAACCATATTTTTGTGCATTTCAATAATTTCAGGATAATCATGCAGAACATTTCTCCTCTTTCCGAAATGGAAAAATACGGCCATGAACAGGTGGTATTTTTCAATGATCCTCAAAGCGGATTAAAATCCATTGTTGCCATTCACAATACCACACTTGGTCCCGCATTGGGGGGGCTGAGGATGTGGAATTATGAAAACGAGCAACAGGCCCTTTGGGATGTATTGCGCCTGTCGAGGGGGATGACTTATAAATCATCATTGGCCGGAATAAATTTAGGAGGGGGAAAAGCCGTGATAATGGGTGATCCCCAAAAACAAAAAACCGAAGCCTTGCTCAGAAGCCTTGGTAAATTCATTCATTCCTTAAGCGGTAAGTATATTACGGCAGAGGATGTTTCTATGAACAGTTCCGACATGGAAATTATCCGAATGGAAACCCCATACGTTACCGGGCTTCCGCACTACATGGGCGGCAGTGGCGATCCCAGCCCTGTCACGGCTTACGGAGTTTATATCTCCATGAAAGCATCGGCAAAATTTTTGTGGGGCAAGGAATCGCTGCACGGCAAAAAAATTTTGGTTCAGGGCCTGGGACATGTAGGTACTCATCTGGTGGAACATTTAGCTTCGGAAGGGGCTGAAATTTGGGTGTATGATCTTTTTGAAGAAAAAATAAAAAGCATCTCTTCCAAGTACAAAGTTCACGTTGCCAAATCGGATAACCTCTATGCCCTTGACATTGATATTTATGCCCCATGTGCCTTAGGTGCAACCTTGAACAGCCAAACTTTGAATCAACTCAAATGTGCCATTGTCTGCGGAGCAGCCAATAATCAGTTGGAAGATGAGGAAGTTCACGGAAAATTAATCGGCGATAAAGGAATTTTGTATGCTCCGGATTTTGTGGCTAATGCCGGGGGCATAATTAATGTATACTATGAACTTTCCGGTTATAACAAAGAAAGGGCTATGGCCCATGCCGAAAGAATTTACGGCAACATACTAAAAGTACTGCAAATGGCCAGGGACCTGAATATTCCCACCTATCTGGCAGCCAACCGTCTGGCTGAAGAACGGATTAATGCCATTGCCAGAATTAAAACCCGATTATAATTTCTTTTCGGGCAATGTTCAGCAGAAGGGTACTCCGCATAAAAGCACTGCATGCCATTTATGCCTATAGAAAAAATCCGGATATCCCGGTAGAAAAAGCATTTGCACAACTACGCGACAGTATTCTTGCTGTGCATGAAATGTACAGATTTTATCTTTTTCTCATCGGGCAAATACATGAAAAATCCGGAAAACTGATTGAAGAAAAAAAACAAAGAAAATTTCCCAAACCCGACGATATTGCCCTACTCGAAAAAATCTGGCAGAACCCCTTTATGAAAGTTTTTGCCGATATTCCAACTGAAAAACTTTTTCCTAAAAAAAGTTTGCCCTTTAACCTGGATGATATTGCCGATACCGTTCACAAAATAACCATTGAATTATTCCAATCGGAATTTCTGAAAACGTTCAACCCACATGCCCTTCCCATCTCTAAGCTCAAAGAACTACCCGAATTTCTTATAAAGGAAATAATCTACGAAAACGAATATTTGCACACCCTCTTTGACAAGAAAAATATCCATTTTCAAGACACAGAATACTACGTTTTAGAGTTAATCCTTAAAGGTTTGCATTTTTATACTTCGGGTGAATTTCCTATTTTGCCCGTATATCGTGATGAAAAGGAAGACCCGGAGTTTTTGGAAATTCTTTTTTACAAAACCATTCTAAATGAAAAAGAAATACAACAATACATTAAGAGTTTTTTGGAAAATTGGGAACTGGATCGATTGGCCGAAACTGACCTGGTATTGATGGAAATGTGCATCACGGAATTTGTTTATCTGAAAGAAATCCCGATAAAAGCCTCGCTGAATGAATATATAGAAATCAGCAAAGAATACAGCACCCCAAACAGCAGAATTTTCATTAACGGTATATTGGATAAAATCTCCAAAGACTTAACCGCAAAAGGTAAAATAAAAAAAGAAGGAAAGGGATTGAAAGAAGAGTAAATTTTATTATTTTTGTAAACAAATGTATTCCCGGATTTTAAGTATTGCCCTGGGGTTATTTCACCTCTCTGTTTTCGGCCAATATACCTTGACGCCATTTGTGATGAATTCGGCCGGACAAGCCACCCAAATGGTTATAGGAACCCTGTCTTTGCAATATGCCGACAACATCGGAGAAACTTTTGTATCGACCATCGGAAACTCTAGCAGCAATATAGTCACTCAAGGTTTCCTTCAACCTGAAAACAGTCCCTTGCCTTTTATATCATACACCATAACGAATGTATCGTGTCTTGATAAACGCGACGGATCCATAAACATAGAAATCAAAAACACAAAACCCGAATATACCATCTCTACGGTTTGGGTACCACATGAAATTTGCCCAAGCACTTCATGCTTTCACATAGACAGTTTGTCGGGAGGCACTTTTTCGGTATATGTATCTGTGAATACGGGATTTTCTGTTTATTTATTATCAAGTTCATTCACCATACAGGAAAATCAGGGACCGTGTATATTAAAAATTTTTAATGGCATTTCATTTTCCGGTAATAATCCTTTTCTTTTTATTGAAAACATTGAACAATATCCTGATAACACCGTTTCCATATATTCCCGTTGGGGCAATCATATCAAAACCATAAACGGATACAACAACACTACCAAAAAATGGCCGTCGGAAAGCGATCAAAGACCTATGCCGGGTACCTATTACGTAATATTGGAGGCCCAAAAACTACCCAAACCAATCAAAGCCTGGATTGAAGTTCTGGAGTAAAAAATCACATCACTTCAAAGTTCACTTCTTCAGTTTGACCGTAAATGTCCATCAATTTTAAGCAATATTTTCCCTTTGACAGAAATACCGGTAACTGATGTACTCCTTTTGTTTCACCAAGAAAATTTTCATTTAGATACCATTTCAATTGATTATGAACGTTCCTGGATACTGCTTTGAAAACAAAATTTTGCTTCTCAAAATTGCTTGATTTAGGAAGCACCAATTGCAAGCCTTCCTTGGGATAGATGATTTGAAAATCACGATTATTTTCGTTAATACAATCAGGATGTAGGGGGGGGACAGTCATGAAAGAAGGATTTTTCATTTTGTAATATAATTCCTGTTCCGGATTTAAGCATAACGATTTTTTAAATACCGCATCCGGAGGTGCACAGGCAACTTCATATCTGTAAAGGCCAGCGGAATCCGTCAGGTATTGAATATGATAAGGGCATTTGGGAGCCGGAATGGCACAGGAGGGGACCAGAATATCGGTAATATTTTCACAATATTCACCTGCCCCATAACCAGTGAATGAACAAACCTTAACTTTGGTATAATAAGAACGCGGGCAAATAATATTTTCGCTTTTTAATAACTGAAATGCCTTTAATAGAATAGGAACGGCATAATCAGTGCCTGTAAGACCCGGCCTTCCCTCGCCTTCGGCATTCCCCACCCACACACATACGACAAATTTTCCGTTAGTACCCACTGCCCATGCATCACGAAAACCAAAGCTGGTTCCGGTTTTGTAATAAATATGTTTATTGTTGCCCGATCGACCTGGAGTTTTTGAATATTGAAATTCCCTCATGGAGGTAATAGTGGCATATGCTGCTCCGGGATGAAAAACATTGTCTTGTGTAAAGTAAAATGTGCTTACATCGTCTTTCGTATAGAGCAATTTATTAAGTGAAATTTTGGCATTTTTCGCTGAATATAGTAAATTCAAATAAGCAAGCGTAAGTTCTTCGGGTGAACATTCCGCTGCTCCCAATATGACAGATAGTCCGTAATATTCCGATGGTTTACTGATGTTTGTGATTCCGCACCATTTTAATTTTTCAAGAAATGCAGGGATGCCCGTTTTTCTGAGCAATTCCACAAAAGGCACGTTTAATGAACGAGCAAGGGCCTGCGAAGCAGCAACCACACCATCGTAATTTCCCGATGCATTGGCCGGATCATAATTTCCGAAATATTCAGGAACATCCGATAACCAAGAATCAGGATAAATGATTTTTTTTTCCAGAGCAAACGCGTATAAGAGTGGCTTCAGGGTGCTTCCCGTGCTGCGTAAAGCCAGGTTATGATCAATCCAAAAATTCGGATTTCGGACGGAAAAATCGCCGTTACCAACATAGGCCCTTACCTTTCCGCTGTCAATATCGGCAATCATAAGTGAAATGTTATTCACTTCGTTGACTTTGTATCTATCGATATATTCGTTAACAAGCAACTGCATTTTTTTCTGCAAATCATATTGGATAAAGGTTCTGACAGAGCCATTCAATCCGTTACGTTTTTTAAGATGTTCGAACAGATGTAGGGCGAAGGAAGGCAAAGGTTGATATTGCCGGGGAATATTCTCCAACAATGACTCCAACCATTCCGCTCTGGAAATTTTTCCTTTTATGAATAATTTATGCAACAGAAAATTCCTTTTTATTAATAATTTTTTGGTGTTTTTTCCGGGGTAACCCGAAGATGGATTTTGCGGAATTACCGCAAGAGTTGCTGCTTCGGCCCAGGTCAGATGTTCTGGCAATTTGCCGAAATAGGCCAACGCGGCCGTATAATAACCAATATAATTTCGACCGAACGGAGCATGATTCATGTACCACGTAAATATTTCCTCCTTATTCCATTTCCATTCTAATTTTACAGCAAATAATATTTCTTTAATTTTTTGGAATATTGTTCTTTTCGGATTTCCGAAATATATACGGGCACACTGCATGGTTATGGTACTGGCACCTCTTTTTCTGTTTCCATTCATATACCCCCATGCTGCTTTTAAAAGCGATGCGGGGTTTATGCCGAAATGCCGGTAAAAAAACTCATCTTCAAATATAAGAATGGCCGATTTCAATTTATCAGGAACAGCACCTATGGGGCAGTATTTAAATTGATGTTGGGTATTGGTGCTGAACCAAAGTATTTTCCCTTCCTCCGAAAATATTACGGGGCTCTCATTTGGCAGATATATATCTACCGGTAATGGTGAAATCAAATAAAATAAAAATATTAAAACAATAAATAAAAAAAAATATTTAATTTTATTTTTCAAAACAAGCAAAAAACCTTAGGTAAATATAAAAAAACACAGTAAAGCGGTAATATCATAAAGCATTGTCAATATCTTTCCCTGTTTTTGGATTTATGGGTTTTGGGTTTCTTCTTGAATATTCTTCTATACCAGGGTTCTCTTTTGTTTTGATTGTATAAGTCGGCTTTTCTCTTGCTTTCTTTCATTCTTTTTCTCACCGATTTGGTTTGGGTGCGCTTGTGGTATTCTTTAACGGCTTTTTTGTGTTCTTTTTCCCTACGGCGGGCTTCACGTGCTGCACGCCGTGGGGACTTTTTATCTTTCATGTCTGATATGATGCTTTTGTCATCCGCACCAGGGGCCTTTCCTCCTTCATTCTGAGTGAAAAATGAAAAACTAAAAATAAAAAAAAATAAAGTTAAATATTTTTTTAGATCAAATTTCATTCAATTCATATTTTATTGCCTCCACTCCAAATCGCTTAAGGAAATCAACCCCTTCATCGCTTGGCAGATTTTTAAATTCCGCATAACTGTAAAGATATAAAACTTTTTTTATGCCCACCGTTAAAATGACTCGTGCACAGGCAATACAAGGGGCCATGGTAACATATAACGTGCTTCCTTCAATATTAACTCCGTTTTTGGTTGCATAAAGAATGGCATTTTGCTCTGCATGCAAAGCCAGTGAGCACGAACCTTTACTGTCGCGCGGACAGCCTTCTTCGGGCCATTCCTCATCGCAATTGTGAGTTCCTGCAGGAGGACCGTTATAACCCAA
>JAOAHO010000046.1 GCA_026415195.1 Bacteroidia bacterium | reverse complement strand
AAATTAAAATCACGGATCCCCTGTCGATTCCTGAAATATACACACCGAACGATGACGGAAAGAACGACGTTTGGTTAATTAAGGGTTTGGATGCTTATCCGGATAATTCGGTTGAAATTTATAACCGATGGGGAAACTTGGTTTATAAAGCAAGGCCATATAAAAATGACTGGGACGGTACGCCTAATGTGAAAGCCATGGGCAGCGGAAAACTTCCGGTGGGAACATACTTCTACATATTAAATCTTGGAGATGCTGAAGGAACTGTGAAAAAAGGGTTTGTAAAATTAGTGTATTAAGGTAATATCTTATTTTTTTCAAAGCTATTTCAGTCCTGTTTTAATTATTTGTAACAAAGCGAGGATATTTTTTTCCATTTCAGTATATGTAATTGTATTGTTGCTTTTGTAATGTATCCCCATCCATAGTTCTCCTGATGGTAACAATTCATAAATTTGATTTTTATTTTTCCTGTAAACCTCCCTCATCAATCTTTTGATTCGGTTTCTGTCGGTAGATTTTTTTAAATCTCTTTTCTTAACATGAAAAAAAACTTTTACGGACCTGTCTTCATTTATATTCTTATAGTAAACAAATATGGATAATGCATGATATGTGAATTTTTTACCTTTTAAAAAAAGCGTTTTAATATCCTTGTCACTCCTAAGTATCTCATATTTGCGAAGGGTTTGTCGCATTTTGTAGTTCTAAAAATTTTTTTCCCTAAATTTAAAACTATGAATTTAAGGCATATTTTTCTTATCTGTTTTTTTAATTGCTTTATCCATACCGGTCAGAATAAATTTGGCATTGTTATACATGGCGGTGCGGGTAATATTACAGAGGAAAGCATGAAAGATCCGGCAAAAAAAGAGGAATATCTTCGAACGATGAAAATAGCGCTTGATAGCGGCTATGCTTTGCTGGAAAGGGGAGGTAAGGCAACCGAGGCCGTTATGAAAGCCATTACCATTTTGGAAGACAGCCCGTTATTTAATGCCGGCAGGGGTTCGGTCTGGAATTCCGAGGGTGAGGTGGAAATGGATGCTTCCATTATGGACGGCCGCAGCATGAAAGCCGGATCGGTGTGTGGAGTAAAAAAAATCAGGAATCCTATTTTAGCTGCACATTTGGTGATGGAACAAACTCCTCATGTTTTGTTGTGCGGTAATTCGGTGGAGCAACTCTGGGTGAAAAGCGGTGGAACCCTTACGCCTAATGCATGGTTCATAGATACTACAACATGGTTAAGATGGAAACAACGTTTGCATAAAAAACACGGCACAGTGGGCGCTGTAGCCCTTGATAAATCTGGTAATTTAGCAGCAGGTACTTCCACCGGAGGAATGCAGGATAAAATGCCCGGCAGGGTAGGAGATGCACCCATCATCGGTGCGGGAACCTATGCCGACAATAATGGATGCGCCATCTCGTGTACGGGGCATGGAGAAATGTTCATCCGTATGCACGTGGCATCGCACATTAATGATTTGATGTTGTATGCTAACATGAAATTATCCGATGCGGTTAAAAAAATCATCCATCAGGAATTGCCTAAAATCAACGGAACCGGAGGCGTAATCGGTATCGATAAAAACGGCAATATTGCCATGGATTTCAATACTCCGGGTATGTTCCGTGGCTACAAGCATTCATCCAAAGGAAGCGAAGTGCTTATTTTTAAGCAATGAGTTATCGTACTTTGTTTTCATTACCGAATTTGTTAACGCTTTCTAACTTGTGTTGCGGGTCAACTGGAATTTGGTTTGCCTGTCATCATGATACTAAGTCAGCTTTTTATTTCATGATTCTTGCGGCCGTAATGGACTTTTTCGATGGCATGGCGGCAAGGTTATTGAAGATATCCCATCCCATCGGCAAGGATCTCGATAGCCTGGCTGACGTAGTAAGCTTTGGCGTACTTCCGGGAATGATGTGTATGAGTTTCCTTATTGATCATCATCATTCTTTTTTGATTTCACTTTTAGCCATGATGATACCGGCTTGTTCGGCTCTTCGCCTGGCTAAATTTAATCATGATTCCCGTCAATCGGTGAATTTTATCGGGGTGCCCACTCCCATGAACGGATTGTCATGGGCTTCTTTGCTTTATCCTTCGGCAGAAAAGTTTGCGCTTCAACACCCCGTTTATGTTTGGAGTATGATATTTATATCTTCATTTTTATTGATCTCTGAAATTCCCATGCCATCGCTAAAGGGTAAGCCGGATTCATTTAAAACTCAACCTGAAAAATATGCCTGGATAATTCTTATCCTGCCGTGTTTGTTGCTTTTCGGTTGGAATGCCTTTGCCGTGTCTTATTGGTTATACGTACTGACCGGATTTTACATTCTCTGGAAAAACAGAAGCATTAGTTGATGTAGTATTTGGGAAGAAAAATACTCTCAAAATCATCTACAAATACCCTTTCGATTTCATGGTCTTTTTTAAAAGTTTTGAATTTGTAATTGGTCAGGTAAACTTTCCAGTACTGAATGGTATTTTTCATTTTTTCATCCGATGGGATATACGTATAGTGCCAAGTATATCGGCCGAAATTATCGGGTGATGATTTAAACACATAAATATGGCCTTTTTTACTTTTTATTGAGACGGGTAAAATTTTATGCAGAATCAAGCTGTCTTTCAGGTAATTGTTTTCATAAGAATAGGAGGCAGATTTTTTTAAATAACATAGTGTCAGATTCTGTGTGAGGGAAATTAAATTGCTTTTTTGAATGTTAAGGTTTGAGATTTCCCACTTTTGGCCAAGGTAGTGGACGTACCAATTCAAAAGATGGTGTCCTTCCCAAAGGAATTTAATGCTGTCGGGTGAAATAAGTTTATGCTTCAGCGCCCACATGCGGGTAATAACAAAAACGTCATAGGTTTGAATTTTCAGAACTTTCCTGATGAACATTTCTGCATCGTTTTGTTTATAGGCATGGGGTGTTAGTAAAATAAAATAATTCAGAAATATTTCTCTTTTTTTCAATTTGTTTTCCAACAGGTCATAACGAAAAGTTTTGCCTTCAGCTTCAAACCTTTCTTCGCAAATAAGGTCAAGAAATTGGGCGGTATTTTCATCTGTGTTTTTTTCTTTTAAGAATTTATAAAAATTTTTGGATTTTAAAAATGAGGATGCAAAATATTTTTTAAGTTCAATTTTTCCATATGTCAGGAGTTGGGGTAAAATATCCGCATAGTCTTTTGGGTGAATGATTTTATGTTCCAGCATCAGGGCCATGAGTCCCACACTTATTTTTCTGTATTCGTCAATTTGAATTAATTTTTTTAATGCCGGCATGAGGTTTTTCACCATTGGAAGGGAATCCAGAAGATTATAAAAGACAGATTCTATTTGTTCGGTATTTCCTGAAATGGGAACTTCTTCAAGCAATAAATTGTTCATGGTGCTGATGGCGGCTGCACTCTTGTTGTTTGAAAGGCATCGCAGAATGGCCAATTGTAGGTAAGAACTATCGGTAAGTTTTCTATACAGCGGTGGCAGTTCTGAAATCAGAATATGGCTTGGAAACTGATAAGCACATGTAATAATTTTTTCTTTGGCAATGGTTGAAAGGGAATTAAAGAAGGATGACGAAATGAACTTTTTCCATTTGCCTGCATTTGAACCCGATAATACTACATCGTTTTCCAAAGCATGCAAGGCGTTGTGATATTTTGCCGTGTCGCCCGACATGAGGTCGGCAGTGAGTTCGTCAAATTTAGATGTGAAAATTTCGGGTGTGGGTAATGTATCGGAAGGAATAAAAGTTTCGGTAAATTTCTTTTTCCATTCATTTTCTGGAGCCAAAGTATCAACAAGATATTTCAATTGATATACGCGTGACCCCTTTACAAAAATTTTTATGTGGAGTTGTTCGGATGTGCCTGTATCGGTTAATGCAACATGCAAAAATGGGGAAAAGCGAACCGAATCATAACGAAGAGTTATTATATGACAAGAATAATTTTTATGATATATATCCAGGATTCTGTTTTTCAATTCATAAGGCTTTATCCCTTCATAGGGAGAGTACTCTTCATACACTACTGAGATATAATGCATGGATGAAGGGGAGTAATAGGTTTTATTTTGAATGCTGTAGGTTTTTCTTTTCCTTTTATCCATGATTTCCCTGGGTGAATCCTTTTTGAAATGTTGATAATATTTTTTGTACTTTTCATTAAAACGATCTTCCTCTGAACCTGAGACCTCATCGGTAACAAGAAAGTGAAAATCATCGTCTTTAATAGTTCTGAAAGAATATTGAAAACGGTCGGGTTCAAAATTAAAAAAACGGTTTAGTTCTTTAGTATTATAATTTTTTATGAATTTATCAATAAAGTACACCAGAATGTATTGTGTGTTATACTTAAAAATAAAGCCGGAAAGTATATTTTGATAAGGGGTTCTAAACCTAAAGTAAGCAGAGGTTTTTTTCTGGAAATCTACGATTTTGAATGTTCCAGAAGTGTCGGTGGCAGGCCATTGCTGGCGAATACCTTCATAGAATTTTCTGTACTCCAATGTATCAATTTCAGGATCGGGTACCGATGGATAATTACCACGCATTAATCCAATAAGTAATCCTTTATCTGTACTAAAGGATTCATAAACTTCAAAAATTCCACCTGAAGCCACTTTATGATTTTTAAAATAGGAAGTGTAAGAAAGTTGTGCAATTTTAAAGCCGCCGGTTTTGGGGATAAAATAAATGTCGGATGGTGTTTTTTTGTAATTACACCTGACAGATTCCATAATGCTTTTTCCCAGTTGTTTGTAATAATTTTCAGTAGAATTTAATTTGATAATGAATACATCGGTGGGGGTGATGAAAATTTTTGTATGGAGTATGTTTCCGTTCTGAAGCTTAGAAGTAATGTCAAAAGCATAAAGTTCGTCGTTGATTTTCATGGATTTTTTGTCTGAAATTTTACCTCCTATGCCTTCATAGATCAAACTATCGATTTTTTGGAAAATTTTTTCATTATTCAACCCAAGGTGAAAGGCATAGGTTTTTATGCGTAAAGCCGAAACATAAGCGCCGTTTACAATATCCGGAGATACAGAATTCGACATATTGTCGTAATGAAAAAGAGGATAGAAAATGTCGGGACTTTTTAAGGAAATGATCGAGTCGAAAACATATGTGTTCTTTAACGGTGATTTGTATAAAATTTGTTCCACTTCCCTAACTTTATTGGTGGCATTTTGTGAATTATTCATTCTGATGGGTTCTACTGTATAACCAAATTTTCGTAGAGCGGTAATAACCCCATTTTCTCCGGGAAGATGTGCTGCACCCATGGCAGCAAAAACGGTTTTTCCTGTTTTAATCAGTGAATCCAGACTCCTCACAAAAATTTTATTTCTTTCAAACAACAAATATCGAATGAAGTTTTTTGATTCCATTTGTTGAAATAAACTGTCAATAGCATCTAAATTTCCGTCCTTGTAATATTCTTCAATTTTGTTTTCTCCGTAAAAGGGTTCGGGGTTGGGAACGGTGTCGAATTCATCATCAGGCAATTTGGCCAGACGGGAATAGATCTCTGAACTTTCAAAGTCTTCCAAACTAACCACCGGCTTATTGAATTTTTTGGCTGCCTGATAAATGAATAAGTCCACATAAGTGGCTTCCTGGTAATCCAACCTATCTTTGTTATTTCTAAACAACAAACCGTTGATAATATCGGGCTCAAATTGCAGGGCGTTAATGTATATGTAATTGTTTGGGAAAGGAATGGTAAAAAAGTTTTTATAAAATTCATTTCCCGGATTGATAACACTGAACACTTCCCTTTCCGATGATAACATTCCGGTTTTCAGCATATTCGGCAGCCAGATTGAGGGGTCGGTTTCCAGTGCTACGATATCGGTGGATTCTAAGGATCTTAAAAACTCATCATTGAACCGGAAAGCCGATTTGTTACTGACGTGCATGGTGCCGTATAGATGGCCGCAAGGCTTGCCATTTTTAGAGATTTTCCAGAATAATGAATTGAATTTTTGTCCATGTAATGGAATGAAAAATGAAAAAAATATGAGAAGAATTAACTGCATTAAAAACAGATTTTTTCGGGATTGAGAATTAAATTAGGATCGAAAACTTTTTTTATTTGCCTGAATAATTCCATGTGATATTCAGGAAATACCACCGGCATGTACTCTTTTTGCACATAACCAATTCCATGCTCGCCACTGATGGTTCCTCCCAAGGACTTGCATTTTTGAAATAATTGCCGGATAATTCCGGGCAAGCGGTTTTTCCATATATGATCGGGCAGTTTTTCTTTCAGGATATTTACATGGAGATTGCCATCGCCGGCATGACCATAGCAAACGGCCCTTATTCCGTTTTCTTTGCATAATACCCTGACATATTCCAGTAATTCAGGCAAGCAGGCACGGGGAACCACCGTATCTTCTTCCTTATAAACCGATGTATGCCTGACGGCTTCTCCGGCTTTCCTTCTTATTTTCCATAGCGCTTCTTTCTCTTCAGCACTTTGGGCAAACCAAATTTCGGAATAGCCTTTACATTCTAATACGGATGAAATTTTTTCCGCTTCATGCATGGCTTCGTCCTGAGTAAATCCATCAGCTTCTATCAGAAGTATGGCGTCCCATTCGGGTTTGATTTCAAAAGGGACCGATCCGCAATACCGGGCACTCAGTCGGATGGCTTCCCCTTCCATGAATTCCAGTGCCGACGGCCTGCATCCTTTAAGTATCAGTTCGTTTACCATTTTGCACGCTTCCGTGGCATTGACAAACGGGACCATCAGCAAAACGTTACAGGAAGGGTAAGGGATAAGTCTGGTGATGATTTTGGTAATGATGCCCAATGTGCCTTCACTGCCAATCATCAAATGTGTGAGGTTGTATCCGGTGGAATATTTCAATGTATTCGCACCGGTTTGGATGATGTCGCCGTTGGCCAAAACCACTTCCAAATTCAGGATATAGTCCCGTGTAGTGCCATACTTAACGGCGCGGGGGCCTCCACTGACGTGTGCAACATTACCACCCATGGTGCAACTTTGCCAACTGGCGGGATCGGGAGGGTAAAATAAATTTTTCTTTTTAACTTCTTCCTGAAAAACATAATTCACCACGCCGGGTTCCACACATGCCTGCATGTTTTGTTCATCGATCCATAAAATTTTGTTTAGAAATTTGGTTGAAAGCACAATACCACCCGATACCGGTAATGCTCCGCCGCTAAGGCCCGTACCTGCTCCACGGGTGGTTACGGGAATATGATTTTCATTACAGTATTTCAATACGGCTGATATTTCACTGGTGTCTTTAGGAAATATAACCGCCTCTGGCAGAAACTTCAAATCTTCCGATTCATCCGAAGATGCAGATTTCAAGCTGTCAAGGTCGGTTTTGATGCCCGCTTCACCCAATATTTTCGTTAAGTAACCGATGTCCTGGCTGTTAAGACGGTGGTAATTTTTCATGTAATAGTGTGAAAATACGAATAATTAACTATTTGATTCAAACAAACAAAAAGATATTTGATGTGAAAAATTTGGAACTTTGAAGCCGGATGCCTGTCAATATATTGTGTGAAAAAAGAATATATGACGTAAAAGAGGAAGTGGTGATTTGGATGCCGGGAAATGCTTTTCTGCCCCAACATTATTTTTGGGTCGGCATTAATCCCGATTTGTGGAAAGAAGATAAAGAGTTGCATATCAGACAAATCAGGTTTATGTTGGAAAAGAATCAGTGCTTGGGAATATACCTTAATGCTTTCTTCATGGAAATGCATGAAATTATTCATGGCAAAATGCTTGAAGAAGATGTGTTGGCGCTAATGGTTTTGTTGAAAAGCTATGGCAAATTATTGTTTTTATATTTTACAAAGAATTTTTCTGAGTATTGGAAAATATTCTCAAAAGAAAAGAATAATTATGTGATTATCGGCGCATTTGACGGCAATGATGAGCATTTTTTAGAATTAAAAAACAGCAAGGATATATATTTTTCATTTGGCCCTGAACTTTTGGGTACTCATGAACGCGCTCAAAATGCCTTAAAAAATTCTCCATCTTCACGTTTGTTATTTCACACGGGACATTCGGATGTCAGCATAAAATACATTTTTAAAAAATCATCATTAATTTTAGGTGTGGATGAGGATATTTTAAAGAACAAGGCGGAAAAAAATTATCGGGAATTGTTGATGTCGGTTCAAATAAAAATCTGAACCCTTTTTATTTGCTAAAATTAAAGTTTAGAAAACATTCGATTCAGGTCTTTTCTTGAATTTTGCTTCATGAAGGATGCGAAGTTGCCGCCATTGTTACATGAATATGAAATCAGGCATTTATTTTATGCCCGCGATATTCAGAAGGCCCTATTACCCAAAGAAAGGCACTTTGCAAGGACGGGATTGGATTTTTCCGTATATCATGCTCCAAAAGATATCCTGAGCGGCGATTTTTACTGGTTAGGCATGAAGAATGAAAATGTTTTTGCTGCCGTTGGGGATTGCACCGGCCACGGGATTTCCGCAGCCCTATTGACAGTCCTTGGAATGAGCATGTTAAATTATATTTGCCACAACAAGAATTTTTATCTGCCCGGACAAATTTTAAGCGAACTGGACAAAAAATGGATAGAGGCCTTTCAGGATGATGCACTTGAAATTTATAATAACGACTGGTGTGATATTTCTTTTTTGTTTATCGATACTGCCAAAAAAGAAGTTCTTTTTTCCGGTGCCCATGCACATCTGATAAAAGTTGATACATCGGGTCAGATACATGTTATTAAAGGTGAACGATATCCTATCGGGGGATGGCAATTGGAAAAAAAACGTAGTTTTAAATCACACCTGATGGAAATTAAAGATGGAGATATTTATTGCATGATAACCGACGGCATTATTCATCAGTTTGGCGGAAATTGTAATGCAAAGTTTGGTTGGAACAGGTTAAAAAGTATTTTGAACGCGCACCGACACCTTAATGCAAAAGAAATTACCAATGCGGTTGAAGAGGCTTTAATCGGTTGGCAAAAAAATCACGATGCCACCGATGACCGAACCTTGATGTTGGTGAAATTTTAATCCGGCCTCACATAATTCCTTTTCCTTAATTTGGCAAAGCATATGCCGACGGCATCCATTTTCTGTTTGCGTGAATTCAGAAATTATTTTTTCGGTAGATTTTTTTTGTTTTTAGGAATTCATACACAAATGAATACGGTGAGTTTACAAGTATATTACCAATATACCCGCGACGAACTAATGTTGGGTGTAACAGGCTTGTGTGAGGCCATTCCGTTCATGGCATCGGCGCTTTATATGGGGTACCTTGCCGACAGCCGTAACAGGAAAAATCTGATTTCTTTAGGGCTGTGTGGTTTGATTTTACTAATGATGATTTTTGTATGGATTAGTTTGCTTTTTGATAAAAGCAAGGAAGGATTATTATGGCTTTTTGGTTCAGTTTGTATATTTGGTTTAATCAGGGCATTGCTGGCAGCTTCATTGCAATCCCTGTTACCGGCAATTATAGGAGCAGAATGGTACGAAAAAGCAGCCGCATGGAACAGTTCTGCCTGGCAGATTTCTACCATTGCCGGTTCTTTGATATCCACTTACGCCTTTTTATCGGGTGTAAATGAATATCATCCGGAGCGTGCGTATTTGTGCGTTGGCTTATTTTATGCAGTATCGTTGTTATTTTTCAAAATTTTGCCATACCGTCATAAATCCCCCGTTCCCAGATCGGATAAAAGTGCCTGGGGCGAAATGGCTGATGGGGTAAAGTTTGTTTTGCAAAAGAAAATGATTTTCGGCGCTTTGCTCATGGACATGTTAGCCGTACTTTTTGGCGGAGTTACGGCCATTATTCCTGCCTTTGTGGACAAGGCCCTCGGTTTGGAACCTGATGCAGTGGCCTACCTTCGGATGGCGCCCGCATTGGGTGCGTTAGCCATGGCGCTTTTTCAAACCCGGTTTTCCGTACTTGAAAATGCAGGAAAATTTTTAATTTATTCAGTAACAGCTTTTGGCATTTTTACTATGGGCTTTGCGTGGTCGCCTGATGTATGGTGGGCTTTTCTTTTTTTATTTCTTACTGGTGCTGCCGACAATATCAGCATTGTCATTCGCCATACTTTAATCCAATTGATCACACCGGACAATATGCGCGGAAAAGTCAGTGCCATCAACAGCATCTTTATAGGAAGCAGTAATGAAATCGGTGCTTTTGAAAGCGGGTTGGCAGCAAGGCTTATGGGCATCCGGCCGTCTGTGTATTTTGGCGGCTTCATGACCATCGCATCGGTATTGATTGTATCCGTCACATTTAAGGGACTAAATTCATTTAATTTAAAAAAATGGCTCAAAGATTCAGAATAAAAGAAGTAAAAGATATTCTGTTTACGTATTTGTTCAAGCATTATCGTCCCGAGTTCATAGAAATCGATCCCGTAAGCGTTCCTCATTTATTTAACAAAAAGCAGGATGTGGAAATATCGGCCTTTCTTACGGCTACCATCAGTTGGGGCAATCGAAAAACCATTATAAAGTCGGCACGATATTTAATGCAACTGATGGAAAACAACCCTTATGATTTTGTTATTCATCATACACCGGCCGATTTGAGCAAAATCAGGAAATTTTATTATCGCACATTTCAGCCCGATGATGTGGAGTATTTCATTAAGTTTTTAAAAAAAATTTATCGGAAATATGAAAGTTTGGAAAATGCTTTTTTTGATGAGGGAAAAATCTGTACCGTTGAAGGCGCAATCCGGCATTTCAGGACAATTTTTTTGAGACATGGTCCCCCTATAAGGACAATAAAACATTTTCCTGATATCGATGCGGGCTCAACGTCCAAAAGAATGTGTATGTTTTTACGCTGGATGGTTAGGAAATGCCCGAAGGGTATTGATTTCGGCATATGGAATGCCATATTTCCAAATGATTTGATGATTCCTTTGGATGTTCATACTCACAGGGCATTAACATACCTTGGTATTGTTCAAAACAAAACCCCGAATTGGAAAAGTGTACTTGAAGCTACACGATTTTTCCATGAATTCAATCAGGACGACCCTTGTATTTTTGATTTTGCCCTGTTTGGTTTAGGAATGGAATTAAAAAAAGAAGTTTCGTATTGAAAAATCCATTAAAATTTATTAACTCTCTTGCATTTTTTAATAATATTACTTTCTTTTGCACCCGAAATTTTAAAGGGCTATGTATTGGACGCTTGAATTGGCTCGCTGGCTTGAGGATGCACCCTGGCCGGCCACAAAAGATGAGTTGATTGATTATGCCATTCGTTCCGGAGCACCCCTCGAGGTAATAGAAAACCTCCAGGAAATTGAAGATGATCAGGAAGTGTTTGAAAACATAGAGGAAATCTGGCCCGATTACCCGTCAAAAGAAGACTTCTTTTTTAACGAAGATGAATATTAATATATTGATTTTCAGATAGTTAAAATTTTTTTGTCTTTTCTATTACCTTCCTGTATTTTTGTATCTTTGCTTCCCCTTTTTCAGGGCGGCCTGTTAAAGGGAGGATAACATGTCTAACTTCTCGGATGCAGCCGCCGGCTTCCGATACAATAATTTAATTAAATGTCAGATCAGACGAACCTCCAAGTTGCGGAATTCGACTGGGCTGCACTTGGAAAAAAACAGTCGAACTATTCTGAAGAAGAAAAGAAAAAGCTGGATGAACTTTACTTCAGCAATATAAAAGAAATTTCCGATTCTCAGATTACGGAAGGAACTGTGGTTGGAATTACCAAAAACGAAGTAATTGTCAATTTCAACTATAAAGCTGATGGCGTCATCCCTTTATCGGAATTCCGATATAATCCTGATCTAAAAGTAGGCGATAAAGTGGAGGTGTTCATAGAAAAACGGGAAGACAAAAACGGTAACACCATTCTTTCACATAAAAAAGCACGTGCCAATAAATCATGGGACAGGGTGAAAGAAGCCCTCGAGAGAGATGAAATCATCAAAGGATTTGTAAAATGCAGGACCAAAGGGGGATTGATTGTAGATATATTCGGTATCGAGTCTTTTTTGCCCGGTTCTCAAATTGATGTAAAGCCCATCAAGGATTATGATGTTTTTGTGGGCAAAACCATGGATTTCAAGATCGTCAAAATCAACGAAGAATTCCGTAACGTAGTGGTATCGCATAAAGCCATTATTGAAGCTGAAATAGAAAACCAAAAACGCGAAATCATATCCAAGCTTGAAAAAGGCCAAGTATTGGAGGGAGTGGTTAAAAATATCACTTCCTATGGTGTGTTCGTAGATTTGGGCGGAGTGGATGGGCTTATTCACATTACCGATTTGTCGTGGGGACGTATCAATCATCCGGAAGAATTGGTAAAGTTGGATGAAAAAATTAAAGTAGTAATTCTGGATTTTGATGATGACAAAAAACGTATTGCCCTGGGCCTGAAGCAACTCACTCCTCATCCATGGGAGAATCTTGATCCAAATCTGAAAGTGGGAGATAAAGTGAAAGGCAAAATCGTGGTGATTAATGATTATGGCGCATTCCTTGAAATAGCTCCCGGCATTGAAGGGCTTATCCACGTGAGTGAAATGAGTTGGAGCCAACATCTCAGGAGTGCTCAGGATTTTGTGAAAATCGGACAAGAAGTGGAAGCGGTGGTGCTTACCCTTGACCGCGAGGAGCATAAAATGAGTCTGGGCATGAAGCAACTTACGCCCGATCCTTGGGCTGACATCACTGTCCGCTATCCAAAAGGTTCCAAACATACCGGTACCATTAGAAACTTTACCAATTTTGGGGTGTTTGTTGAGCTTGAGGAAGGTATTGACGGGCTTGTTCACATCTCTGATCTCAGTTGGGAAAAGAAAATCAAACACCCGAGCGAATTTTGCAAAATTGGAGAAAAAATGGATGTGGTGGTACTCGATATCGACATTGAAAACCGCAGATTATCGCTTGGTCATAAGCAACTCGAGGAAAATCCCTGGGACGTTTATGAAACGCTATTCAAAGTTGATTCTGTACATAAAGGCACCATTGTGGCCATTACCGAAAAGGGGGCTACGGTTCAGTTGCCTTACGGCGTGGAAAGCATCTGTCCTCTTAAGCAACTAATCAAGGAAAACGGTAAGCAGGCTAAAGTGGACGAGACCCTCGATTTCAAAATCATTAAGTTTAATAAAGAAGCCAAGCGTATTGAAGTTTCGCATACTAAAACCTTCAAAGACGCTCAGGAAGAATCCAATAAAAAAGAAAAGTCCGACAACAAGAAAGCTCTTAAAAAAGTGAAAGAAAATATCGAGAAAACCACTTTGGGAGACCTTTCAGTTTTGAGCGAACTGAAAAGTAAAATGGAAGGAGGCGAAAAAAAATAAAACTCAAAGTACTCAGCTAAAACCTTTGCCATGGGTTTTAGTTTTTTGAGGTGGCCCCCGAAGCATTTCGGGGGTTTTTTATTTTCGGAAATAAAACTTACTTTTAAGCGTTTTATTCTAGTGAAGAAGCTTTGGTTTTTATTCCTTCTTGCAACCTGCCGTTTTTTTTCACAAGGCGGACTTTATAATTTTCAGTTGTTGAATGTGCCTGAGAATGCCTTGCAGGCGGCTATGGGTGGAAACAATTTTCTTTTATTGCGTGATATTATTTTGTACTCCGGCAGTTCCGAGGCAACCATAAGTGAAAAAATGCATGGACAATTAGGTGTTTTTTTCGGAGACTATGTGACCAACCTGCATTTTTTCGGGCTCAAATATGCCTATAATTTCGAGAATATTGGCACCACATCCTACGGCTTCAGGTTTTTCAATTACGGTAAGTTCAAAGGATATGATGAATTCGGCAATTCTACTGGAAGTTTTTTTGCAAATGATTTTTTATTTCATGCCGGAATTTCCCGAAACTTGCCTGAAGACACCAATTTCAGATTGGGCATTAGATGTAATGCGGTATATTCAAAATATCATGACGTATGGGCCATTGCGCTAACAGCAAATATCGGTGCCCATTATCGGATTAATGCATTGACCGACATTTCGGTTAATGCGTTGAATGTGGGTGCCGTGCTAAAAGATTATTATCAGAATAATGTACCATCTTCCCGGCTTCCTTCCGATGTGGTGGTTTCCTTTGGTCATAAACTGAAAAAAGCGCCCATTCGTTTTTTATGGAATTACCATCAGTTACTGAAATGGAAGCAACGATATCAAAGTCCTTTGGACACGGGAACTAAAACACTTACTTTTTCTAATGAAAAAAAACAAGACACTTCCAAATTCAGAAAAATCATGATAGGGGCGGGAAGCGTGTTCGAAAATTTTCTCAGGCATATTGTATTGGGACTGGAATTTGATTTTTCAAAAAATTTTAAATTTTATCTGGGCTTCAACTACAAACGACAACAAGAAATGATGCTGTTGGAACGCAGGGGAATGAATTGGCTTAGCTTCGGTTTTTTAATCAATACCAAAAGATTTACTTTTTCCTATTCCTACAACCAAATGGGGTTTGCAGGGCGCTCAAATCAGCTTGGCATCAGCATGCCACTTTGGTTCAGAAGAAAAGATAATTCATAGTTGGTTACTAATTTGCAAATGGATTACGCTTGATCCAGGGTTTCTCTGTGAACAAGGGAAGCAATTCTTTCATTAGCCAATATGAAATCAAATTGCACGGAACCAGATAATTTCGGTAGTATTTCGGTTCTGCTCCTATGCAGCTTTTTATTTCCGTTGCCGTTCTTCCCAGATGAATCTTTTCAACTCCATGTTTAATTCCTGACTCGGTAAATCTCAGCAATATGTTCTGATAGGTCTCGAATTCCCTGTTAATATCGTAATCCAATCCGATATAATGTGCCCACATCTCTTTCCCTTCGATGAAATATGTCAGAAAACCCGCTTCTCTCTCATCCTTTAATATAATTTCTGCAAAATAATTTTTGGGATATGCTTTTTTCATTTCCGGAAATAATTCTTTTTGGGGTTTAAAGGCTTTCCATTTTGCTTTAGTGTAAACATTCAGAAATAAATCATAAAAATTATAACGTTGAAAATCATACTCACATTCCAATGATACAAAGGACAAAGATTTTCCTTTATCCTGAACTCTTTTATAACGTTGGCGATATTTTTTTGAAAACGACTGGATATATTCATTTAAATTTTGATAGTTTTCTTTGAAATCGATGATCATATCGGGTTCAATGGTCACAGGAACGGCTCTATGAATAAAACATGAATCCGGTACGATATTTAATTCATGTTCCAAATCTTTTATTAGGATGAAGGAAATGCAATTTTTGTGGAACAGGTTTTTTTTCAGATTTCTGAAGAATTCTGGTTGACTATAGAAATTTAGATTAAATTCAAGTGATAAACAACCGAAATTACCTGTAATGAAATTTTGACCTAAGGTTATTAAATGTGCTTTAGGGGGAATTTTATTCAAAAAATATCCTATTGAGCCGAGTTTATCCTGATCCAGATAATGTTCTAACTCAACAATACTTTCTTGAACCAAAAAAAAATCTACGGGTACATTGTCCTTAAAGTGAATAAGGTAATGTTGTTTAAAAAATTTCTCGGAATACCGCTCAATAATTTCAAGAAATTTGATTTGAAGGAACAAAGGGGCATCTTTGAAAAAAGTTTTAAAGTTTTCTGATATAAGATTAATGTTATCAACAATGAGGAAAAAATTATTTTTGTCGATGTAGAATTTTTTAGAATTCTGTAACATGAAATATCCGTAAATTTAGGTAACAATCTTCGAAAGGATGCAAAAGGATATATTACTTAACAATTTAAAAACTGTTCCTATCGACACCGTGGCTTTGGAACAACGGGTGCAGCGCTTTTGTTCTAGAAGCATAAAAAAAAATAGCAAACTTAAAGCCTTGTATCTGGCTCTAAGCATGATTGACCTTACGACACTCGAGGGGAAAGATACCACCGGAAAAGTCCGCCAGTTGTGTACCAAAGCACTTCATTTGTGTGATAATTTTCCCGACTTGCCGACGGTTGCTGCCGTATGCGTTTATCCGAATCATGTGAAAGAAGCTAAAACTTTTTTGAAAGGTTCTCCGGTTAAAGTGGCCTCGGTGTCTACATCTTTCCCTTCGGGCAACATATCCTATGAAATAAAATTGCACGATACTCAGTATGCCTTGGATGAAGGGGCCGATGAAATTGATATGGTGATTAGCAGGGGGGAATTTCTTAAAGGAAATTATGGTTATGTTTTCGATGAAATTGCCGGTATTAAAGAATTGTGCTCATCCTATAATGCCCGCCTTAAAGTCATTTTAGAAACCGGAGAACTTTCAACGCTCGAGAATGTTAGAAAGGCTTCTGATATTGCAATAGCTGCAGGTGCTGATTTTATTAAAACATCCACCGGTAAAATTCAACCCGCAGCCACCATGCCTGTTACCTTGGTAATGCTATATGCCATTCGCGATCATTACCTCAGAACCGGAAAAATGGTTGGAATGAAGCCGGCCGGGGGCATTTCGACGGCTAAAGCTGCAATTCAATATTTAGTTATGCTCTACGAAACTCTAGGACCTGCCTGGATGACCAATCAATGGTTCAGGTTTGGTGCCAGTAGTTTGGCCAATGATATTCTAATGCAAATCGGAAAAGAACAAACAGGTGTTTATTACGGAAAAAATTACATCAGTATCGACTAATATGGAAATCACTGTACAACAAAACACTCCCGTAGTTCTTGAAAAAGAAAAATTTCTGTGGGATTTTGCTCCGGCTCCTGAAGCCAAAAATATTGCCAAAATAGAAAAGAAATATGGGCTTTTTATTGGGGGAAAATTTGTGGAACCACGGTCTGGCAAATATTTCAAAACCATTAATCCGTCCACGCTCGAGGAGCTTTCGGAAGTGGCCAAATCAGAGGGAAAAGATGTGGATTATGCTATGAAAGCAGCACACACGGCTTATGAAAAATACTGGAAAAAAATGCCCGCTTCCGAAAGAGGTAAATATCTTTTTCGTATTGCCCGCCTCATTCAGGAAAAATCCAGGGAACTGGCTGTGATTGAGAGTATGGATGGAGGAAAACCTATCCGTGAAAGCCGCGATTTCGATATTCCCACGGCAGCGGCTCATTTTTTCTATTATGCCGGATGGGCCGATAAACTTAAATATGCTTTTCCTGGCAAGCAGGCTAAGCCTTTGGGGGTTGCCGCACAAATTATTCCTTGGAACTTTCCCCTTTTAATGGCAGCATGGAAAATTGCTCCGGCATTGGCATGCGGAAACACGGTGGTGTTGAAGCCCGCCGAAACCACTCCGCTTACCGCATTAAAACTGGCTCAAATCATACAGGAAGCCGACCTGCCGGCCGGAGTGGTGAACATCATCACGGGTTTTGGGGATTGCGGGGCATCCATGGTGAACCATCCCATACCTGCAAAAATTGCCTTTACGGGGAGCACTGAGGTTGGAAAAATTATTCAACGAGCCGTTGCCGGAACCAACAAAAAACTTACACTTGAACTGGGCGGAAAGGCCGCACACATCATCCTGGATGATGCCGCCGTCGATCAGGCTGTAGAGGGAGTGGTGAACGGAATTTTTTTCAATCAGGGACATGTTTGCTGTGCAGGATCGAGGTTATTTTTACAGGAAAATATTGCTGAAGAATTTTTGCAAAAGCTTAAGCTACGAATTCAAACCCTTGTCATAGGCGACCCTCTGGATAAAAATACCGATATCGGTGCCATCAACAGCAAAGAACAACTAGGGAAAATACAGGGTTACATTGAATTAGCACACCAGGAGGGGCTGGAAGTATATCAACCTGACCTCCCGGTTCCTTCCAAAGGATTTTTCTGCAAACCCACCTTGCTTATTGGCGCATCCCAGAGTAATCGTGTAGTGCAAGAAGAAATCTTTGGTCCTGTGCTTGCAGTTCAAACATTCAGGACCTTGGAAGAAGTAATTGAAAAAGCAAACAACACCCCCTACGGCCTATCAGCCGGTGTCTGGACCGACAAAGGAGCTAAAATTTTTCAACTGACCACCTCCATGAAAAGCGGAGTGGTGTGGGCCAATACCTATAATCAATTCGACCCGACATCCCCCTTTGGCGGATATAAGGAAAGCGGCTTCGGGAGGGAAGGCGGAATTCATGGCCTGCTTCCTTATGTGAGTTTATCCTGATGTACATGTGAATTTATTCATTCGCAAAAAACTACCTGTAATTCTTTTCCGTAGTGAGAAAGAAATTTATTAAGCATGCTTTCAGCATTGCCATACCCCAGGTTATGGGGGCTTTTATCAGCATTATAAATTTTATCACGGGAACGATGATGGTTAAATGTGCATCTGTACTCAGTTTTTTGGGATTTGTCCTGATAGTTTCTTTTTGGTTTTATTTCTTTGGTTCCTATCCAGATAATATTGGAATAAAACAAAAAAATATTTTAAAGTTAATATATCATTCCGGGAGGGTTGTATTCATCCTTTTTTCTTTGGCATCTGTTTTGGCAATAATTTTATCAAATCCTTCAGTTTCTTTTTGGTTATTAATTTTCTTTTTTTGCCTGGAAAGTGCCGAACATTTCTTTTTTCGATTGATGGACGGGAACGGTAAATTTTTTTGGGAAATGAAAAAAAGTAAGAATGATGGAGGGGCTATCCGAATCGCATTAATGAAAGCAGAAAGGATGAATTAGGCCCTATTTTTTTTGATACATATCTGAGTTGTTTCCGGTAAATAAAAAAGGGGAACCAAAAGTTCCCCTTTTAAAAAGCGACAGTTTTAAAGTTTTATTCTTTAATGAACTTTTTCACATAAGTTTTGCCGCCTTCATTCATTTGAATGAAATAGGCACCGGGGGTAAGGTCGCTAACGTCCACCATAACATTGGAGGTATTCGCTACTTTAACGGTTTTGACAGTTTTTCCTACGATATCTTTTATTTCAATGGCAGTTTTAAATGTTTTGTAGCTTAATTGTATAATCAAGTAATTGGAAGCAGGGACCGGATAAATTGCTTGAATGGGAGAGTAATTTAACTCTTGAAGTCCGGCACAGGATACGGCATTAATGGTTTTGGTAGAGGTAGAATTCGAAACAGTATTGACGGCTGTGAGGGTAATGGTATAAATTCCTGCTGAAGGGAATGTGATAGATGGATTAGCAGCATTGGAGTTAGAAATGGTGGCAGCAGGATTAACAACCCATGTGTAGGAAGGCATAGGGTTGCCAGTGGAATTATTGGTCATGGTTACAGGAGCATTAATGCACACCGTGGAGGGCGATGAAAAGTTAGCCATTGGTGGCATTTGCAAATTGGGTCCGGAGTATTTAAAGATTCCGCCGAAATTAGATATGTCTGAAAATGATCCTGCCCAACCCGTTGATGAATTAACAAA
>JAOAHO010000045.1 GCA_026415195.1 Bacteroidia bacterium | reverse complement strand
CTTTACGACCGTATCCTGGGTCGTGTCTTGTTAAATGACCTCTATCATCCCATTACCGGTGAAATCATAGGTCATGCCGGAGATATGATTGATGAAGAATTGGGTGAAAAAATTAAAAATTCACCTATTGAGGCAGTTGAAATTCGTTCGGTATTGACCTGTGAGAGCCGCACGGGGGTTTGCGCTAAGTGTTACGGTCGTAACCTTTCAACCGGTAAGCTTGTTCAGTTGGGTGAAGCAGTGGGTGTTATTGCCGCACAATCAATAGGAGAGCCCGGAACTCAGTTGACATTGCGTACTTTCCACGTGGGTGGTACTGCTTCCAATATTACTGTAGTTTCCAGCATTGAAGCAAAATACGATGGTATTCTTGAAATCGATGAAATCAGAACAGTCGATAAGGTAGAAGATGACAAAAAAGTTAAAATTGTTATCGGTCGTTCGACGGAAATGAGAATAGTGGATGAAAATACCGGCATTACATTAACCACTGGAAATATTCCTTATGGCTCAAAACTATATTTCAGCCCTGGAAGTAAGGTGAAAAAAGGACAAACCATTTGTGAATGGGATCCCTATAATGCCGTTATTATATCCGAATTTGGAGGTATCGCGGAATTTGAAAATATCATAGAAAATATTACCTATCGTGAAGAAGTGGATGAACAAACCGGGCTTCGTGAAAAAGTAATTGTTGAAAGTAAAGACAAAACCGTTCACCCGTTTATTAAAATTAAAAGCAAAACAGGAGAAATTCTTAAAACATATAACATTCCCGTTAATTCACACATCGTAGTGCAGGAAAACGGTAAAGTGGAACCCGGACAAATTATTGCCAAAATTCCAAGATCCACCGGAAAAACTGGCGACATAACCGGAGGATTACCAAGGGTAACGGAATTATTTGAAGCACGTAATCCTTCCAACCAGGCTATTGTCTCTGAAATTGACGGCGTGGTGTCTTTTGGAACAACATTTAAGCGAGGTTCAAGAGAAGTTTTTGTGGAAGCTAAAACAGGAGAAAAGAAGGTTTATCTTGTTCCCTTATCAAAGCACATCCTGGTTCAGGAAAACGATTATGTTAAAGCAGGGGATCCTTTGACCGACGGAGTAATATCTCCACAAGATATCCTCGACATAAAAGGACCAACAGCCGTTCAGGAATACCTGGTTAATGAAATTCAGGAAGTGTATCGCCTGCAAGGACAAAAATTAAATGATAAGCACTTTGAGATCATCGTTCGTCAGATGATGAGAAAAGTGGAAATAGTTGATCCTGGCGACACCATATTCCTTGAACAACAAATCGTGAACAAAGCCGAATTCATGCAGGTGAACGATGAGATCTATAACAAAAAAGTGGTAGTGGACCCTGGCGACAGTAATGAAGTAAAGCGAGGACAAATCATCACTTCAAGAAAACTGCGTGATATTAATTCCACGTTGAAGCGTAAAGACCTTAAGCCCGTGGTGGCTCGCGATGCCGTTCCAGCTACAGCAAACCCCATACTGCAAGGTATTACGCGCGCATCCTTACAAACTACCAGTTGGATTTCGGCAGCCTCGTTCCAGGAAACCACCAAAGTGCTTAACGAAGCTGCAGTTAACGGTAAAGTTGATCATCTCATTGGTTTGAAAGAAAACGTTATCGTTGGTCACCTGATACCTGCCGGAACCGGCATGAGGATCTATGATAAGTTGGTAGTGGGAAGTAAAGAGGAATTTGAACGCCTCATGGCTTCCAAAGAGGAAGTGGAACAGGAAGCATAACTTTTGTCAAATCATATTAACTCCCTGTAAATCAGGGAGTTTTTTTTTTAAAATTATTGAATATGTCGGGTAAAGAAAAAAATCAGCAGGAAGGAAGGCAAATTATTTTTTCCATGGTGAATGTATCCAAGATACATCCACCCAACAAACAAGTATTGAAGGACATTTACCTTTCCTTTTATTACGGTGCCAAAATAGGAGTATTGGGTTTGAATGGCGCGGGTAAATCCACCTTGCTCAGGATTATTGCCGGTATTGACAAAGATTACATCGGTGAAGTTCACTATTCCCCGGGATATTCCATCGGCATGCTGGAACAGGAACCCAAACTGGACGATTCCAAAACCGTAATTGAAATCGTAAGGGAGGGAGTTAAGCAGTTTACGGATATACTTCAGGAATTTGAAGAAGTAAACAATAAATTTTCCGATGAAGAAGTGTTGAATGATCCCGACAAGATGGATAAGCTCATTCAACGCCAGGCCAAATTACAGGATCTTATTGATCAACACGATTTATGGAACCTGGACTCTCGCCTGGAAAAAGCCATGGACGCATTACGTTGCCCCGAACCCGATACTCCGGTAAAGATTTTATCGGGGGGCGAGCGCAGGAGAGTGGCCCTTTGCCGCTTACTGCTTCAGGAACCCGATATCCTCTTGCTTGACGAGCCCACGAACCACCTGGATGCCGAGTCGGTATGGTGGTTAGAACAACACCTTCAGCAATACAAAGGAACCGTTATCGCCGTAACGCACGACCGCTATTTCCTCGACAATGTAGCAGGATGGATACTGGAACTTGATCGCGGAGAAGGCATACCGTGGAAAGGAAATTATTCATCATGGCTAGAACAAAAACAGGAACGTTTGCGCCAGGAAGAAAAAACGGAAAGCAAAAGAATGAAAACACTGGCAAGAGAATTGGAGTGGGTGAGGGCAGGTGTGCGCGGAAGGCAGGCCAAGCAAAAAGCACGTTTGAATAACTATGAAAAACTTTTGAATCAGGATATAAAGGAAAAAGAAGAAAAACTGGAATTGTTTATTCCGAATGGCCCTCGATTGGGAAATGAAGTAATTGAATTTGAAAACGTAAGCAAAGCTTATGGTGATAAATTGTTGTTCGAAAATTTAAGTTTTAAACTACCTCCTGCAGGCATTGTTGGCGTGATTGGTCCGAACGGTGCCGGAAAAACCACGCTATTTAAAATCATCATGGGTTTGGAGAAACCCGACTCGGGAACGGTTAAAATCGGGCAAACAGTAAAAATAAGTTATGTGGATCAGACCCATAAGGATATTCATCCCGATAAAACGGTTTTTGAAGTGGTGAGCGGAGGATTGGATAACCTAATTTTTGAAGGAAAAACCATTAATACCAGAGCTTATTTATCGAAATTTAATTTCAGCGGGAATGACCAGGGAAAAAAATGCGGAGTTTTATCGGGTGGGGAAAGAAACCGTTTGCATTTAGCCATTGCCTTGAAAGAAGGGGGTAATGTTTTGCTTTTGGATGAACCTACTAACGACCTGGATGTCAATACGTTGCGTGCGCTTGAGGAAGGTTTGGAAAATTTTGCCGGTTGTGCCGTTATCATCAGCCACGACCGATGGTTCCTGGACAGGGTTTGCACGCATATATTGGCCTTTGAAGGAAACAGCAGCGTTTATTTCTTTGAAGGCGGATTTTCGGAATATGAAGAGAACAAGAAGAAGCGACTTGGGGATATTGAACCTAAGCGTATTCGTTATAAAAAACTTACTTTGTAAGAAAATTGGGTCAAAATTTTTTTCGTTTTCGAAATTTTATTGTTTACCAAAATCCGGCAGTTTTTAAAGTCAGCACCGAATCCGTATTGTTGGGTGCATGGACCATAGTGGAAGATATTTCCGGATTTGTCTTGGACGTGGGGACGGGTACGGGGCTTCTGTCATTAATGATGATACAGAAGGGGGTTAAAAACATTGTAGCTTTGGATATTGACTTTCTGGCAATAAGACAGACTCAAGATAACTTTTTCAAACATAATAAAGAATTTGTTTCAGGTGTTAATATCAGTGTCATTTGTGAGGATTTTATGTTATTTGCGGAAAAAGAAGAAAACAAGGAGTGCTTTGATTTGGTTTTAAGCAATCCGCCCTATTTTTCAAAATCATTAAAAAGCACCAATCCAATTAAAAATTTACATAAGCATTCTTTGGGTTTGTCTTTTAAAAATTTTATATTGGGTGCATATAATGTTTTAAAACCGGGCGGTAAACTTTGTTTTATTTGTCCCCAGTCGGAAGAAAAAGATGTATTGAGATGTATTGATCTTTTCGATTTTAAATGTACACGCAGGGCCGAGGTGATTTACAAGCCGAATTCCACCAAGCCCACACGCGTAATGTTCGAGTTCATTAAAAACGGTCAACAAACCGATATTTCCCGGGAGCAAATAAGGGTTTATGAAAGTGAAAACATGTTTTCCGAACTGTATAAGCATTATGTTAAGGAGTTTTATGATGATGAGTTTTTGTAATGATTTAACCTAAAGAATGTGGCCTTAGGTCTTTTTTTATTGTTGAATAACAAATTATTAAAAACCGCAAGTTCAGGTAATCAAACCAAACCATCCGGTATATTCAAATAAATAACATTTTTTTCTTTTCTTATAATCAAATCTTCGCTGAAAGGAATTAAAATTTCACTATTGTCATGGCTTATTACGGAAATCACGACATTTGACGAAAAATCATGCAGTTCTCTCACAGTCCCTATGCTTTTATTATCCCTTGCGTTCACTATTTCATAACCAATGGGGAAATTAATATCATCTTTTTTATGAATAAATTTTTTTTCAACCGAAACCTTTGAGTTCTTCCAACCTGAAACCTTATCCGTTGGGAAAAGATATAGGTTTAAATAGGGAATATCATGCTTAAAATAATAATCTTTCACTTCAAATGGGACAGGTAGTCCGTCTTTTTCAATCATCACAAACATCCCTTTTTTCCATTTCACTTGCGTGGATTCTTTAATTTGCAGATAACCCCTAATGTCGGCACCTCCCGAAAGGTTTCCGATTTCAATCCATTTTTCAGATAAATATGGTTTCATAAGCCGGATCGGTGATCCATGGCGGCTTTGACGAACCGTATAAATAATGGATGCGGATTTTCTACCGTACTCCGATATTCCGGATGGAATTGTACCCCAATAAAAAACGGATGCGATGGGATTTCAATGATTTCTACCAAATCCACTTCCGGATTTATTCCGCTTAAATGCATGCCGTGCTCCGAAAAAACTTTTCGATATTCATTATTAAATTCATAGCGGTGTCGGTGGCGTTCACGTATGCGTTTTTTTCCGTAAACATTAAATGCCATGCTGTTTTCGTCCAGTTCACAGTCATACCCTCCCAGTCGCATGGTTCCGCCCATGTGGTGGATGTTTTTCTGGCTTTCCAACAAATCGATGACGGGACTGCTGGTGGCCGGGTTCATTTCGCGACTGTGTGCATCTTTCAGGCCAATCACATTACGTGCAAATTCAATGACAGCGCATTGCATTCCCAAGCAAATACCTAAAAATGGTATTTTATTTTCACGGGCATAACGAATGGCTAATATTTTTCCTTCAATGCCGCGGTTACCGAAGCCGGGAGCTACCAAAATGCCTTTCAGTCCGGATAATTTTTCCTGTATGTTTTCTTCCGTCAGAAACTCGCTGTGTATCCATTCCAGTTCCACCTTGCATCGGTTAGCCACTCCGGCATGAATGAAGGCCTCTGAAATGGATTTGTAGGAATCCTTTAGTTCTACATACTTTCCGATTAAGCCGATTTTAACAGAACGCTCAGGATGATATAAATGATGCAGAAAATTTTTCCATCGGTCTAAATTCAGGTCTGAAAATTCATGAATATGCAATTTTTTTAAAAGTACCACATCCAGGCCTTCTTTTTCCATCAGCAATGGTACTTCATAGATGGAACGGGCATCCATGGCCTCTATCACGGCTTCCTGCGCAACATTGCAGAACAACGCCAGCTTTTTCCGTATGTCTTTGCTGATGGGATATTCCGTACGGCATACCAATATATCGGGCTGAACTCCCGATTCCAGCAACATCTTAACGGAATGTTGCGTGGGCTTGGTTTTAAGTTCCCCGGTGGTTTTAAGGAAAGGCAGAAGCGTAAGGTGAATAACCACACAGTTGTTTTCCATTTCCCATTTGAGTTGCCTGACCGCTTCAATGTAGGGAAGGGACTCTATGTCGCCCACCGTCCCGCCGATTTCGGTGATTACAAAATCGAATTTCCCTTCGTTGCCAAGCAACTTAATACGGTTTTTGATTTCATCGGTGATGTGGGGAATTACCTGAACCGTTTTACCTAAAAATTCTCCCTTACGTTCTTTTTCAATTACCGACTGGTAAATTTTTCCGGTAGTAACATTATTGGCTTTTGATGTAGGGACATTGAGAAAACGTTCATAATGCCCGAGATCAAGGTCGGTTTCGGCGCCGTCGTCGGTTACATAACATTCTCCATGTTCATAGGGATTTAAAGTCCCGGGGTCGATGTTGATATAAGGGTCAAGTTTTTGAATGGTAACGGAAAATCCCCTTGCCTGTAAAAGTTTTGCAACACTTGCAGAAATAATCCCTTTACCCAGTGAAGAAGTAACCCCGCCGGTAACAAAAACATATTTTGTTTTATTGGGGTTCATGCCATGTAGGTTCCCATTGCGAAGGTACGTAAATGCTCAAAATTATCAGAACAAACGGTTCAGATTTTCCACCAAATTGTCCACATCGTTGGAGGGCCCTGTAAATACCAGTATATCACACGGATAAAATTCCATATCGCGGGGCGGATTTTTGATGATTTGTTCTGCACGCAATATGGCAAGGACAGAAACTTCAGGGAACTGTTCAAAAATTTTTTTGATTTCAATTGCTGAATCAGAATTGTCTCGGGGCAACAAGTAAACGTCAAGCGCCGTTTTATATTTGACGATTTCTGATAACTTGATAGGGTTTCCTTTACCGATTTCCTGATTAAAAAAACTGTAATGCTTTTTACGGAGCTGGCGGGTGTTGAAACGGGCAACAAATTCAGGTATTTTGACGTATTTCATCACGTGATATGCCATTTCCAGAGATGATTCAAATTCCTGCGATATCACAATATCGGCACCGGCCTGATAAAGAGGTTCAATTTGGTTGACATACTCCGTCCGGACGATGATTTTCATATTAGGATTTGTCAAACGTGCTGTTTTCACGGCCCTGATAGAAGCATCCCAGTCGGAAAGGGCAAGCAGCAACATAGAAGCCCTATCGGAACCCAGTTGGCGAAGGTTGTTACGGTTGGTGATGTCGCCGAAAATGATGGGTTCGCCTTCATTTCTGAATTTTTTAACGGTGGCCGGATTGAACTCAATAATAACATATGGAATTTGCAGGTTTTTAAGGATGCGTGCAATATTTTGGCCACTGACGCCAAATCCTCCTATGATTACATGGCCTTGCAGTTCGGAAGATGGAGCAATTTTCTTTTTTAATTCATCGCGTTGGATGATTTTGTTTCCGATGAAAAGAAATCCCGGCGTAGCCATCATGCTGATGATGGTGGCGCTTAAGATATTTTGATACAATTCCGATTCTATGATATTAAGCCCCAGGGCCTGATTCAGCAGAATAAAAGAAAATTCTCCGATTTGCGAAAGCCCAAGCCCGATGAGAAGTGAAAAATCAGCAGGATAGCGAAATGCAAAAAGGATAAATGCAATCACCAGGATTTTAATTCCCAAAATGCCTGACAGCGTCAGGCCAACATCCGCAAAATGTTGGGTAAGATGGCGCAGGTCGAGCAACAATCCGATCGAAATAAAAAATAAGGAAAGAAAAAGGTTTTTCAAAGAATGAATTTCCGATTCAATCTGATAAATAAAATCCGATTCAGCGAGTATCATACCCGCAATAAACGATCCGAGTGAAAGCGAAAAACCCAGAGATGCCGTTGCCAGCGATAGCCCAAAGCAAGACGACAAAACCAAAATGAAAAATAACTCCTGCAGTTTGATTTTATAGATCAAATTAAAAAATTTAGGCATGACATACTTGGCAAGTATGAATATAATTCCTATTCCCGCAAAGGATATCAGAAGGTTTTTGGCCAGATGAATTCCGACGATTCCCTGCTTCCCCAACAATGGGGTGATAATAAGAAAGGGTACCACGCAAATATCCTGAAAAAGCAAAATGCCCGTCATCACCCGTCCATGCGGGGTTTGAAGCTTCCCTTTTTCCTTCAGCCATTTCAGGACTAATGCGGTGCTGCTCATTGATACCACAAAGGAAACCACGATGGCGGAGGAAATGCTTGGGCAACCTTTCAGCATGTAGAACCCAAAAACAGCCAGGATGGTTGCAAGTACTTGAATGCCTCCAAGGCCTAATACTTCTTTTTTAAGCATAATAATTTTTCGCAAAGAAAATTCCAATCCTATGGTGAACATCAGAAGCATCACCCCCACTTCCGACATCACTTCAATGTTGTGGGCAGAATGAACCAGCCCCAAAGCGCCGGGACCGATTAAAATGCCCGTCAATATAAAACCTATAACCGAAGGAATCCTGAGAATTTGGGTAATGCCTACCACTCCAATACTTACCAACAGCATTAATACCAGTTCCTTCAGTAGTTCCATTTGTGAATAATTCAATCAAAGATAGGGGCAAAATTTTTATTGGAAATTTTTATTTTTGGCCGTTATGAAAAATATTACGGTTGTTGGTTCCGGAACCATGGGTAATGGCATTGCCCACGTTTTTGCACAAAGCGGATATGAAGTTGTGCTTGTTGATATAAAAAAAGAAGCCCTGGACAGGGCCATGCAAACCATTTCCAAAAACATGGATCGGCAAATAGCCAAAAATGCACTGACGGAAGAAGAAAAACAAAAAGCACTTTCACGTATAAGGCCTGTTACCGACCTTAAAGACGGTGCCTCCGGTGCGGACTTGGTTGTGGAAGCGGCTACCGAAAACATTGAAATCAAGCTCCAGATTTTCAGGCAAATTGATGAAATTGCTCCTGCTTCTGCCATACTGGCTTCCAACACTTCATCCATTTCCATTACCAAAATTGCATCGGCCACTAAAAGGCCGGAAAAAGTGATTGGGATGCATTTTATGAATCCGGTTCCGGTGATGAAATTAGTAGAAGTTATCCGCGGCTATTCCACTACCGATGAAGTTTGCAGGACAATCATGGAAACCTCTAAAAAGTTGGGAAAAATTCCGGTAGAAGTAAACGATTATCCGGGGTTTGTTTCCAACAGGATTTTGATGCCCATGATTAATGAAGCCATTTATTCACTTTTTGAAGGTGTGGCGGGTGTGGAAGAAATTGACACCGTAATGAAGCTTGGTATGGCGCATCCTATGGGGCCTCTTCAATTGGCCGATTTTATTGGTTTGGATGTGTGCCTGAACATACTTTATGTTCTGAAAGACGGATTAGGTCTCGATAAATATACGCCTTGCCCCTTGTTGGTGAACATGGTAACAGCCGGCCATCTTGGGGTGAAAAGCGGCAGGGGCTTCTATGATTATACTCATGGCGGAAAAGAGTTGATTGTATCTGAACGCTTCAAAAAAAATGTCCTCGTCTGAGAACATTTATCCGATAGAATATCCGGCCATTCCGACAGCCGGAATTTATTATTTTAATACCGATAAGGGCCTTCGTTATGAAGTGCGCTTCGGGAGGATGGAAAACAATCCTTTGCATGCAACCATTGTCTTTGGCGTGGTGAATGATGAATATGAAGAAGAATATGTAACGACCAACAAGGGCGATGTTTTCAAAGTAATGAATACCATTGCCGAAACCATTCGTGATTTTATCAGGTTACATCCCCGTATCAATATTTATGAATTCAATGCCGTATCCAGGAATGATGAAGAAGAAAATTCAGGAAAAACAAATGCGCGCATGAAATTATACCAACGCTATCTTCCCCGAATTTTTAATCCAAAGGAATGGGATTTTGAAATAAGGGGTAATTATGCCAAAGTGAAAATGAAGCGCATAAATTAAATCATTGTTTATATAATTCAATCGTAATGCTACGGTCGGGCAGAATAGTGAATTTCTTCTCAATGGTGTAAATACTGCTCTTTAATTTCTTTGATCGCCAGGCCAAAACATATTTTCCGGGCTGAAGGTAAAATTCCTGGTAATTCTTTCCCGACAAATTCACCACCCATTCAGGGCCATTTTCAGTAACCTGCATGATGCAACCGTCTCCGGCATCTAATGTTTTTACAATCAATTGGCCGTCGTTAGGGATAGTAATACTGTTTAATTTTTTTTCTTCCACTTTAACATCATACATGTAAATCCTTGGCAGGGTCAGGATTTCAAGATCATAACTACCCACTATATATTTTTCCATGGTATTCACCGGTTGAACATGCAAGGTGTTTTTTCCTGCCCTGTGCCTGACAATAAACTTTAATTGGTCGTTTTGATTAAACATTCCGTCGGGCCTCCTGATGATTAGCGAACCTTGTGGAACGGATACAGGTATGATGGTGTGTTTTCCGGAAATAATTTCCGTATAGGGGCTGAAAGCAGGAGGAATGGTGTGTACCTGCACTTTGGTTTTTCGTAGTGGAAGTTGAAGAGTATCGGGAACGGAAGCAGAGTTTAAAGTATGAATGTAGTTAAAGGAATACTTCGTCATGGCAGAATCCCAAAAGGTCATATTGGTATTGGTCTCTTCAGGTATGTTTTTGGAATTAAGCAAATTCACCTGGAAAGTGGTTTTAAGATTTTGGAATTCATGAATGGTTTGCCGGATGTCTTGTATGAGGTTATTTTTTTCCGAATCAATAAATTTTCCCACACAATCATAGGCCTTGATTTGTTCGGGAGTAAGTCCTATGCCGATTATGAAAGGTCGAAGCTCTATGCCTTTGGAAGCCAAAAATGCCTTGGCCTTGCAGGGGTCCCCTCCGCATTCTTCAATCCCATCCGTAATTAATATGATAACATTCGTTTGTTTGTTATCGGGAAAATCCCCTGCCGATTGGGTTAAGCTGTGTTCGATGGGCGTAATGCCCGTAGGTTTGAAGGATTGGATAAAACTTTTTATTTTTTGAATATTTTGAACAGATGAAAAAGGGACAAGCAGTTTGGTGTCGTTGCAATTTCCGGGTGGATATTTTACGGTATGCCCGAAAGCCCTCAGGGCAAAACGGTTGTTTTTATCGGCTGCCAAACTGTCAATGAGATTGAAAAAAAGGGCTTTTGCTTTGTCCATTTTAGTTTGTTGCCCTATCATTCCCGTCATGCTTCGGCTTACATCGAAAATAAAGAGAATGCGCGTGATTTTGTTTTTTTGGGCTGAGATTTCAGTATGAAAAGAAAAGATGAAGCTAATAAACAAAAATGTTTTAAGAATAGAATTTGAAGAAAAAAAATTATAGATTTTCTTTATTTTTACTTTTTGACTTTTCAATACGCCTAAAAGTATCATTTTACAACGATGTATAATTGAATCTTAAATGAATTATTACAACATAGGTTGTTAAATATCCAGCGCCGGAAATCAATCTAAGATAAATTCCCGGAAATTTCTTCATATTCAGTATCGATTCTAAGGTCTGATTTCATGCTTGCTTTAACGGCCAGTTCATCACAACGATTATTATAGGGATTGTCGGCATGGCCTTTCACCCATTCAAATGTATGAATGGAAGGTTGATAAATTTCAAGGAATTTTATCCATAAATCCACATTAGCCACATTTTTAAAATTCCTTGATTTCCAATTGTCAATCCAATTTTGTTTTACTGTATCCACCACATAGCGGCTGTCGGAGTATATTGTGACAGGCCAATCTTTTTTACGGATATGGCTAAGCCCGCTGATGACTGCTAAAAGTTCCATGCGGTTATTGGTGGTAAGCCGGTATCCTTCGGAATATTCTTTCACGTAATCATTATATTTCAATATCCAGGCAAAACCTCCGGGGCCCGGGTTGCCGCTGCATGCCCCATCCGTATAAAGCTCAATCCTGTTCAACGAAACACGTGTTTGAAAACAGATTTTTTTCCATAAAATCCCTCCAGCACATCCCCTCCGTTAATTTTTCCAACACCTTCAGGAGTGCCGGTAAATATCATATCACCGATTTTTAATGTGATGAATTTAGAAACATAAGAAACAATCTGTGGCAAAGTAAAAAGCATATTTTTAGCTTTACCCTTTTGGCGAATTTGATTATTTACATTCAGATGAAAATCCTGCTCTATGTCAAATTCCGAAATATTTAACCATTCACCCACAATGGCCGAAAAATCAAATGCCTTGGCTATTTCCCACGGTAGTCCCTTTTTCTTGCATTCGGCCTGAAGATCCCGGGCAGTAAGGTCCAGTCCCACCGTGAAGGCATCCACATATCCCATGGCAAAGCGTTCTTCTATGGATTTTCCCGGCTTGCTAATCCTGAATACCAATTCGGCCTCGTAATGCAGATCTTGGGTAAATTCCGGCATCAGGTATTCGTAACCCTTGTGAAGTGCCGTTTCGGGTTTAAGGAAAAACACCGGTTTTTCCGGAACTTCGGCTTTCATTTCCGCTGCGTGTTCGGTATAATTTCGCCCAATGCAAATGATTTTCATTTCAATTGATAACTTTGCCCTAATTTATGGATAATACCCAACATACCGACATTGCCGTTGTCGGGGGTGGCATAGTGGGGCTTGCCACGGCCTATAAACTTTCCCTTATGTTGCCCGATAAGAAAATCACCGTTATCGAAAAAGAAAAGGCGGTGGGCCATCATCAAACTTCCCGAAACAGCGGGGTGATTCATAGTGGTATTTACTATAAACCCGGATCCTACAAGGCACGTAATTGTGTGGCCGGTAGGAGGGAACTGGTGGCCTTTGCCAAAGAACACCATATCCCTCACGACATTTGCGGTAAGCTTATTGTAGCTACTGATCCATCGGAATTACCTCATTTGGAACGTGTTTTTAACAACGGTGTGGCTAACGGAGTAGAGAATATTGAAATGGTGGGGCCCGACAGGATTAAGGAAATCGAACCCTATTGTGTGGGGATTAAAGCCATTCACGTGGGATGCACGGGTATCATTTTCTTTGGCGACGTGGCGGAAAAACTGGCCGAAATCATTAAGGGCAGGGGAGGGGAAATCTTGTTAAACTCCGAAGTGATTGGTTTTTCCAAAGATGCGGGAAAACACATCATCAGAACCAAAAACAACAAAAACATTTCAGCCGATTATTTGATCACCACAGCCGGACTTCAGGCCGATCGTATCGCTAAAAAAGAAGGCCATCCTTCGGAAGCTGCTATTGTGGGTTTCCGCGGCGACTATTATGACCTGACAGAAAAAGGTATTCATAAAGTTAGAAACCTTATTTATCCGGTTCCCAATCCTAAATTTCCTTTCCTGGGTGTCCACTTCACTCGTATGATCAAAGGCGGCGTGGAGTGTGGCCCCAATGCCGTTTTTGTTTTTAATAGGGAAGGATATTCCAAAACCTCTTTCAGTCTGAGAGATACAGCCGAGGCATTTTCATTTGGTGGTACATGGAAATTTTTTTACAAACACTGGCGTTTTGGATTAGATGAATATAGGGGCGCTTTCAGTAAGGCCTATTTTTTAAAGCGTCTGAGAAAGCTCATACCATCCCTTGAAATGGACGATATTGTGGCTTCCCGCTGCGGAATTCGTGCCATGGCGCTTTCACCCGATGGTGAAATGCTCGATGATTTTAAAATGGAAGGGGAAGGCAACGTACTACATGTTATCAATAGCCCGAGCCCTGCCGCTACGGCCTGTCTGGCATACGGAGGTGAAATCGCCTCCATGGCCAAAAAACAATTCGGACTTTAATCAGATTACTTAAAATACCTCTTTTAGGGTATTTCCCATTTTTTATTCCTGAAATTATTTTGCCAATAAAAAAATTCATGAATAGGCTTATTCTTTCATTTTTAACAGTTTCGTTGCTTACTTTTTCTTGTAAAAAAGATAAGAAGAACAACGACAATACTCCTCAAAAACCCTCCGGGCCCGGTTATACGGTTCCCACAACGTATAATTTCACAAACGTAAACTATTCCGGGCAAACCACACGTCTGGATATGCTTGCCGAAATGAAAGCATACATGAACACCGGTAACACCACAGGCAATGTAGTGTTGGCTTCCAAGCTTAAAGACATGTATGCCAATGTGAACAGCCCTTTTGCCAACAATGCCTTAAATACATCGGGCAAGGACATCAAATCGAAAGTGTTTTCTTTAGACCAAAACCTTTTTGAAAAATTTATGGACAGCCTGCAGATTGCATCTCAATCCACAGTGGCTGGTTCCAATGGGGTTTCGGGCGTTGTGGCTTCTAATACCGAACCCGGTAAAAATTATTTATGCGATAAAAATGGCATAGAATGGGCACAAATCATCGAAAAAGGATTGATGGGCGCTTTAATTTATTATCAATCTACAGCCGTTTATCTGAGTGAATCTAAAATCGGAAACAGTGTGGATAATACTTCCGTCACCCCCGGACAAGGCACAGCTATGGAACACCATTGGGACGAGGCCTTCGGCTATTTTGGCGTTCCCGTTGATTTTCCTTCCAACACCAACGGTGTTCGCTTTTGGGGAAAATATTGCAACGACCGAAATCCCCTGATGGGTTGTAATGCCACCATCATGAATGCCTTTATTAAAGGCCGTGCAGCTATTTCGAATAAGGATTATCCTACACGTGACCAACAAGTTCCTATCATACGCGATAATTGGGAAAAAGTAATTGCCGCTACCATCATCAGTTACGTAAACAAAACCAAACAAAAAATGACCGATGATGCCATACGAAATCATAATTGCTCTGAAATCATGGCATTCATCATGAATTTTAAATATAACCCGACCAAAAAAATCACCGATGCACAGATAAATCAACTCAAAACCTATCTTGGATATAATTTTTACAACATCACTACCACTCAACTGGATAATATCAAAAATCTTTTAAGTTCCATTTACGGCCTTGATTCCATTAAAGACCAATTATGAAAAAAATAATTGTCTTTACCATAATAGCCGGCATCACCCTTGCCGGCTTTTTCTGTAGAAAGAAAAAGAAATCACCCGAGGAAAATGCCCCTTTTGACAAAGCGGGCATGCTTGCCAATTATGCCGATAATTTGATTTTACCGGCCTACCATAAATTTAATGCCTCGCTCGACAGTTTAATAGATGCAGCCCAACAGTTTACGGCAAATCCCCAGATTTCTTCTTTGCAAAACCTCAGAACCAAATTCAATTCCGCCTGGATGCGCTATCAGAAAATATCACCGTTTGAATTCGGCCCTGCGGAAAGTGTTGTGGTACAGATGAATTTCAATGTTTTTCCCACCGATACAACTCAGATTAAATCAAACATACAAAGCGGGAACTATAATTTGGATGCCGCTTCCAACCTCGATGCCAAAGGCTTTCCGGCTTTGGATTATCTTCTTTACGGTTATAACAAAAGCGATCAGGATATTGTAAATGAATTTCTTTCTCAGTCCAACCGTAAAGCTTACATCATGGACGTACTGTTCAATATGAAATCCAAGATTACGCAGGTGATCCAAGGCTGGAACAACGGATACATACAAACTTTTAAAAATTCGCTTTCCACCGATATCGGCAGTTCCATTGGAGCATTGGTTAACCGTCTGAATTTCGAATTGGATTATTTGAAAAATGCCAAAATAGGGATACCCTTGGGTAAAAAAACTTTGGGTTATCCGGTTCCCGGTGCAGTGGAGGGGTTCTATAAAAAGCAATCGGTGGCCATGGCCTACGAAACGCTTTTGGTTATTGAAGATATGTTTTTGGGGCGCGGCCTAAACGGAGTTAACGGCCTCGGTTTTGACGATTACCTGAACCATCTTAAAGCCCAACACACCAACGGGCCCTTGGCCGATGCCATCAATAATCAGTTTTCGGTTGCTAAAAATAAATTAAACCAACTTACTGATCCCCTGTCGGTTCAGGTGGTCAATAATCCTAATCCTGTGAACGATGCATGGACGGAATTGGTAAAACTTTTGGTATTACTGAAAACAGATATGCCCTCACGATTGGGAGTGCAAATAACCTATCAGGACAGTGACGGCGATTGAAAAAATAAAGTTCCGTTTACTAAGGCCATTTCCTGCCTCACATCTTGCTTTGTTCCGGATACTCTTCGGAACTTTGATGTTTTTGTCCACGCTTCGGTTTATTTTGAAAGGTTGGGTTACGAGTTTATATATTACTCCGAAATTTTATTTTCCATTTTACGGTTTTGAATGGGTTAAGCCGCTTCCCGCTGAGGGTATGTATTTGGTTTTCTGGACGATGTTGGTTTTATCCCTACTTATTCTTTTAGGGTTATTTTACCGATGGAGCATGATTTTATTTTTCATATTGTTTACGTATGTGGAATTAATTGATAAAACCAACTACCTGAACCATTATTATTTCATCTGCCTCATATCATTCCTGATGATATTTGTGCCTGCAGGCAGGGTGTTTTCGCTGGATAATATACTTTTTAAAAGAAGAGATATAGATAAATGCCCCTATTTCTACGTATGGATTCTCAGAATGCAAATGTTCGTATTATATTTTTTTGCAGGCATTGCCAAAATCAATTCCGACTGGTTATTAAACGCCATGCCTTTGAAAATCTGGTTAGCGCCTTTTACCCATCTGCCCGTCATCGGCCAGTTTATGGATCAAGCATGGGTGGCGTATCTTTTCAGCTGGTTTGGTTGCCTTTATGACCTGAGCATCGGTTTTTTGTTATTCAGAAAAAAACTTTTTCCGTTGGCTTATGCTTTGGTGGTTGTTTTTCACGGAGCAACGGCTGTCTTTTTCAATATCGGCATGTTCCCCTATATCATGATGGCCATCACTCTCATATTCATGCCGGAAGAATTATCCCATAAAATGATAAAAAAATTAAAGCACTTTATTAACTACTCTATCAATGACAAACAAAATAACCTGACTTATCCGGCAAAAGTATTGGTTTATTTTATGTCTGTTTATTTTCTGATCCAATTTTTGTTGCCTTTTCGTTATTTATTGTATGGAGGAAATTTGTTTTGGCATGAATCGGGTTTTCGGTTTTCGTGGAGGGTAATGCTGATGGAAAAAGCAGGAAGCGCCTTCTTCTTTGTTCAGGACAGGCAAACCGGCAAAGAAATTGAAGTTCATAATCCTAAATACCTCACATACGTTCAGGAAAAGATGATGGCCACCCAGCCCGACATGATAGTAGATTTTGCACATTTCCTAAAAAGTGAATATGAAAAAAAGGGAATGAAAAATCCGAAAGTGAGGGCAATGGCATTCGTTACATTAAATGGCAGGCCATCGGTGCCTTACTTTCCCGATACCCTAGACCTTACGCGCATGGACAATGCCCCTTGGAAGAAAAGAACCTGGTTGAATGAAGCACCTTATTAAGTTAATAGTTGCGTTGTTGTTTTTTCATTTGGCTTTTTCTCAGGAAAGAAAAGATTCCTTAGGCATAAAATTGAATGAGGTTGAAGTAAAAGCGCGTCCGGAAAACGATTTCGGTATATCCAGATTGAATAATATCGAAGGAGTCCAGGTGAATGCAGGCAAAAAATCGGAAGCCATTTATTTGGATCAAATCAAAGCCAACCTGGCCGCCAATAATTCCAGGCAAATTTTTTCAAAAGTTCCCGGAATTAATGTTTTTGAAAACGACGGTAGCGGATTGAATATCGGAATTGGTTCCAGGGGGCTGAATCCGAACAGGATTTCCAATTTCAACATGAGGCAAAACGGTTATGATATTTCGGCCGATGCATTGGGTTATCCCGAATCCTATTACCTGCCTCCGGCTTTTCTGGTGGAAAGGATTGAAATTCTGCGAGGAGCCGCAGGCCTGCAATTCGGTACGCAATTCGGAGGTATGATTAACTTTAAATTACGCGAACATCCGCAGGACAAGAAATTTTCTGTCCTTTCCGCGCAAACCTTAGGATCTTTCGGACTGTTCAATTCTTATAATCAGTTTTCAGTAGGTAATGCCAAAAGAAATTTTTTAGGGGCCTTTCAATATAAAAAATATAATGGATGGCGTCCCGATTCTTGGAATAAAACCTATTTTACATATCTGGCTCCTGTTTTACAACTGTCCCCGTCGCTGAAATTGAAAATGGAACTTACTTTTATGGATTATCTTATGAAGATGCCAGGAGGACTGACTGATGCGATGTTTGAAAAAGACATGGCGATATCCACCCGAAGCAGAAACTGGATGGATGTCCGATGGATATTGCCGGCCATCACTTTGGATTACACTATCAATCCCACCCTTATTACTCAGGCCAGAATTTTTAAACTCTATGCTCACCGTTATGTCCTGGGATATATGGGCCGTCCGGACAGGCCGGATGATACCGCTTCAAACCGCAACCTGATCAGCGATTTATATGATAATTGGGGTGCGGAATTCAGGATGGTAAAGCGATATTATATAAACAAATCTGTTTCGCATTTTCTTTTGGGAACCAGAATCTATAAAGGAAATACTACCCGTAAGCAAGGGGATGCCGATAAGTCAGACAGGCCTCAGTTTCAGTTTTTAAATCCGAATATGCCTGAAAATTCTTCGTATGTTTTTCCTTCTTCCAATGTTGCGGTGTTCATGGAAAATGTTTTCTCACTGGGAAATTCCTTTTATGTGGTTCCCGGGTTACGTTGGGAGTGGATTGATACCCGTTCTGATGGATTTTACAGGATATTAAATAAGGATTTGGCCGGAAATATTTTGTTGGATCAGACAGTAAAAGATAACAGGGAACTTAAAAGAAATTTTTTTATCGGAGGGTTTGGCATTCAGTGGAAATATTTCAGGGAGCACGAGTGTTATGCCAATGTCAGCCAAAACTATCGTTCCGTTAATTTCAACGATATGCGGATTGTAAATCCAAATTTTCAGGTAGATCCTAATCTGAAAGATGAAAAAGGTTATACTTCAGACATTGGCCTGAGAGGAAAGATTAAGAATTACCTGTATTATGATGCTTCTTTATTCTATATGCTGTATGATAATCGCATCGGAACTTCCCTAAAGATGGACACGTTTACTTTTCAGGTCGTACGATACAGAACCAACATAGGTAAAAGCCGCAGTATGGGGGCGGAATGCTTTGTGGAAGCGGATTGGTGGAAAATGTTTTCAGGCAATCAGGATATTACCATGTCGGTTTTTATGAATGTTTCCTACACCGATGCCAAATACCTGGCAAGCAAAGAAAAATCATTTATTCATAAAAAAGTGGAATATGCTCCTGAGTTGATTATCAGAAGCGGCATCAGGGGAGGGTATAAAAATTTTACGGCCTCGTTAAATTTTAATTATACCTCCGAACAATACAGTGATGCCACCAATTCAAACTACACTACTTCGGGTTTATATGGCATAATACCATCGTATAGAGTAGTGGATCTATCAATGGACTATCGTTGGAAATTTTTGTTTATTGGTATAGGCATCCAAAATCTGACCGACGAAAAATATTTCACGCGCCGTGCAGAAGGTTATCCCGGGCCGGGAATCATCCCCGCTGACCCCCGGAATTTTTATGTGAATTTGAAGGTGGCTTTTTAAGTTTCCATATCATCTTCTTCATTCACCCCCGATTTCAAAAAAGTTTTGTTGGCTATTTTCTTTTCCAAACTCAGCAAAAAAGCAGGAAGTAAGATCAGATTAGTACAATAGGCCACCAACAAGGTCAACGAAATCAACACACCCAATGCCCTGGTACCCCCAAAATCGGAAAGCATGAACATGCCGAAGCCGAAAAATAAAATCAGCGCTGTGTAAACCATGCTTACGCCGGTTTCGGAAATGGTAATGCGAACCGACTCTTTCATGGAATTTTTATTTTTTAATTCGTGGCGATATTTGGTCAGAAAATAAAGCGTTCCGTCGCTGGCAATGCCGAATGCAATACTGAATACCAAAATGGTACTC
>JAOAHO010000044.1:21094-21432 GCA_026415195.1 Bacteroidia bacterium | reverse complement strand
CTTTCCCACGAAAACAAAGACAGGGAAATGCTGAAAAGTATTGATTTTCCTATCGAGTTAAGGCCTTGCTACTATACTTTGCCGGGCACCCGAAAAAGGCGTATCATGAAAAACAAAAAAGTGCTGATACGCAAAGACACCGGCGAGCCCATCAGCATTGTCTCAGAGGGTTATTATCCTCTGGCGCACCTGAAAGCCATTGAAACAGGGAAGGAAATTTACAGCCATTTGTTGGGTGGTTACCCCAAAAATGAAATCCGGATTTTGAAATTATATCACAGCCCGGGTGGGGAAGTTTGCAACGCACTTTTAGTCCCTAAGAATTCCGAACTGATTCA
>JAOAHO010000044.1:0-21084 GCA_026415195.1 Bacteroidia bacterium | reverse complement strand
GATTCACAGTTTTCAGAAGAAGGAATGGATTCCCATGCTTTGGGTAAAAAACAGTTACAACAAAACCGAATCGTTTTCGATTTTGTTCGGGTGGATGCGGCTGGCATGCTTAAACGGCATGATCATGAATGAAAAAGAAGAGTTTAAAATAAAATTTCTGCACAAAAAATCCAGGTTTATGCTGGATGTGGGCATGATAATTCAAACACTTCAGCAACAGGATGTTTTAAGGGAAAGCCGGGATAAATTATACGGTTTTGTACATCATTTGAAGAATATGGAAATAAATCCCGACAAGGCCCTGGCATTGGCCTGCAAAATGCTGGGCCTGAAATTCTGGGCGAAAAAACATGAAGCGCTGGAAGGGCGGGAATTGTATCATGTAATAAGAAAAAGCCCCGATTATATGCACTTCAGCCAATTGTTCCGCCCCATAGCCCATACCTATTTCAGGGAACTGGGGTACAATGCTTATGCCCTGCTGAACATCCTGACCGACCTGATTTCGCACCATGGAACGGAAATAAAAAAACTCAAAAACTTCAGCAGCCGGGCCGATTATTTTTACACTTTGCCCGCGGCGGAAATGAAGAGTTTTGTAAACTTAGCCCAAAATCCTGGTTTCAGTTTGGAAAATTATTTGGGAAAATATAAGCTGATTTTGTAATTTATTGTTAAATTGAGTGAGCAACACTCCTCATTGAGTAAATAGTTACACATTATTGAAATTAATTCTTATATTTGTGCTATGAGAAAGTTTTTTGTCTTTTTAGTTTTTAGCACTTTTTATGCATTTGGCCAAAACGTTGGGATTAATGCTACGGGAGCGGCTCCCAGCGGAGATGCGGGATTAGACGTTAATTTTACAGACAAAGGAGTTTTAATCCCTAGAGTTAATTTAACAAGCACTACTACTTATGGCTTAACCGGCGGGGGACCAACGAACTCCATGTTGGTGTATAATACAAATTCCGGTATTACCGGAACCGGCGCTTATGGTACGGGTTTTTATTATTGGAGCACAAGCCATGGGCGCTGGATCCACTTATTTGACAACATGCCCCCGGGGACCCCATGGATTGTGGGAGGAAATAATGAAGCGGGGGCAGCGGGAACTGCATATAACTTTGGACACATAGGTAATCATCACATTGACATTATCTCAAATAACAGTTTTAGAGGAAGAATTAGTAACCTAGGTGAATTTTTTTGGGGGACTAATAATACCGTAATTACTGGTGACCTTTTAAACGTTGTAAGCAATAACACATTTCCATGGGCAATAAATGGTTATTCTGATTTTAACGGAAGCGGTGTTTATGGTTCAGTTACATCAGGTCCTACCCTTTTTGCTGCGGTCCAAGGAGAATATGTTGGCTCTAATTTGGCTGGACCTGGTATAAGAGGAAGTTTTTTTCAACCAGGTAATGGAAGTGCATTCACTGAAGCAGGGTTAAGGAGAGCCGTACATGGAACTCAATCTGCTGGAAATGCTCAATATGCTTTTGGAGTTTTTGGTTCTGTTGGAAGTGGGGGGCCTGGTACAAATTTTTCCATAAGATCTGGTGGAGTTTTTGGTTGGGATTTAGTTGCTAGGGGAGCCTTAGGTTATTATACATCTGGAAATCTTAGTACTTCCGTTTATGGTTTTGGTAATAATTACACAACGGGAGTAGCTGGAGGAAAGTTTTCTCAATCTAATAACTTAAATACTGAATTGCCTAAATTTGATAATCACATTGGTTTGGGTATTTATGGTGGTGTGATGGGAGGATGGATTAAAGGATTAATTTATGGTACAAATCTTTCCGGTAAGAAATATGGTTTATATGTACATGGAAAAACAATAACTAACAACATTATTGCTACACTTCATAACAAAGATGGTAATGGTAAAAGAATAGTAACCTATTCATCTCAGTCCATAAAACCTGAAATTATTGCAAGGGGCAAAAATGAAATTGTAAATGGACAATGTCGTGTTACGTTTGAAGATAATTTTAAAAAACTTATTGATCCTGATAATTTGATTATCAACATAACTCCTATCGGTAACAACTCAATTTTTATTGATAGTTACGACAATAATGGTTTTACAGTAAAGTCAAATAGCAATAATAGATTTAACTTCTTTTGGCAAGCAGTTTCCACTATTAAAGATATTGACCAAACAATTTCTGATGAAATTTTAGATAGTTCTTTTGAAGAAAAAATTAACGGTAATAAAGGTGTAATGTTTAATGATAATAACCCTGAAGATCCTGAATATAGCATTTGGTGGGATGGTAATAATGTAAGATTTGACAAACCGCCTACTAAAGAAGAATTAATTAAACGAGGTATTATTAAAGCCGAAGATGTTGAACAAGTAAGATATAAACCAAAGAAATAAAATGACTTTACGTTTTTATATATTTTTTTATATATTATACATTGTTGTCAATATTCAACTTTTCTCCCAAGGCCTCCACAATAACGGAGCACACATTGTATTCTCCGGCCCTGCCTTTATGTACATTGATGGTGCAAGCGGAAATTTTTCCAATACGGCCAATGGTCTGGTTACTCCCAGCCAAACTTCTACCATTTTGGTCAGAGGTAACTGGATTAACAACGGAACACCGGCCACTAACTATGTGTTTACGGCCGACGGAGGTACGGTGATTTTGGACGGTGCCCTAACCAATCAAAGCATTATGGGCACTAATCCAACCGCCTTTACCCATCTTCAACTTATTGGCACCAACAATGCCCAACTCGCCGTTAATAACGTTACCGTGGGTGGGGCTACTTCCTTCACCGGTTCTTTGCACATTGATAACAGGCCATTGTTTTTAAATTCTAACATGCTTCATCACACCAACGGTGCTGGCGCCAGCATTACCACTAACCTTAGCGGACGTCTTGTAAGCGAAACAAACTTAGCCGTTAACCCCAGTATCCTGCGCTGGTACGTGAGGACCACCACCGGTATGCATGAGGTACCTTTTGGTACTGCCGCCGGCGACAGAATCCCTTTAGGATTCAACATTACCACCCCCATGACGAATGCTGCCGGATACATGGACTTTTCCACCCGTGCCACTGCCGGTACTGATAACCAACCCTGGGCAGGGGCTTCCAATGTGGCTGCCGTGAGTTTTATGTTTTGCCCCAATGTTTCATTAACCGGAAATCCCTGCGCTCAAAATTCCGTAGTGGACCGTTGGTGGGACATCACCAATTCCCATGCCGTTACGGCTGATATCACATTCCGTTATCGTGGTGCAGAAAATACTATCGCCGGAGCCCCGGGAAATTTAGGAGCACAATATTGGAACGGAAGCCAGTGGCTACCTAACAATTCCAACTTTGCCATTACGGCAGCAGGCGTTACCACCGGAACAGGGGCTGTTACGGCCACCGGTATCAGTAATTTTTGCCCCTTTGTCCTTTCTTCGGTTTCTGCCCCGCTTCCCATTGAATTCCTGGATTTCAAAATGGAATGCTCCAATGATATGAATAAAGTACTCCATTGGTCCACCATTAGCGATAGCCCCATCAGCCATTTTGATATTTTGGCTTCCAATGACGGGCAAAATTTTCAGAAAATCGGCACGGTTCCCGCTGCTTCAAATCAAAAACAAGTAAACCATTATCAATACTTGCTAAAAGATGAAAATAAAAATTTCCGCTATTACCGTATCATGATATATGACTTTAACAATCAGGCAAAAAAATCCAAAACCATTGATGCTCCGGCATCATGCAACAGTAAAGATTTCAATGTTTACTATAACCCCTCGTTGGGTATCGTGATAAATATCATATCCGACGGAAATGAAAAAATTTCCTTGAACCTTTTCGACGTGAGCGGAAAACTCATTAACGTAAAAGAAAACGAAACCATCAAGGGTTATCAGCAAATCATCTGGACCCCTGATGTTCAGGAAGGTATTTACCTTTTAAACGTTACTTACGGCAACACCTCCAAATACCTCAAAATACCTTACCGCCATCAATAATTTGTTGCTTGCTTTAAAACAATTACCTCCTTTTGATGTTTCATTTTTTTAACGCGAGTATTTTCTAATTCTGAGTAACTTTACCCTTAATGAAAAAAATAGACCCCAAAGAAATTATACATACCGGAGAACTGCTAAGCCGCATACATACGCCCGATGATTTAAAAAAACTCTCCGTTGACCAACTTCCGCAATTATGCAATGAATTGCGTGAATTCATCATCGATGCCGTATCGCAGAAAGGAGGCCATTTCGGAGCATCCCTTGGAGTGGTGGAACTGACGGTGGCTTTGCATTATGTGTTGAACACTCCCCTGGACCAATTGGTGTGGGATGTGGGCCATCAGGCCTACGGGCATAAAATCCTGACCGGAAGGCGGGAGGTTTTTCATACGAACAGAAAATATAAAGGCATCAGCGGCTTTCCCAAGCGTTCGGAAAGCGAATACGACACTTTTGGCGTGGGCCATTCTTCCACCAGTATCAGTGCAGCACTGGGCATGGCCGTAGCAGGAAGGTATATGAACGAAAAACGCCGTTATGTGGCCGTCATTGGTGACGGAGCCATGACGGCAGGGCTTGCATTTGAAGGGTTGAACCATGCCGGATGGGAAAAAGCTGACATGCTGGTTATTCTGAATGACAATTGTATGAGCATCGACCCCAACGTGGGTGCCCTGAAAGAATATCTTACCGACATTACCACCTCTCAAACCTATAACAAAGCCAAAGATAAAATCTGGGAATTGCTCGGCCACCTTAGCCAATTCGGAAAAAGCGCTCGCGAAATCGTGTCGAAGGTGGAACATTCCATCAAAAGCGCCATGCTTAAGGAAAGCAACTTTTTCGAATCGCTCAAATTCCGCTACTTTGGCCCCACCGACGGGCACGATGTGGTGCACCTTACGGAAATCATCCGCGATGTGCTTCAAATTCCCGGGCCCAAGATACTTCACGTTTTAACCAAAAAAGGAAAGGGCTACAAATTTTCCGAAGAAGGTGACGAGACATTCTGGCACGCACCGGGCCTTTTCAATAAAGAAACCGGAGAAATCATCAAAGTTGCCCCATCTTCGCCCCAGCCCCCGAAATATCAGGATGTGTTTGGCCACACCATGGTGGAACTGGCAGAACAAAACCCAAAAATCATGGGCATCACCCCAGCCATGCCCACGGGCTGCTCCCTGAATATCATGATGAAAGCCATGCCCCACCGTGCTTTCGATGTGGGCATTGCCGAACAACATGCCGTTACGTTTTCCGCCGGCTTGGCCACACAGGGCCTGTTGCCTTTCTGCAATATCTATTCTTCTTTCATGCAGCGCGCCTACGACCAGGTGATTCACGATGTGGCGCTTCAAAAATTAAAAGTGGTCTTTTGCCTCGACAGGGGCGGGCTTGTGGGTGCCGACGGCCCCACACACCACGGCGCTTTCGACCTGGCCTATTTCCGCTGCATCCCGAACATGATTGTGTCGGCCCCCATGAACGAGGAAGAACTGCGCAATCTGATGTACACTGCCCAACTGGACGAAGTACCGGGGCCATTCAGCATTCGCTATCCGCGCGGCAACGGGGTGATGGTGCATTGGAAAACCCCCTTCAGGAAAATTGAAATCGGAAAAGGCAGAAAGCTCAAAAACGGAAAAGACCTGGCCATTTTAAGCATTGGTCATCCGGGAAATTTTGTTCAAAAAGCCATTGAAAAATTTGAAGCCGAACATCCTGAATATACTGTAGCCCATTACGATATGCGGTTTGTAAAGCCTCTGGACAAGGAAATATTACACGAGGTCGGCAACACGTTCGAACGAATTATAACTGTGGAAGACGGATGTATTCAAGGCGGGTTTGGGAGTGCCGTTCTTGAATTTCTGAACGATCATCAATACCATACGCACGTTATCCGCTTGGGCATCCCCGATGAATTCATAGAACACGGCGAGCCCATGGAACTTTATGATGAAGTGGGGATAAGCCCGGCTAAAATATTTGAAAAACTTGTTCAGGTTCTAGTTTATGCCGAAAGCCAAAACACAAGCCATAAGGCATTTTCCAAAAATGCCTGATCGATTTGTTAAAAAATATTTCCCTTTGCATTGATTTTAAAAAAGTAACTTCGTGAAGTGAGTGGAATCATTCGGCTTTTGCCCGAGCATATTGCCAATCAGATTGCCGCCGGCGAGGTGGTGGAACGCCCATCGAGCGTGGTGAAGGAACTGATGGAAAATTCCATTGATGCCGGAGCTAAATCCATCACCCTGAATATAGAACAAGCCGGAAAATCCCTGATTGAAGTGATTGATAACGGCAAAGGCATGAGCCCCACCGATGCACGCATGTGCTTTGAGCGGCATGCCACTTCCAAAATCAGTACCATCGACGACTTGTTTAACCTTCACACCATGGGATTCAGGGGCGAAGCTTTGGCCAGCATTGCCTCCATTTCACACGTGGAAATGCTTACGCGCCTTCATTCTGATGAGCTCGGAACCCGTATTGTACTGGAAGGTGGAAAAGTAGTGTCGCACGAAACCACAGCCTGCCCCCCCGGAACCCGCATCCGCGTCAAAAACCTGTTCTATAACGTGCCTGCCCGAAGGCAATTCCTGAAAGAAGACAGTACGGAACTGAACCACATTTTCACGGAATTCGAACGCATCGCCCTGGCCAACCCGGGAATAAAAATGGAATTGATTTCCAACGGAAACCTTATTCATTCACTCCATTCCGCAAATTACTTCCAACGCATCGAGGGCCTTTTTGGTAAAAAGCTTACCGGCAACCTGCTGTTTTTTGAAGAACGAACCGATATTGTTTCATTGAAAGGTTATGTTACATCACCTTTTTATGCATCAAAAAAAAAGAAAAATCAGTTCTTTTTTGTAAACGGGCGTTACATTCGCAGCCCCTATTTTTCCCGATCGGTGTATGATGCCTTTCAGGGGTTGATACCTGAAGGTTCCTATCCGCAATTCTTCATTTACCTGGAAGTGGATCCGAAAACGGTGGATGTGAATGTTCATCCCACCAAAACCGAAGTGAAGTTCAGGGATGAACGCGATATCTATATCATACTCCAATCGGCCATACGGCGCAGCATTGGAAAAAAAGTCCTTACCGACGAATTAGATTTTAATGTTCCTTCCTATATTCAGGAAAGTATATATGGAGCCGGTGTTGCCCGTCAAAATAAATCGGCATCTCTGGAAAATTCTGCTCCTTCAAATCCAAAGCGGGCACGCATCAAAGAACATCCCGACCCGGAATGGAAAGAACTTTATGCCATATTTGAAAAAGAACATACTCCCGACCTCAGTCAAGAAGCCCCCGTTCATTTGTTTGAAAAAGATAATGTTGTAATTTATCCCATTCCTCAACACCTTTCGGATGTATTACCGCTTTTCGGAAAATATCTGCTTATCGACTCGGCAGAAGGCGTTTTTCTGGCCAACCGCCAGCGCATGCACGAAAGGGTCATTTTTGAAGAAGTAGTGGAAAAACTCAAAACTGAAAAATGCCTACCCATTCAACAACTACTGATACCCGAAGAACTGGAACCCGGCAAACGTGATTATTTGTGGATCAAAGACAACCTGGAACACCTTCACCGTTTGGGGTTTGAATTGCAGGAATTCGGGCGTGAAGGTTTTTTAATCCAGGGCGTGCCTTCCGGATTCGCATCGGCCAATATCGTCGAATTGTTCGAAAGCCTGCTGGAACACCTCAAAATCCAACTTATGGACGATCAAAGCCCCATACATGAACAAATAGCCAAAAGCTTTTCCAAAACTTTCTGCGTTAAAAACGGAAGCCCGCAATCGAAAGAAGAGGCCTTATATCTTGTCAATGCCTGGTTAAAAACCAAAGAACCAGCCTTCTCCCCTTTTGGTAAACCTGTATGTAAATTCCTTGATTCCGAAACTTTTGACGCTTTGTTCAGAAAATGAGTTACTACAATGAATATCGCCCGGGCGGCTTTATGGGCTTGCCGCCGATAACCAAAAATTTTATCCTGATCAGCATTGTCCTTTACTTGCTTTCGGGTTTTTTAGAAAAATTTTTTCAAATCGACCTTTACGACTACCTTGCTCTTCATTACTATAAATCAAAAGATTTTCATCCCGTGCAATTCATTACCTACATTTTCATGCACGGAAGTTTGATGCACCTTTTTTTTAATATGTTCGGGCTTTACGTTTTCGGCCAGGTACTCGAAGAATACTGGGGCGCCAGAAAATTCGTCTTCTTTTACTTCATTACGGGTATGGGGGCTGCCCTTACCCAATATGTTATTATCCACTATTCCATCCGCGATACCATTCAACAAATTGACGAGCTTTTGCAAGACCCTTTTTTGGATACTCACCAACGGTTTGAACTGATGGAAAGCAAAGCGTTGATTTACAGCCGCCAGGTGGTGGTGGGCGCATCCGGATCTTTGTTCGGTTTGCTGGCTGCTTTCGGCATGCTTTTTCCTAACCAGTTGCTGTATTTATATTTTTTCATACCAGTGAAGGCCAAATGGCTTGTGATTGGTTACGGGTTAATAGAATTGCTTTCCGGATTATCTAATAACCCGAATGATAACGTGGCCCATTTCGCCCATGTAGGTGGCCTGGTGGTGGGAGCCATATTGGTTTGGTGGTGGAAAAAAAACAATTCCCGTCACCGCTATTATTATGACGACAGCGACGAAACATTTTAAGCCGCTTGCCCGAAATCCTTTTTATCTTTTATCGGGAATATGCGTGGTTTTGTTTCTTGCCGTCAAAATACTTAGCTTATTTTCATGGAGCAGTTTTTTAAGTTATTTTTTTCTTCCGTTATCCATTGAACGAATGCTTTACCAGCCATGGGCTTACCTTACCGCACCGCTCATGCATACGGATTTCCTTCACCTGATAAGCAACTTGCTTTTTTTATATATTTTTTACGGCACCTATCAGACATTCGGATTCGAGGGCCGATTTCTCCGTCATTTTTTTCTGGGGGGGGCAATATCGTTTTTTGTTGTTCAGGTTTTATTTTTATTTATAGATCATCATCCCATATCTTTTTTAACGGGGGCCTCGGCATCGGCTTTTTTTATGGGAACATTTCTGGCTTTCCGGTTTCCCGATTACCGGATTCATCTGATGTTTTTACCACCGGTAAAATTAAAATATTTTATTGTTTTTTGGCTTGTACTGACGGTCATGCTGTCGTCTGTGCAGAATTTGCCGGGCACGCTATCTCACTTTTGCGGGATGCTTTGCGGAACGGCATTTTATTATTTCCGGTTCAGATTCAGAATGATTTGGATTCAATTGCAAAAAAAAATTCCCGAAGCTCATCATGGAAATCATACTCCATCGGAAAACCCTTTGGAAAAAACACTCAATGCCCTACTTGATAAAATCAATGAAAAAGGTTTTGAAAGCTTAACCAATGCGGAAAAAAAAGCACTGGAAGAACTTTCGGAAAAACTTAAGCGAAAAAACTAAATTTTTATACCCACCAAACAGATGTCATCGGTTTGATCATTCCCAGCTTTCCAGTTTATTAAGTGACCCATCAGTTGGTTTTGTAAATAATTTAAGTCTGAAACTGGTAAATTTTCCGTAAGGATTTTTCCAAAGCGTTTGAAAGTGAATTTTTTATTTCTGTCGCCGCCAAACTGATCAAAATAACCATCGGAGGATAAAATAATGATGTCGTTTTTATTTAAAGTTACGGTAAAATTTCGGAATGGCTTTTGGTTTTCGTAATAGCCTACGGGCATATGATCAAATTCCAGCACCTGAATTTGAGAAGATTTTATTATTATTATTTTTTGATTTGCAGATGCACATAAGACTTCTCCCGATGTAACTTTTCCACTTGAAATCGGTAAGCGAATCAGCGCACCATCGAAGCCGTCCTTGTTTTCTTTGTTTTTAGAAATGGTATTCACCAGACGATTTCTGACATAATCTAGAATTTCACAAGGGATGATAATGTTTTTTTCATTTACGGCTTCACTCAGAAGCGCCATATTCAACAAGCTCATATAACTTCCCGGAACGCCATGTCCCGTACTATCGCAACAAGCCAGAAATAAATATCCGTCTTTTTCGGCACACCAGATAAAATCACCCGAGACAATATCTTTGGGCATATAGATAAAAAAATGTTCCTTAAAATAATTTAAATAGGTTTTGTATTCCTCTATCAGAGAATTTTGAATACGCCGTGCATAATTGATGCTGTCAACCATTTCTTTTTGTTTTTCTTCAATAAGCATTTTCTGCATTTGGGTAATTTTATTTTGTTCTTCTATGATGGCCTTTTGTTTTTGAATTATTTTAAATCGATTGAAAAGAACAAATAAAAAACCACTTACTATTATGGAAATAGCAATAAAGCTCCACTTCAACATATTATTTCTTTGATTTTGGATTTTTTGTTTTTCATATCGCATTGCCGCTAATTTTCGTTCATTATCCGCTTTAATGCTGTCTTCTTTTTTCATTTCCTTAAATTCATTTTCCATCAGCATCATCCTTGCCTGGTATGTGTTCTCTTGATTATGTAAGATGGTTTTAATGGAGTCCAGTATATCAAAGTATTCAACCGCCTCTTTATATTTTCTGTACTTATTCAAATAATTAATTTTAAGTTCCAAATAAATCACAGCATTATATAAATTCAAATTTTTGTAATCCAAATCTAACATCCGCATAAGTGTCTTATCATCCTTGATAAAGGAATAAAGCTCCCTTAATATTTGAAATTCTATATCAGGATCATTTAATTTTTGAGCTAACCGTATTCCCTTTTCAGAAAGCATAATGACCGAGTCCTTTAATTTTAGTGTACTGTATATAGAGACGATATTTGAAATTGAAAATAAATAACTTTGCTCATCTTTATTCTGTGCAAAAATTTTTCTGGCCTTTTTAAAAAATTCAAGCGCTCGCATGGGTTCCCCAAGGTTTTGGAAACATAATCCCAGATTGTTGTAAATACTGGAAAATGAAGAAGAATCCCTGGCCTTTTCAAAATATTCCAGAGCTTTAAGCAAGTAAACCTTAGCTTTGCTAAAGTTGTTTAATTTAATGTAAATAGCCCCAAGGTTTGTGGATGCCACATAAATCCCTCTTTCATTTCCCGCTTTCTTGCTGGATTCAGCTGATTTTAAAAAATATGGTATGGCTTTGGTATATTCTTCTTTGGTCAGATAAGCAGCGCCTATAAGATTTTCCATTTTTTTATTAAAATCATAATTTTTGGCTGCCTTATATTTTTCATATAGTTTTATTCCCATACTTAAAACCTTATCCGTGCTGTCATAAAGGTGTACCCAAAGTGAATCAATTTTCTTTTCATATTCAAAATCGATCTGGCCGGTGCATACCATCGAATAGATAAAAAGTATAAAATATAAATATTTGAATTTGCGAATATTCAATGTTAAATTTTGACTTCAATTTACAAATTATATCTCATCAAAAACCATTAAGTTTACAAAGCATTATGGGAATAAATATCGGCATTCCCCGTGGCACCCGTGATTTTGGCCCTTTGGAGTCGGCCCGTAGGAATTTTATCCTCAAAACCATTGAATGCCAATTTCATAAGTACGGCTTCCTGCCTCTTCAGACGCCTGCCATGGAAAACCTGGATACCCTTATCGGAAAATACGGAGAGGAAGGAGATCAACTGCTTTTTAAAATATTGAATTCCGGCCTTCATGAACAAAAAAACAAAGATGTTATTCTTGAGAAATTCAAGCTGTCATTGGAAAAACACCTTCATGCATCAGAAATTACGGATAAGGCGCTGCGCTATGACCTGACGGTTCCTTTTGCCCGCTACGTAAGCATGCACCGCCAGGAACTTCCCATGCCCTTCCGGCGCTATCAGATTCAACCCGTCTGGAGGGCCGACCGCCCGCAAAAAGGCCGCTACCGCGAATTTTATCAGTGCGATGCCGACATCATCGGCACTCCTTCCCTGCTCTCGGAATGGGAACTGATCCGCCTGGCCGACGATGTGTTCGGGGCGCTGAAAATTCCGGCAGAACTGCGGTGGAACCATCGCAAACTGCTTCAGGCAATAGCAGATTTTGCTTCCTGCACCGATCGCTTTTCTGAATTTACCCTTTGCCTCGACAAATGGGACAAAAGCGGAAAAGAAGGCGTGAGCGAAGAAATGAAAAAAAGAAATTTTCAGGAAAAGCAAATCCGTGATATTTTGTCTTGTATCGAACAACTGAATGGCTTCTTTGCTTCCGATTTTCATAATGTTCCTTATTTCATACCATCCTCGCCTTCCGGAGATATTACAAAAAACGAAATTTCTTTTATTTATGCTTTATATAAAAATTTTCCATTAAAGCATATCCGCTTGGTTCCCGATTTTACCCTTGCCCGCGGGCTCAATTATTACACCGGATTTATTTTTGAAGCCAAGGCGCTTCAGGGCGATTTTCAACCCAGCATACTTGGCGGGGGCCGGTATGATGACCTGACGGGCATCTTTGGCCAACCGGGGCTTAGCGGCGTGGGCATTTCCTTCGGCCTCGACCGCATCTACGACGTAATGGAAAACCTGCAACTTTTCCCCGAACAACTGAAAACCACGCGTTATGCCTTCTGCCTGGGATTAAACATGGGCGAACAAAGCATTGGCTATATGTTTGATTTTATTCATAAACTTCGCGAGTCCGGAGTGCCCGCTTTCCAGTTCCCGGAAAACAAAAAAATTTCCAAACAATTTGAATATGCCGATAAATGCGGCATTCCCTATGCTGCCATCGCCGGTGAAGAGGAAATACGCCAACAAAGCATTCAACTTAAAAACCTGAACAATAAAGAACAAAAGAATCTGCCTGTGGATGAAGCACTAAACATTTTGAAGCATGAATATTTTCAGCACGGAAAAAATTAATCTTGAAGCGCTTTCTTTCTTAATCCGGGAACCTTTTAACATTCCGGATATTCCCGAACAAACATTTCATCAAATCAAAAAAGGCCATGAATTCCTTTTGGATTTTATTAAAAAAAATCCGAACAAGCCCATTTATGGAATCAACACCGGCTTCGGATCACTTTGCCAGGTGGCCATTCCGAATGATGAACTGGAAGCATTGCAATATAACTTAATCCGAAGCCATGCCTGCGGATGCGGCAACGCCCTGGATGATGAATTGGTGCGCCTTATGCTGGCGCTGAAAATACGTGCCCTGGGATTCGGATACAGCGGAGTGCATCCCGAAACCGTGAGGCGGCTTCATTTACTCCTGAAAAATCAATGGCTCCCCGTGGTTTATGAATACGGTTCGCTGGGCGCCAGCGGCGACCTTGCCCCTTTGGCGCATCTGTCGTTGCCGTTAATAGGGGAAGGAATGGTGAAAGTAAATAATGAATTCATTCCTGCAGCTGGCCTTTATCAAAAACAAAACCTCAAACCCATCCGGCTTCATCCGAAAGAGGGCCTGGCATTGCTGAACGGAACCCAATTCATGCTTGCACACCTTGTGTGGTCGTGCCTGACGGGACGGCAACTTTATCGGGCGGCCAATACCATTGCCTTGCTTTCCGCTTTGGCGTACGATATTAAGTCCGAACCGTTTATTCCTTCCTTGCATGCCATACGCCCGCATAAAGGGCAAATGGAAGTAGCCCGTTTTTTTCATGAATTCTTTGAGTCCTGTCAGGAAAGCAAAAAGCCCAAGCCGCAGGTGCAGGACCCATATTCCTTCCGCTGCATACCCCAGGTACACGGTGCAAGCAAAGATGCTCTGGATTATGCCATATCCGTTTGCGAAACCGAAATTAATTCCGTTACGGATAATCCTACCTTGATTCCCGAAGAAAACATTGTGGTGAGCGGCGGAAACTTTCACGGACAACCCCTTGCCCTTGCCCTGGATTTTTTGGGGCTTGCCATGCATGAACTGGGTAACATTTCCGAAAGAAGGATATACCTTTTGCTTTCCGGCCAACGGGGCCTTAAGCCCTTTCTGGCTCAAAATGCCGGGCTTGAATCGGGTTATATGATCGTGCAATATGCGGCAGCTTCCATGGTTAGCTACAACAAAACCCTTTGCTTCCCCTCTTCCGCCGACAGCATCATATCCAGCAACGGGCAGGAAGATCATGTGAGCATGGGCGCCAATGCCGGGCTGAAAACCAAAAAAATCATCGAAAACGTTTTCCGTATCCTGGGAATGGAATTGCTAACGGCCATACGTGCATTAAAACAAAAAAATATTTCCGGCTTGCCCGCTGAAATAAATAAATTTTACAATGAATTCCTGAATGCCGTTACGATTGAAATGCACGACCATGCTTCTAATCAGAATATTGAAAAAGCAAAAATATTTATCCAAAACTACCCTTTTTAGGCCGGTTTTGATTTTATGGCTTTGCTTTTTACCGCCATCCCTTGGCCAAAGCCGGGAGCCCTGCCCATGTCCTGCCGTTCCGTTCGATGCCATGGTACCTTCGAAATATGAAATAATTTTCTGCGGAAAAGTGATGCAACTGAAAAAACTGAACGAAAATTTAAACACTGTCGTTTTTGAAGTAAAAGAACTTTATAAAGGAAACGTAACCCAAAACTGGGAAGTGCATTTTAATCCTGACGATCCTTGTGCCGTTTCGTTCAATCCGGGGGAAGAATGGTTAATGTTTTTGAATTACTATCAAAACAACAACAGCAAGCTGAACTGGTGCAGCCACAGCAGAAAATATTATCGTGCCAAAACCGATGACCCTTATTGGATTTCGAGCGGGTGGGAATATGATGACGTGAAAAGTTTTTTAAAAAAAAACCTGGGAACCTACCGCGTACTGCAAAATGTGGGAAGCGAAGCTAAAAACAGAAACCTTGTCCCGAATCGGTGGGAATTTTTTATTTATTTGTTGGCATCTGCCGGCGGCATGTTTCTGATTTATTATTTTACCAAAAAATATCTTTAAGGCCATGACGGAAAAAATCACGGAAATGGACTCGGCCTATCGCAACATTGAAAAAATGAGCGTGGAGGAGATGCTCAGAAGCATAAACAAGGAGGATAAAACCGTTCCGGATGCAGTGGAGAAAGTGATCCCAAAGCTGGTTCCTTTGGTGGAATGCATTACGGAAAAAATGAAAAACGGCGGAAGGTTATTTTATATGGGCGCAGGCACCAGCGGCCGCCTGGGCATAGTGGATGCCAGCGAATGCCCACCGACTTATGGGATTGAACACGGAAGGGTTATCGGGTTGATTGCCGGGGGCGATGCGGCCATCCGGAAAGCCGTGGAATTTGCCGAAGACGACCTTAATGCCGGATGGAAGGATTTATCAGAGCATCATATAAACAACAAAGATGTAGTGGTTGGGATTGCCGCATCGGGGACTACGCCTTATGTGGTGGGCGCTTTAAAAAAATGCAGGGAACATCAGATTACCACCGCTTGCATCACCTGCAACCCTGGAAGCTCTGTCACTCAATATGCTGATTTCCCGATAGAAGTGGTGGTAGGGCCGGAATTCATTACGGGTTCCACCCGCATGAAATCCGGAACCGCACAGAAGCTTATCCTGAACATGATTTCCACTTCGGTGATGGTAAAATTGGGAAGGGTAATAGACAATAAAATGGTGGACATGCAACTGAGCAACGAAAAACTGATTGACCGGGGCACACGAATGCTCATGTCGAATACGGGGATAGAAAATTTTGATGAGGCGAAGAAACTGCTTTTAAAATTCGGCAGTGTCAGAAAAGCTACGGAGTGGTATTTGAATCAGAATGTTTAGATGTTGGGGCATAGTTGTTTTGGTTTGCTTTGCTACTCTCTACGCTCAACAAACTGACACCCTACGCTTTTTTTTTGAAATAGGTGATTATAAAACTGCAATAAATCCTGCTTATCGCAAGCATCTGGAGAGCCGCCTGAACGACATCAACCTTGATTCCATTTGGGCAATAGGTTATGCAGATTTTCTTTCAGGCACGAATTATAATCTGATGCTTTCGGAAAAAAGGGCCGGCTTTGCCCTTAAGATAGTGGACGAAATACGACAGGAAAAAAAAAGCATTACTATACGCAAATTTTATTTTGGCGAAAAATTTTCCGTTCCCAACGGTAAAAAAGAGGGAGATGCATGGTGGAGAAGGGCTGAACTTATTCTTTTTTACGGCAATCAATATGCAAACATCAATGCGGCAAAAGACAGCATGATTAAAAAGAACCCTGTTCCCATTCATGCACCGGCCGACTCAAAAAATACGAGAATAAAAAGAAAAAGTAAGATGAAATGCGATTTCTGCGAAGAGAAATTTTTGGAAGACATAAGCAAAGCAAATGCAGGTGATACCGTACGCCTATGGGGAATAGAATTCAGGCCCGGAAGGCATGTGTTTATGCCTGATGCCATTTACATTTTGAATGCCCTTTTGGAGGTGATGCGCAAATATCCGGAAATGAAAATTGAAATTCAGGGCCACATTTGCTGTCAGCTCGGTGAAAACGACGGCCTCGACATGGACACCGGAGAAATGAACCTTTCCCTGAACAGGGCTTTGGCAGTAAGAGATTGGCTAATTAAAAAAGGAATAGATGCCAACAGAATGAAATGCGTTGGATTCGGAGGAAGATATCCGAAAGTTTATCCTGAAACGAACGAGGAAGATCAACAGCGGAACCGCAGGGTGGATTTGTTGATTTTGGAGAAATAAAAAGCCTCCTTACAGGAGGCTTTAAAAAAAAAATTAGTTAGAAGATTTTAACTTACTGGTTTTAATTGGAGTTCCTTCAACAACCCATCCTACTCTAAAAATTTCATTCCTTTGATAAATTACACCATCAATTAGCGCATCATATCCTTGACCAGCATTTTCAATTGCCTTATCAACTGCTGCTTTGAGCATGGGTTGAGTACACATCCTCATGTCCTTTCCTTGAGTTCTTGGTCCTTTAGCGTCATCAGGCAGACGCAATGTAACATTTTTTGAGCTTATGACCGTAAAGTCAATGAGGCGCTGGTTGCAGGATGTAAAGAAAACAGCAGCAACCAACAATGCGGTAAAATCTAATTTTTTCATAACTTTAAATTTTGGTCAAAATTAATTATTAAATTTGAACTATGAAAAAATTTTATTCATTAATATACCTGATTTTTATCATGATGTCTTTTTTTTCATGCAAAACAGGAAGTCATATATTTAAGAAAAGGTATTTTTTTGGGTACACAATATTAAAAAATAACAATGGCAAAAATTCATTAACACACCATATCATAAAAACGCAATTTAATAAAAACGCAGATTCAACTTTAGGGGCATTTTATGCAATAAATTCTAATAATAAATATTCCTATCAAAATATTGAAAATCAACCTAATAACCTTAGTTTTATAATTAAAAATCAAAAAAATAAAATAGAAAATTATTCCATCAATAAAAAAAACTTGCAAATTGAAAAAGTAGAATTAATTCATAAAATTAAGACAGGATATGCAACAAAAAAAAACATAAATAAATTACAAAAAAATTTAACATACTCCCTTAAAAGTAATAAAATGATTCCTATAGGGTTCGAGTCTGGTAATTATTTTTACTTTTGGGGCGGCTTTATTTCTTTGTTCATTATATTAACAATGTTGATTTTATATTCTCTTATTTATGCTGGAATATTAATAGTAATTTTTGATCCTAAAATTTTTTCTGTTATACTATTTGCTTTTATTATTGCTTTAATTGTTTTTGGTATTTTAATTTTAATAAATATTGATTAAATTAAGTTCGTAATGCTTAAATTTTATAATTTTGCAAAGATGAAAATTAATTATTTTTTTATTTTATTCATTCTATTTTTCTGCACGAATTTAAAATCTCAAGACGATGTTATCGTCAAAAGAGACGGATCTACCATTAAGTGTATTATTGTGGAAATTGGTGAAGAAGATGTTAAATATAAGAAAAGCATAGATGGGCCTAATTATTCTATAAGGAAATCAAATCTTTTATCGATTAAGTTGAAAAATGGAGAAACTGAAAATTATTCTGAAAACTCCAATACTTCAAAAACCCGGGAAGAATCGGAAAATAATACTCGGGAAGAATCGGAAAATAAAAATGAATCTACTCAATGGTGGGAAGATGAAAACGTAAAAAGGTATTTGGAAGGGGTTGCTAAAGATGTAGGTGAACAGATAATCAGAAATTGTGCAATAGGCAAAATTGATAACCATACTACTGAGATTTATTGGGATGGTGTAATCAAAGATCCTATAACTTCAGAGATTTCTTTACCAATTATTGCGAAATGGAAACCAAAATTTACTGACGGGAGTGGTAAGTGGATAAAAGGTAAAATTCTTATTTCTAAAGAAGGAACAAAAAGATGGGTTTATCAAAATAATAGTGGAGTTAATTTTCCAGATTGTGCTAAAAATTTTAAAATTAAATAATATAATCGAGTTTGTTTTTTTTATTTTATTTATTAATTGTTACTCACAAAATAATAAAGTAATTATTGAAAAAAAATCTCATGAACTAACCAGAAAAATTTTAACATGTTTTGACAATACTATTGAGAACTTTCTAGTTGAAATTGATTGGAGTAAATCATATAAAGATATTTTTGATAACCAGAAATATGTTTATTTCTTAAATGTAAATTATGAATCAATAAAAAATTTCCAATCAAAAGATTTCTTTTGTTTAAAGGCAGAATATAAGAATGAAAAATGGATTCATGTAGAATGTTTAGCAACTACAGATGAAAATTATAGATTTAATATACAAAATTGTATAATTAATATTTTAAAATGAAACTTTTTATCATATTACCATTTTTAATTATTATTAATACAACATTAAAATCTCAATTTTCAAGTTTTGAAAAAAAAATTATCTTGACAGATACATTCATTAACACCGAAAAAAATAAAAAAGATTACATATTTAAAAACTCAAAACCTTTGATAAAATATAATCCAATATTTTTAATTTTTGGGGGAAGTTTATACATTTATCAAAATCATATCTCTCCTCTAATTCAATTTGGTTGCTTATATCATCCTTCTTGTTCAGAATTTTCTAAATTAAGCATTAAAACATACGGATTGCTGCCGGGCACATTAATGACGTTAGATCGCCTTACTAGATGTACAAGGGCATCATCTGTTGATTTACATCCTTTGTTTTTAATGGAAAATGGAAAATTTTTTGATCATCCGGAAATTTATAAATAACTTGTTTTATATATTTTCAACTTATTATTTACTGATTTGTCAATCTGATAAAATTAATTATGATTTAAATTACTTTAAATATTTAGCAAAAAATAATTTTCATTTTGAATTAGAACAAGAAAAAAACAAAATATTCATTAATTCGCACCCATCTCTTTTTTATGACTCAGCTATAATGATACTCGGAGATTACTATATCAATAATGGATATTTTGATTCTGTATTCAAATTTTTTAAAACACATTCATTTTCTGATACAAATCTTCTTTGTATATCTGATATTAAACTTAGAGCCATTGATTTCTTTACTAAGAAGATGACTATATCTCCAAAATCTTTTTCTAATAATTGTAACAAATACAAATTTTACAATGAATATTTTACTTTATTAAAATGTGGTTATTTTCTTTATAATTTTGATTACAAAAATTTTGATAGCACATATATACATTTTAAAAACAGTATAATTGACACTTTAATTAATAAAGAATTAAATTATTTATTTTCTTTAAGATCAAAAAAAATTAAACAAAAGTCCCTGTGGAAGGCGGGAGTATACTCTGCCTTATTACCTGGTTTGGGAAAAGCTTATACGGGCAACAACGGCCAGGCTATTTCCATGTTTTTGTCAAATGCCTTATTTGCAGGCTTAACATTTGAAAATTATAAAAGATTAGGAAAATTTCATCCTCAAACTATTATATTTGCATCGGGCTTTATCTTTTTCTATGCTGCAAACATCTATGGGAGCATCCTTTCCGTTAAATATTACAATTTTGAAAAAATGGTCGAACTTCACCACAATATTGCTTTTTCATTATCTATTCCCCTCAGGTATTTTAAATTCTACTAATTTTTTTAATTATAAAACCCCTGATTCATTATTTTTCTTTAATCTTGATACCTTTAACCTTCTTATCAAATCAGACAAATCAAACTTAAAATATTTAAATGATATTGAAAAATATTTATATTTTAACTCAACCAATGATGAAAATAAAATTTTTTTAATATACAAAAAAATATACATTCACCTATCACTAAATACCAGTTATTTTGCCGCATCTGAATTAAAAAGACTAAGAAGTAATTTTTATAACTTAAATAAATTGCACTTGTACTATTATAATATGTCCTTAATTTATTATTTAATGAAAAAATTTGATCTTTCATTACACTACCTTGATAGCACCAAATCTCATAATTATAATAAAATAGAGAACAAAGTCCTGCTTTTAAAAGCATTAGTTTATTTGGAACTTTTTGAATATGAAAACTCAAAAAATTGCCTTATAGAAATTCTGGATAAAAATCTATGTCAAAAAAATAATGTAAAACTAAGGATAAAAGTAGACTCTGTGTATAAAAACATTAGAAAAAAAAATCTGAAAAAAGCAAGAATATTATCATTCATTATTCCGGGTAGCGGATATGCTTACCTCAATCATCCGGCAGCTTTTTTTATCTCTTTTTCCTTGTTTGGATCAAGTATGGTTTACTTTGTTTTTAACATTATTCATAAATGTTACTTTACCATTTCAACAATCAATTTATTTTTAATCAAAACATCTTATTTATCTGGGATAAATGGTTTGAATACAACATATTCAGAAAAACATTTGAAAAAATTAGAAAATACAAATAAAAACATAAAAAAATTTATACTTAACAACTTTTAATATGCTGGATTCAATAAATAAGTATAATTTTTTAAAAGAAGGAAAAATGCCTTTTGAGCATTTTTCCTTTTTGACTGAGTAGCGCATTTTTGCGTTACTTACATGAAGAAAAAATACAAACAACTCAGTCGTGAACAAAGATACCAAATTCACGCGTTACTCAAAGAAGGATATCTTCAAAAAGA
>JAOAHO010000043.1 GCA_026415195.1 Bacteroidia bacterium | reverse complement strand
CAGTTAGACCATCGGGCCCAGATTACCTATACCAACCACCTGAACAGTTCTGTTCTGCTTTATGATACCATGTATAACGCTTATTCCTACATCAGAAAAGTTATCCCCTTACCTGCAAATCAGATAGGAAACAACTCCAATTTCACTTTCATCTCTGCCGACCATCCTTCCTTCAGCAATTTCAACAATTATACTTTTTTGTTTTTCATGGAACTGAACTATCCCAAGCAAACCGACCTTCAAGGGATGAATTTGGCAAAATTTTTTGTTCAGGATGTGGGAAGTTCTTCCAAACAATCGTTCATTTTCCAAAATGCCCCATCAACAAGTTATTTGGCGTATGATATTAAGAACAATTTTAAATTCCGTGTTCATGCCACCGGGGGAAAACTCCGCATGGTAGTTCCCAATACCGGTAACACGAAAACCATCGTTATCGTTCCGGAAAATCAGGTTATATATGTCAACCGCCTTAGGGACGTGAATAACGGCATTCCGTTCACTTATTTTAAGCAAAACCTTAACGGCAAAAAGCCCTATGTGATCATTTATCACCCTAAATTAATTCAGGGGGCCACAGCTTACCGTAATTACCGCCAATCGGTGGCCGGGGGCAATTACCATGTGATTTTTGCCAACATTTTGGAATTGGAAGAACAATTCGGGCATGGTATTCCCAAGCACCCCCTGATGATCAAAAACTTTTTGAAATTTCTTTACGATTCTTTGCCGGAGCCGCCCGCATACTGCTTTTTAATTGGAAAATCCGTGATGCAGCAGGATATGTACAATACCGGAGCAAACGGATACAATAAGTGCCTGATTCCTACATTCGGATATCCTGCAGCCGATAATCTGCTCAGTGCCGGCCTTGCGTCAACCAACACCCTGCAGGTGGCTCCTGATATCCCCATCGGACGGCTGGCAGCTCAATCCAACACCGACGTAACGGTCTATCTTAACAAAGTTATCCAACACGAACAATTGCCAAACCAGGAATGGAAAAAAAATGTGCTTCACTTTGTGGGCGGCGATTCACCGGGGCTTACTTCCACTTTGGATTTTTATATGACCGGATTTAAAAATATCATTGAAGATTCCCTCTTTGGGGCTAAGGTGCATACATTCAAAAAAAATACTTCCGCACCCATACAAACCTCCGTAGCTGACAGTGTTAAAATGCTGATTGAAAAGGGAACTTCATTGTTGACTTTTTACGGTCATGGCTCTGCCTATGGATTCGATCAAGCTATCGACAATCCCGATCTTTTCAACAATGCAGGTAAATATTATTTTGTGTTTTCTTTATCCTGTTTTTCCGGAGATATTCATAAACCTCACAATTATCTATCCGTTGGGGAAAACTATTTGTTTAAAAATAATCGTGGCGCCATCGGATATTTGTCGAACACGGGCATCGGTTATGTGCATGCCCTGAAAGAATTTGCCCAAAAGTGGTATGCTTCTTTGGCTTATCATCAATACGGAAAAGGGGTGGGTGATGTAATCCGGCAAGCTGCTATTTTTAACCAGAACTTTCAGTCACAAGATATTATTTTCAATACCATTTGTCAGACCTTACATGGAGATCCTGCAATCCGAATTGGTCCCGACGCCAAGCCCGATTTTGAAATCAAAAATTCAGACGTGAAAGTTTTACAACACCTTAACGTAGATTCCTTAGAAATAAAAATCCGATATCGAAACCTTGGTCGTGTGGTGCTCGATTCTTTTTTTATCAAAACGCAAAGGAAATTTCCAACCGGCGACTCTGCTGTTTACTTTAAAAAAGTAAAAGCACCTTTTTATTCGGATTCCATCCGCTTTCGGGTACCCATTGATGTTCTTAAAGGCATTGGCTTGAATAAATTCTCCGTTAAAATTGATGCTATCAATTCCATTATTGAATCCAATGAGAATAACAACTCCACATTGGGAACCATCGACGTTATGGTAATGGGAAGTGATGTATTTCCTGTATATCCTTATAATTATGCCATTGTACCCCAATCTGACAGTATCACCTTAAAAGCGTCAACCACCGATCCTTTTGCGCCGGAAAAAAGATACATTTTTCAAATTGACACCACCGATTTATTCCTGAATCCCATTTATCAGACCACCGTAACATCCAAGGGTGGAGTGGTGGAAGCCCGTGTGCCCATTCCTTTTGGCGACAGCACCATCTATTTCTGGCGTGTTAGCCGCGATTCAGTTTTACCAACCGATCGAAAGGTTTGGCGTGAACGTTCGTTTCAGGAAATTGGAAATAAAAAAGGATGGAGCCAATATCATATTTTTCAATTCAAAAATAACCGTTATCGCTTTGTTCATCTTGATCGCCCGGGAAGGAAGTTCAAATTTCTGAATTCGTATTATAAAGTGTATGTAGAAAACATGCTCTATCCGTTTTATTGGCCACTGAACATCCGTTTCTTTTTTAACAACCAACTAATGGAGGATTGGTCGTGCTCGCCCGATGGTTGGAACTTCGCTGTCTTCGACACTATTTCTGGTGAACCCGACAAAGTGGTTTCGGTGAATTATCCAAATGCCGGTCTGGGCCAATATAACAATTGCATATGTGAACCCAACCAGATTTTTTATGTATATTCCTTTAGCCGGAACCAATCCATAGGTGCTGGTTCCCAGCCTTGTGGAGACAATCCGAATTGGAAAACCGATATCATCAATTTTCTTAATGCCATTCCTAATGGAAAATATGTTTTGGCCTATACCGTTGGAAAAATATACAACGATTATGCCCAGATTTCCCAATACGATAATGCATTATACACGGCATTTGAAAGCATTGGAGCCGTGAATATCCGAAATATTACGGATACGGTACCTTATATTTTGTTCGGGCGCAAAGGTATGTCGGCAGGACAAGGACACGAAGTTGTGGGCCAACATCAACGTTCTCAGATTACCTTGCTCGACAGCACAAAAACCAATTACAATCAGGGTTACATTGCTTCCGAAATCATCGGGCCTTCCTACGGATGGAAAAGTTTACATTGGAGTTTAAAGCCCTTCGATACCCAGCCCGGCGATACCACCATACTGAAAGTTGTGGGCATTAAGGCCAACGGGCATGCAGACACCCTGGCCACTTTCCCGAAAGATTCTACAGATGTGTATGCGCTGTATAATTATGTTGATGCAAACGTATATCCTTATTTGCAACTGGTGGCATTGATGAAAGACAGGGTGAACCTGACCAGCCCCCAACTCAGAAAGTGGATGGTGATGTATGAACAGGCCCCCGAATGTGCCATCAACCCCAAGAAGGGCTTCAAAGCCCTGAACGATACCCTGATGGAGGGCGACATGGCGCGCTTTGTGCTTCCCATTGAAAATATCGGAACGGAAATTTTCAAAGACAGCCTGGTGGTGAGTTATCAGGTGGAGGCACAGAACGGACTGATGTATCCGCTGCCCGACAAAATGAAAAAGAAAAATTTTATGCCCGGCACGGTGCTGCTCGATACCATTAACGTTCCATCCCTGAACTTTGCGGGTGCCAATGCACTGTGGGTTCAGGTAAACAAACCCGGCCATCCGAAATACCAAAAAGAACAGGAATTCTTTAATAACATTGCCCGCATTCCCTTCCGCGTAAACAGGGATATCACCAATCCACTCCTTGACGTAACCTTTGACGGTATGCACATCTTGAACAATGATATTGTTTCGCCCCAACCTGAAATTCTGATTTCACTGAAAGACGAAAATTTGTTTTTAGCCCTGAATGATACGGCCGATTTTACCCTGTTTCTGCGCCATCCGGGCCAATCCACCTATGAACCTATTTATTTCCTGAACCGCCTGGAATTCACTCCGGCCCAGTTGCCCGAGAATTCATGCCGCATCCGATTTACGCCCACGTTCACGGCCGACGGAAAATATGAATTGCGGGTGCAGGGCAAAGACCGCAGCGGAAACTATTCCGGGGCGCTGGATTATAAAATTCAGTTTGAAGTGATTCTGAAATCCATGATTACGCACGTGATGAACTACCCCAATCCGTTTTCCACATCCACGCGCTTTGTGTTCACCATTACGGGCAGCCGAATTCCTGATGTACTCACCATCCAAATTATGACCATCAGCGGAAAGGTGGTGAAGGAAATTACGAAAGAGGAACTGGGGCCTTTGCGAATCGGGCGCAACATTACGCAGTATGCCTGGGACGGGCGCGATATGTTTGGTGACCGCCTGGCCAACGGGGTGTATCTTTACAGGGTGATTACCCGCATGGACGGTGAAAAAATGGAACACATGAACACCGGGGCGGATGCCTATTTCAAAAACGGCTTTGGTAAAATGGTTCTCATGCGTTGACGGATGAAAAATTTATCGGAAAAAATAAAACAATTGCGCGAGGATTTTCTGAAGGGTTCGTTGGATGAAAAAGATTGCCCCGACAACCCTTTTGAGTTATTCTGTGCATGGTTGGATGATGCGGTTCAGTCGGAGGTTCCGGAAGTTCAGGCGATGACACTTGCCACTTGCAACAAGGAAGGAAAACCTTCGGCCAGGATAGTGTATTTGCGGGAGTTTGAGCATCATCAGTTTTATTTTTACGGCAACTATGGTTCGCGTAAAGCCATGGAACTGGAAGAGAATCCGCACGCCGCATTGCTGTTTTTTTGGCCGGATTTGGAAAGGCAAATCCGTATTGAGGGAATGGTAAATAAAGCGCCTGACGGCTTAGCCGATGCGTATTTTAATGCAAGGCCACGGGAGTCGAAAATAGGGTCATGGGCCAGCGAACAGAGCAGGGTATTGGGATCGAGGGAGGAGTTGGAAAAAAGAGTTGCGGAATATGAACGGAAATTCAGCGGAAAGGAGATACCCAGGCCCGAATGGTGGGGCGGGTGGGTGCTTAAAGCCGATTATTATGAATTCTGGCAGGGAAGAAAAAGCCGCCTGCACGACAGGATTTGCTATCGGATGAACGGTGATGTATGGAAGAGATATCGTATTTTTCCTTAATATTTTAAACAAACCTATAATTTTTACAAAACTGTTTTCAATAATAAGAGCAAGTTTTGTTATTTTTTATTTTTGCAATATGAGATTTATGATTTTATTGTTTGCATGTTTTACAATGATATTTTTTTTAAGTTGCAGAAAGAAAAAAGGATGTACCGATACAACAGCGACTAACTTTTGTAGTGGTTGCAATTATAACGATGGTTCCTGTGAGTATGATTATATTGCAGTTTTTTGGTTTGATAGTACATATACCAAAAAAATTAATCAGTTAAATTCTCAATATGGTTACAATATTGATACACTTGAAATTAGTGTCCAAGATAATCATGGTCTTAATATAAAAGTCGGATACTATAGAAAAAACGACTATTTTTCTTCACAACCTAGTTGTGATAATCCTAATGTTCGTAAAATAATTTTACATTATCGTTATTCCAACATGCCTGATGTTTGTGGAGGAGGTGGTATTTTGGGAGGGGGAACTAAGTGTTGGTACATTAATTATTTGGTTACATCAAAAGGAACTGGTGCAATTAGTGGCGGTAGTTTTACAATAGGTCCGGGAGCTTCAGGTTGTAATTTTTATAAAATTCAATAATACTTAAATGTAAGTTCAAGTAATAAGTGCAATTTTTTTGAGTAGCATTTTTACTTAACCTTAGGATAGTTAAACTTTCTTACTGGACGATTATTAACCCAAAATTGTCAATAAGAATTAATTTTCTAATGTCAGCCATTAGAATTTTTTGTTGTTAACTTTTTAATAAAATTAATCATTAATGTCAAATCTTCTAAAATTTTATTGATTTTTTATCGTAAGAAAATACTTACTTTAAAAATGGACACAAAAAGTATTCATAATTTTTTTTTAGTCATAAAAAGATGGGAATGTTTTACGGAGCTATGGCTGAGCATAAAGAACATCAACTCTCAATTAATTTTTGATTCCTAATGACAATTTTGGTTAAAAATTAAAACGGTTCACTCATTAAAAACACTCGTTCACTCATCCAAAAGCACTTTTCACTCATTTTAACAAAAATTTAAGTAACTGATTTACAACGGTTTAGGGTTGATTTTAGCTATCAAGGGGATTTTGAGGGTAACTTTTGCGTTAACACCAAGTTTAATAGGGAAAATCCTAAGCCATGAACACCACACCAGCCATTAATTTGATGATGAAGGATGCCCCGCGTATCAATTCCCTAACGGATGCCGGCATGCTATATAATACTTATTTTCACCATATCCTGAAAATGGTTAGACGATACTATCCCTGTAACGAGGCATCCAAAGACCTGGCTATGGATATATTCATGAAAATCTTGTTTAACCTTGATAAATTTAATGAAATGGGCTATGGCATCAAACCCTGGATTCTGAAAATTACCAGGAATGAAATCATGCAAAATTTCCGTAAGGAGAAGCATGCCAGAAAAATAGTGAATGCCGATGTTTCGGAACTGTATTCCATTCCCTGCCAGCCGCCTGAAGAAAACCCCATGGACGAAATCATTACCAACGAATGGCCCCTGATAAAAAACATTCTGCTGAACATGGATGAAAAACAATATCGTCTTATCCACCTGAGGTTTTTCTGCCGCAAACCCTATAAAGAAATTGCCGCAATCTTAGGAATTACCGAAAACAATGCGAAAGTTAAATTGAACCGCTTGATTCGGCGAATCAGGTTGGAATATCAAATGCTGAAGCGCCGCAATAGAAAAACGGCATAATATACAAGCACATAGAATTATGCCTGCCCCACAGGCCCCCCGAAATTGACCGGAAAATTGAAATTCTGCTCTTCGATGATGCCGTGGGTTTGTTCAAAGCGTTTGATATTGTCGTTCAGTGCCCTCAGCAAGCTTTTGGCATGGTGAGGCGTTAATATGATGCGGGATTTAACTTTGCCTTTCGGTACTCCGGGCATAATTTTTATAAAATCCAATATAAATTCTGCATGTGAGTGGGTGATAATGACGAGGTTGGAATAGTGGCCTTCAGCCACTTCTTCGCTCAATTCAATGTCCATTTGTTGTTGGGGTGGATTTTGCGGATTTTCCATAGGTAGCAAAGTTAAATGTATTTACTTATTAGTTCGGAATATGCTTTGGCTTTTTCTGCAGCCTTCATGGCAAAATGCTCATCTGAAGATGCATAAATGATGCTTCTGCTTATGTTAATAATCAGCCCTATATTATCATTTTTACCGTAGCGAAAAACATTCTCCAAATCACCCCCCTGGGCCCCAATGCCCGGAATCAGGAGGAAATGGTTAGGTATAATTTTGCGCACTTCTGAAAGGTATTCGGATTTGGTGGCGCCAATCACAAACATCATGTTTTCGGGCGTACCCCATGAAGAGGAAACTTTCAGAACATGTTTGAATAGTTCGCCTTCTTTTCCACGGTCGAGTTGGAAATCAACTGCGCCCTCATTGGAGGTAAGGCCCAGTATGATGGCAAATTTGCCAGGATACTTTAGAAAGGGTTCTACCGAGTCGCGCCCCATGTAGGGAGCAATGGTAATGGCATCGGCGTTCAGTTTTTTGAAAAAAGCGTGTGCATATCGTTCACTGGTACTGCCGATGTCGCCGCGCTTGGCATCGGCTATCAGGAAGTGGTGAGGATAATTGATTTTAAGGTATTGAATGGTTTTTTCGAGTGCTGCATAACCGGTCGATCCGTAGGCCTCGTAGAAGGCAAGGTTGGGTTTGAAGGCAATGCAATGTTCTGCCACGGCATCGGCAATGCGCTTGTTGAATTCAAAAATCGGGTCGTCGTATTCCAAAAGGAAAGAAGGAATTTTCTCCATGTCTGGGTCGAGTCCAACACAGAGGCAGGTTTTCTTTTCCTTTATAAAAGATATAATTTCCGAAAGTGTCATGTTTCAGATGGCAGATATTCTGTCCAGTGAAAAAGCAATCAGTTCTTCCACCGACTTTTTATAATCTTTGGAAAATTCTTTAGTAAAACGACTTCCGATAATCACACAAACGGTAAGACATTCATGCCCGAGCATGGCCCCAAGCCCGTAAAGGGCCGAGGTTTCCATTTCGAAATTGGTGATGCGGTGCCCGTTAAAGCGGAAAGAGGATAAGCGTTCGTTGTAATCGCTGATTTGCGGGGAAAGTCGTAAACTGCGCCCTTGGGGGGCATAAAAGCCGGGAGCCGTGATGGTGATGCCTTTGTGGATATCAGGTCCGGAAAATACTTTTAATAGTTTTTCGGAACCAGCAACAATATAAGGGTAGGGCAACGGTTGTTTCCATTGCATGTGTTCTATGAAAGCCTTTTCAAGTTCGGTATTAGTGTAATGAGAACTGTTGTTATAAAAATTCAGTAGCCCGTCGGTACCTATGCCGTGAGTGGAAGCCACAAAACTGTCCACAGGTATGTCGGGTTGTAGTGATCCGCTGGTGCCAAGGCGATAAAGGCGAAGCTTTCTGACGGCAGAGTTAAGTTCCCTGGTGGAAGGGTTAATGTTGACGGCTGCATCCAATTCATTCACTACTATGTCGATATTGTCGGTGCCGATACCCGTACTGATAACAGTAATGCGTTTGTTTTTGTAAAAGCCGGTATGTGTTATGAATTCGCGGTGTTCAGTTTGGAATTCAATTTTGGAAAAATGCTTACTGATTTGTTTTACCCGGTTAGGATCTCCAACCAAAATTACATCATCGGCAATGTCTTCAGCCAGAAGGTTAATATGATATACCCTGCCTTCCGGCGACAGAATCAATTCGGTGTCGGCAAATGGCATTTTAGTTTTTTACTTCCAATGCTTCAAAACATTTCAGATCGCCCGATAACCCTAAAAATTCAGCGTGAATGTCCACCAGCCCCATGCGCTTTATCTGTTCAGGTGTAAGTGGGCGGCTGGGGATCCATTTGTCTTCCACCCATTTAAGGTCGATTTCTTTGTTTTGAATAACTTTATATAACTGATTTTGGGTTAAAAAAAGAATTCCAGTTTCTTCTTCCTCGGTTTCTTGTTCCAAAATAGTGCCTACTAACTTTAATTTTGGTACGTCGGGCTTATAGTGAAAATTTATACCTTGTTCCTGATTGGGTTCGACGTATTGAATTTCCAATACATGAATTTCTTTCATAACATGCAAATGTAGTAAAAAAAATTGAAGCGTTCGGATTAAACTTTCACTAACTTTTTGACAATCAGGCCTTTATTTGTTTTAATATTCAAAAGATATAACCCTTCTGGCAATTCTTCAACAGAGTGGAATGTGGAAAATGGAGAGAATTGTCTGACTTTTTTGCCTTCTGATGTAAAAAGTATAATTTCCTGAATGATAAAGTGTCCTGGAAACGTAATTTGAAAATTATGCCCGCTAGGATTTGGGAAAATATTTATCGGAATGGATATTATTTCTTCATTTATGACACTTTGCAATGTGTTGCAACCGGCAGAGGAAGTTTTTATGGCCATGCGTAAAGGGTCAGTATTCAAGAATCCATAAATACGGGCTTTTTGACCTTTGGTAAAAAGGGTCATACACGAGTCTCGGCTATAGTCCATATAATTTTCAATCATATCTGGTGGATTCAGGTTGCCCCAGAAGGCGGATTCTGCAGTACAAGTATTGGCACTGAAATTACAGTTGGAATTACTCCTGGGCCCCTGGTTAGGGGTGTCGTCCACATAATCGGTACTGTCACAATAGGTTGACTGTGGATTCGTACCAATGTCGTCATCGCCCCAGATGTGCCGCAAACCAAGCCAGTGGCCAACTTCATGAACTGCAGTTCGGCCCAGGAAACCAGGTTTTGAATATTTTCCTACATAATTATATTGTAATACAACACCATCAGTAGAACTATTCATTCCAGGAAATTGTGCATATCCAAGCACAACTTCAACTCCAAATAAGCTCATGTCGCATGTCCAGATATTCAGGTATTGATCAGGAGGCCATAAGGTATCGCCACCTTTAGAAGGTTTTTTGACATTATCGAAGCCCAAAATGGGATTGAATTGGGCATTGGAAGGTGCTTGTTTTCTGACGATGCCCGAAGTTGGGTTGCCCTGAGGGTCTTTGGAAGCCAAACAGAATTCAATCTGAACATCGGCTCCCAAACTGTCGAATATGGGACGGGTGTTGGCATAATTGGCATTTTGCTTTCTGAAGCATTCGTTCAAAACCTTGATTTGGGAATGAATTAAGCTGTCGTGTATGTTCTGGGCGGAATTCTTATAAACCACATGAAATACTACAGGTATAGTGATGGTATGCCCGCTGCCCCGCATGGCATCCATTTCCTGACGATGTTTCATTTCCCATGCAATGGCCATCTTTTCTGCATCGTAAAAATTTTTACCTCCCGGGTTATTCAATATCATTTGCCTTAAATGACCAACAGCAAAGCAACGTTCGGGATTGTCCAATACTTGTGCAAATGAAATAAAAAAACCTGCAAACAGTAAATAAATTTTTTTCATGGCACTTAAAGGTATTTACAAATTTATCATAAAACACATGGATTATGTAAAAAAACATTTTTCTCCATATTCGGATTAAAATGAATTTATCATGAATTAACACTTATTTTCTGATAGAAAAAGTTTGATTTAATTATTTTGCAACCTCAAAATACTTATCTTTAAACATTGAGAAATTTTATTTATATATTCATTTTTACACTCTGTGAAAGTTCCGTTTTTTCCCAACGATTATTCAGTTCAGATACCATTATGGCCTGCCTATCCGATTCATTGTATTTGAACATAAGTAAAACTTTTTCCAAATATGCTTCGATAAAGTGGCTAACGCCTTATGCCAGCATTTACAATACCAGGAAACTGAACGCCACGCGTTCTCCGGGTAAGTATGTGGTAACCGTTACCGACAACGGTAAAACAATAAAAGACAGCACGTTTGTGGTGTTCTTTCCCAAACCGGTATTTTCAATTAAAGATACTTCGGTATGTTGGGGTAGGAAATTTACTTATTCTTTGCAGCTTAATCCCATGTATTCCATCAAATGGAGTAATGGTGATGAGGGCCCGGCTTTTACGTGCAGAACAGGCGGAACATATTGGGTAGAAGCATCTGTAGGGGGATGTCGTCATCGGGATACCTTTAAAGTTAACTATTTGATGACGGAGGAAAAGTTTTTGCCCCAGGAAGTAAAGTTTTGTATGTCCGATGAAGCAAAAATCCTACAGGTTATTAAACCCGAATCAAAAGTAACTTACGAGTGGAGTAATGGTACCGTTGGGCCTGTCACAAGAGTAAACAATGAAGGTATGATATCCGTGAAAGCATATCATCCGGTATGTGGTTATAAAAAAGACTCCGTCTTGGTAAAATTTAAAGCCTGCGATTGTGAAATACTGATACCCAATTCTTTTTCACCCAACGATGACAATCGTAACGATTTTTTCTTTCCTGTCCTGCAATGTGAATATGCCTCGTATCAACTGACCATATTCGATAAATTCGGGAACGTGCTTTTCCACACCAATAACCCCTCTGCCAAGTGGGATGGTAAATACAAGGGAATACCCTGTGAAGAAGATATATACATCTACAAGCTTGAAACCGTTGAAAGAGTAGGAGACAGAAAGCAAGTAAGGAACGGGCGCATATCGCTAATCCGTTAAGTGAACTTAATTTCATAAATTTAAGCTTAAAATAACAGGACTATGCAAAACATACTGGAACAAATTCATGACCTGAGCACTAAAACCATTAAATCATTCAATGTTTTGAAAGATCTGGGTGAAATTGACATCGCCACTACCCCAAAAACAGAGGTGTATAGGGAAGATAAATTAGTGCTTTATCGCTACGACAGGGATAAAGAACCGGTGGTAAAAACCCCCGTGCTGATTGTTTATGCTTTGGTGAATACTTACAAGATGCTGGATTTACAGCCCGATCGCAGTTTTATAAGAAATTTACTGGATTTGGGATTGGATATTTATCTGATTGATTGGGGATTTCCCTCCAAAGCCGACCGTTGCCTGACAATGGATGATTATGTGAACGGATACATTAATAATTGTGTCGATTTCATCCGCGCCAAACATCGTATCGATAAAATCAACATCATTTCGGTGTGTCAGGGAGGAACATTGAGTTTGATTTATACAGCGCTTTATCCGAATAAAATCAAAAACCTTGTCACTACCGTAACTCCGGTGGATTTCAGTACGAATGACGGTTTGCTCTTCCGTTGGAGCAAAGACATGGATTTTGACAAATTGGTAGAGGCCTTTGATGGCCTTATTCCCGGTGAGTTTCTTAACCAGGGATTTGACATGCTGAAGCCGATGATGAAAATACAAAAACAACAAACATTGATATCATCGCTTGATGACAAAGAAAAACTTTTGAACTTTTTGCGCATGGAGCGTTGGATAAGCGAAAGTCCTGCCCAGGCCGGGGAATGCTTCAGGCAATTCATGAAAGACCTTTATCAGCAGAACAAATTAGTAAAAGGTGAATTGGTGGTGGGAGGAAAAAAAGTAAACCTGAAGAACATTACCTGTCCGTTATTGAACATATATGCTACAGAAGATCATTTGGTGCCGCCTGCTGCCACCATCCCACTTAACGACCTTGTGGGTTCAACAGATAAGGAACTTTATGGTTTTAAAGGCGGCCATATTGGTGTTTTTGTAGGAAGCAAATCGCAAAAAGAACTTGCACCTACGGTATTCAAATGGCTTGAGAAAAGAGACAAATAATGAGGCGACTGGCATCAATTTTATTGTTTACCGTTGCAATTTTTTCTTTTGCACAAAAAAAAAACGAAAAAGAAGAAAAATTCCTGCAGTTTTCTGGTGTTGTCCTTGATAAAGATAGCCTTAGTCCCATTCCGTTTGTTTCGGTTTACGTGAACGACAAAGCCCGAACCGTTACGGATTATTATGGTTTTTTCACGGTGGTGGCTTCTCCGGGCGACCTGATTAAGTTCACTTCGATTACGCACAAAACCCTTACATATAAAATATCGGATACTGCTTCCATGAAGTATTATTACATCATTCAGGTCCTGGTGAAAGATACCATCCAACTTCAAACCGTTGAAGTTTATCCCTGGCCCACCAAAGAAGAATTCCGCCGTGCTTTTCTGAACCTTGACTTAAGCGAAACAGATTATGACCGTGCCGACAGGAACATAAATCAGGAAGTGCTCACTTACATTGAGCGCAATATGGTTATCAGCGGTTCGGAAGCTTATAAAAATGTTATGACTTCCCATTACAACAAAGTTTACACCCTTGGGCAAGCCCCATCCATCAATTTGCTTAATCCCATTGCCTGGGCTAATTTCATCGAGTCGTGGAAAAAGAAAAACAAAACCAAAGAGAAAACCAAAATCATCAATCGCCTGAATTCCGATGACTGAAGCTGATTTGAAGCATATAAATCCCAAAGAAATTCTTTGGGCATCGTTAAATGAAATCCTTTCCGATGTAAATCTTTCCTTAAAAGCGGATGATTTTCCAATTCAAAATACCCGCAAAGAATTTAAAGGCGACCTTACCCTCACGCTTTTTAAAGCATCTAAAGCGGTAAAACTTTCTCCGCCCGAACTGGGACAAAAAATCGGAGAATACCTTACAAAGAAATTTTCTGAATATTTTTCTGAATTTGAAATTGTACAGGGTTTTTTGAATATTTCGTTTTCGGATGATTTCAGAAAAAGATTACTTTATGAAATACTCCAATGCGAAAATTTTGGTTTTGTAGCTGTTGCGGAAAATGCTCCTCCTGTTTTATTGGAATATTGCAGCCCCAATACGAACAAGCCCCTCCATTTAGGTCACCTACGCAATATTTTTCTGGGTGATGCCGTCAGCCGGATTTTGCGGGCTTGCGGAAAGAAAGTGGTCACCATGAACCTGGTGAACGATAGGGGAATTCACATTTGCAAAAGCATGCTGATGTGGATGAAAGACAGCCGGTCAAAAACACCCGAAAACACCGGGATCAAGGGCGATTTTCTGGTGGGGGACTATTATGTTCAATTCGACAAACTTTACAAGGGGCAGGTGGAGCAACTGATGGCACAAGGAAAAAACAAAGAAGAAGCCGAACAAAATGCCGAAGCCATCAGGGAAGCTCGGGAATTATTGCGAAGTTGGGAAAAGGGCGATCCTACAGTCCTGCAGGATTGGAAAACCATGAATAAATGGGTGCTTGATGGATTTCGGCAAACCCTTTCACGATTGAATATTGCATTTGACCGTTGGGATTTTGAAAGCAACACCTATCTGGAAGGCAAAAAAGCCATTGAAGAAGGCCTTCAGAAAAATATTTTTTTCAGGGCACCAGATGGAAGTGTACGTGTGGATTTGAGCAGTCACGGCCTGGATGAAAAAGTATTATTGCGCTCCGACGGAACTTCCGTTTACATTACCCAAGATATCGGCACAGCCCTGATGCGATACAGGGATTACGGGAACATTGAAGGCATGATCTACACCGTGGGCAACGAACAAGATTATCATTTTAAAGTTTTGTTTGCCATTTTAGATAAGCTAGGCTATTCCTGGGCAAGCCGTTGCAAGCACCTGAGTTACGGCATGGTGGAACTGCCAACGGGCAAAATGAAAAGCAGGGAGGGCACGGTGGTGGATGCCGATGATTTGTTGGATGAAATGTTTGAGACTGCAAAGGAAATTACCACGGAACTGGGTAAGACCGAAGGCCTGAGCGAGGAAGAAAAAAACGAATTGTATGAAATGATTGGCCAGGGGGCATTGCGTTATTTTATATTAAAAGTTGATCCGCATAAGAAAATTGTTTTTGATCCGCGCGAAAGCATTGATTTCAACGGACATACCGGCCCGTTCATCCAATACACCCATGCGCGTATCCGTTCTGTAATACGCAAATCGGGATATGAAAAATTTGATTTGCCAACCGACAATACGCCGATGCTTAACGAGTCGGAAAAACACATTATCAACCGCCTTTATTCGTTTCCGGAAATTCTTGTGGAATGCTTGCAGGAATTAAACCCTGCACCTTTGGCTAACCACTTATATGAACTGAGCAAGGAATTTAACCGTTTTTACCACGACCACAGCATACTGAATGAACAAAATAATGCGTTGAGGCATTTCAGGGTCTGCCTAACTGAAGCATGCGGAAGGCAAATAAAAAAAGGCATGGAATTACTGGGAATCAGAGTACCTGAAAGGATGTAGCATGAATGAGTTTTTTCTTGCCATAAAAAGTTGCTTTCAGGCACCGTCGTACCTATCGAGATATCGTTTAATGTGGTTTCTGTTAATACCGTTTTTGCTTTGGATACTGATTCTGTCTGTTATGTTTTGGTCGGGGGTGGAACTGGCGGAAATGCTCTATGAACAGATCAAAGCCATTGCCCAAAACTATGCTTTGGGACAAACGCTTTTTTCAAATACCGGATTTATTGTTAAATGGCTTGTGAAGCTGGCGCTGTGGTATTTGTTCTGGATGTATTCACGTTATGTGGCATTGGCATTGCTTGGGCCGGCGCTGTCAATGCTTTCGGAAAAGGTGGAAGAAAACTATACGAAAGAAAATCATATCCTGCTCCAAAAAAAATCTGTTCCGTTTTTTAAATCCGCCTTACGTTCCTTAACGATTTCGGTAAAATATGCCATACTCGAAACGTTACTGGTTGCCCTGTTAAGCATTATGGGATTGTTTTTGCCCTTTTTGGGATTTGTATTTTTCGGGTTGATGCTTTTGGTGACGTGGTATTTTTCAGGTGCATCGGTTTTGGATTTTGTATTGGAACGCCACGTTACGGACGTTAAATCTACAGGTGAGTTTTTATCGGAGCACAGGATGTTTGCGGTGGGGATTGGTTTGTTTTATTGGGCTTGCTTTTCCATCCCTTTTATTTCATTATTCACGGGTTTGGTTTTGGGCACCGTGATGTCGTGCGTTGGGACTACCGTGGGTTATCATCGGCTGTCGCAAACAAACAACGTGCATTAAATAAATTTCACAGGCCTTGAAAATCATCACCCATAAAGAAGACACCATCGCAGCCCAGGCAACACCGCCCGGAAGAAGCGCCATAGCCGTGGTGCGTATTTCGGGAAAAAAATGCTTCGATGTCATAGGAAAAATATTCAGAAAAAAAGGAGGCAATTTAAATTTTGAAAGCATTAATTATCCATCGGTTCACATTGGCGAGATTATCAAAAGTAATATATCCCTTGACGAAGTGGTGTTAACATTATATCGTGCTCCAAAGTCCTATACCGGAGAAGACATGGCAGAAATATCCTGCCACGGTTCCCCATACATTGTTCAACAGTTAATGGAATTGATTTTCAGCCATGGGGTGAGGCCTGCGGAACAGGGGGAATTTACGTTCAGGGCCTTTATGAACGGCAAGATGGACCTGACCAAAGCCGAATCGGTGGCCGATTTGATTGAGTCGGAGTCGGGGCCGGCACATGATGCCGCCATGTTGCATTACAGGGGCGATTATAAAATCATGATTGAAGCATTCCGATCCACACTGGTTAAATTCTTATCGTTGCTGGAATTGGAATTGGATTTTGCGGAAGAAGATGTGGAATTTGCACGCCGTGATGAATTATTGTCGCTATTAACGGAAGTGGAAAACAAAATCAGCCGCCTGACGGAAAGCTTCACCTGGGGGAATGCCCTCAAAAAGGGCATACCCGTGGCTATTTTGGGAAAGCCCAATGCCGGAAAATCCACACTGATGAACCTATTAGCGGGAGATGAAAAATCCATCGTCAGCGACATTCCGGGCACCACACGCGATGTGGTGGAAGATGTGGTGTATTTGAACGGCATCCCTTTCCGCTTCATTGATACGGCCGGGCTAAGGGAGAGTTCGGATGTGATTGAAAAAATAGGAATAGAAAAAGCACTGGATGCGCTGAAAAAATCCCTGATTTTGATTTATCTGTTTGACGTTACACAACTGGGTTCGGGAGATTTGACACAAGAAAAAAATTATTTGATTAAAACTTTGGGATATCAAGGCAAAGCATTTTGGGTGGGGAATAAATCCGATTTGATTTCCATGAAAGAACTGGAAGATGAGTTTCAGGGGCAGGAGGTGTTGTTTATTTCCGCCAAAAACAACAGCGGAGTGGAGGAACTGAAAAATCGAATGGTGGGAGTGGTGAATGAAGGAATATTGTCGTTTAAAAACCAGATGGTGACCAATGCCCGCCATGCAAATTCGCTCAGGAAATGCCTTGATATTGCATCTGCCGTAAAGAAAGGGCTGATGGAAGGCACAAGCCCGGAATTTATCGTGTCGGATTTGAAAGAAATGATTCGGGAACTGGATTTGATTACGGGAAAGATTGTGGATGAAGATATTTTGAATTATATCTTTTCTAATTTTTGTATCGGTAAATAATTCTGTAATGCATTTTGAACGCCCGTTCAAAATTTTGTGTCTATAAATTTTTTTTCTTTTGATAAAATGCCATTCGGATATTTTTGATGATTTGGGATTGGTGGAATGGGTGGGAGGTTCTTACGGTGGCTTCGATACTGGCTAACGCCCTACTCAGCCACCGAATAATTATTCGATATGAGCTTCGATCTACTCAACTGTCGGGGAAACTTGATATGTTACGATAAAATCAGTTTCAATAAAAATTTGTATTGAAATGAAAAAAGTAAACACTTTGAAGTAATGAAAGAAAATTTTTCACATTGAATTTCAATCACTTAAAAAAATATTTTGTTAAAAAATTTGCAAACGATATAAAACCTGTTAAATTTGTTTAAAAATTTGTTTTTCATGAAAAAAGCATTAAACACACACACAAGCAACCGTTAAAAGCCCTGTAATTAAGGGATTTTCTTCCGGCTTTTGGAAGTTTGCTTTTATTTTGTTGTCTATGTTTGCCGGGTTAAAAATTAAATCGCAAACCACGTTTACCGCAAATCTTTTAGTATCGGATAGTTCACACACCAAGTTCACACGTGCTGATTCGGTTACCACCAAAAGGTTGAGGGTTACCGATACCATTTGCACGACAAAAAACATTTGCATTCAGAATGATGCCCGCGTGTCGGGGGATGTGCGCGTGGTTGGGGATGTGATGTTCAACAATACTTCTATGGGTATGCGATCATTCACCCATTCGGCATTTGCCAATCTGAAATTCATTAACATAGGGGCAGAATCCGATTTATCCAAAATTCCTGCCATTGCCTGTATGACCATCAGCCAGTATGCGGGAAATTCATCATTCCTTCATCAGCCCGGAGGCGGCTTTGTGAGCAGCCATGGCAATCAGAGTTTTGTATTTTATCAGGCACCCTGGGGCCAGGCGCACATTGAAACCGAAGGAGCAGTACCGAATAATGCGCAAAACGGCAACCCCCTGTTGGTGAATTATTTTTGCGGTAATGACATTGCCCTGGGAGGAACAAGCATAAGCAATCCGAATAAATATTCTAAAATTTTTCTGGAACGCTTTGTAAGGGCGATGAAGCATGTGGAGATTGGCGACAGCGTGAACGGAATAGTGAATGATAATAATAACATTGGGCTTTTGGTTCATACGCATAGCGGAGCTGGGGTGAAAGTGAGGACGTATCATCAGGATTTGAATGCCATCAGCATACAAAATACCGGAAGCCAGGCCCCGGATAATTTTAACGGGCTACATTCTTTTATGGTTAAGGGAAGCGGGGAAACCCAAATTATGGTAAAAGGGTACAAGCCCGCATTAACCATCAGGACATTTAACAATGCCTCAAGTACACCCACGGTTTTTCAGGTAATGGGCGATGGAAAGACCTATATAGGCGCAAAAAAAGTGGTAACTACCCATTCAGATGCTATGTTGCATGTGGATGGAAAAGCTGCCTGTAAAAGTTTATATGTATTAAAGCCAACCAATTGGGCAGATCATGTATTTAGTGATAAATTCCAATATGATTTAAATGAAATCGAAAATTTTATTATCAAAAACAAACATTTGCCCGGTGTTCCGTCTGAAAATGAAATTTTGCAGAATGGATATGATGTGAATGAAATGAATGCAATATTGTTGAAAAAGATAGAGGAACTATATTTGATTATAATTGATTTAAATAAGAGTCTAGAGCAATTAAAAAAATGATATTAAAAAAAATCACAATAATAATTTTATTTAATTTGTTATTTTCTTTGATAACTTATGCAAATAATGATAGTACAAAAACGAAGAAAAAACATTTTCATGCTTCATTTTATTTGGGATATGGTTATGGATTAATTTCTGAAAATGGATTAATTTCAAAATATTTTTTTAAAAGACGATTGAATAGTATATTACAATATGGAGGAGAAATACCGATTGGGTTTAAGTTCAGATACAGAAAACTCTTGATGGCAAGCCAGGTTGTTCATGAATCGTTTAATGGTAATTTTAATAGTATAAGGTCTTATCAGTTTTTTATGGGTGGAAGTTTCAGGTTAAAAAAATCATTACGTTTGGAGTCATTGATTGGGATGACATTTGATACATTTTTTGGTATGTTTGAAGGTAAAATATATTATTTTTTCAATTACAATGGTATTCGGCATCAATATTATAACAGCATTTTTTATTCCATTAGAAACGGGGTATCTTATAATTCAAAAAATATTAAATATTTAAGTTTCTCTTTTTATCATCAATACATGTTTCCGACTATTGGGTTTTATAAATTTTATTATATAGTTCATAAAAACACAATTAATGTAACCATTGGATTAAATTTATAGCATTATGAAAACCTTAAAATATATTGTATTAATTAATTTATTTTTAACATTACTTATTGCACAAAACTTCCCATTAAAAATTTCTAGAACACATAAATATTGTGAATCAAAAGTAAAAGTAAAAGATGAAAGGCCGCTTAACGGATGCGGTTACTATTTTTATGCCGTTTATTATGACGAATTTAACTATACTAACGAATTAATGGATAACTGGAGGTTTAGTATGGGATGGACATCTGACGGAGATTATAAAACCAATGATAATACCTTAAGCAGAATTTGGGTAGGAAATGACACATCGCCTATTCACAGGGGCGATATTTATTGCCAAAACAGTTATTTGAATCAGGTGTTGACGAAATTGGCAAACCCTATTACTGCCACACCTTATGTAGGTTCTTCAAGCCAAACGTATAGTTTTACGACAGGTATACCTATGTCAAGGTTCAAATTAACAAATGGGGTTTTTGAGGCAAAAATAAAAATTCCGGAAAATAATTTGTTGTTTCCGGCTTTTTGGTTGTTATCGGGACCAACTGAAATCGATATTTTTGAATTTTATGATAAAGATATTACAAAAAATAATTGTGAAACTTATCACTCTATGCATACGACAATTCATCATCATTCATTGGATTGCAATAGGGATAGAAAATTTGGAGTCCCCTCAAATTTTTTTAATAATGACCATATTTTTAGATGTGTTTGGACCAATTACTCGATTGATGTTTACCTTGACAACACCTTGGTTTTTTATGCTACCAGGTACTACGATGGTTCTATTCCTAATCAACCATGTCATACACATTCAAGCAAACCTCTCCCTAATAAAACAAGGGACTGCAATTATATGGCTAATGCACAATCATGTAATCAAACTTCTCCTTTCAACAGCAATAACTGTTGGAAATGGAATGAGGTAATTAAAGATTTGTCATTTCCTATGGATGATTTTGTTATGTCGGTGTTAATTGATTTCATTATACATTATTATGCAGTAGATGATTATCAACAAAAACTTTATACTGATTGGAATAATTTTACGGATGAAAACAAAAAAATGAAAACGGATTGGGTAAGGTTTTATCAGCCATTCAATTGTGGCCAAAACATACAAGTGAATAATGAAAATGAATTTCAAATTTTTTCACGTAAAACAAATTTTTTAACAGGAAAATCTATTACTGTTAGTAACGGTATAGGTAATAATACTTATTTGAATGAACCTCCAAAAGCAAGTAATGCATGGCATGATTTTCCCACACACATTATGGCAACAGAAGAAATTGCATTTTTGAATGATGTGATTTTTGAAGAAGGCACCTTTTTAAGGGCTGAAATTGTGAATGCTTGTTCGAATATTTCAGGAAAACTTAAACCTGGATCTATAATTTATGAGGATGAGAATAATAATTTGGAATTTGTTCAAGAAATAAAAGATGAATTTGAGGAAGAAATAATGAGGGATCTTGAAAGTAAATCAATGACAGACAATGGAGCAATTCAGATTTATCCTAACCCGGCAGAAAATTTCGTAATGATAAATATGAATGAGGAAGATTTTAATTATTTGTATAAAATTGAAATCGTTGATGCACTTGGCAGAACATATCAAATGGATAAAAGTTTATATTTGGATATTTCAAGATTTAACCAAGGGTTTTATATAGTTAAATTTTATTTTACTCATGGTCATATTGTGGTAAAACAATTTACAATAAATAAATAACAGAAATTTGTTATTTAGATAAAATATGATCTTGTTTTAATTTAAAAGTTATTTGATTGACATAATGAGACCATTGCAAAACAAATCACTTAAAAAAAATCAAACAAAACCATGACTGAATACATCATAAAGCACGTTTACAT